>CAZVYC010000313.1:0-4633 GCA_964631425.1 uncultured Rhodospirillales bacterium
ACGAGGAAACCGAAGTCGAAGGCCTCGACCTCGCCCTCCACGGCGAAGTCGTCCCGTAAGGTACACAAGGGATCCCGGGCCGCTGACGCGCGGTCCGGGAACCAGGGATTCCCTATCCTCGCGCCGTCTCGTCGGATACAGGGATATATCCACCGGCCATCAGGAGTTCGGATAGATGAAAAAAATCGAAGCGATCATCAAACCGTTCAAGCTTGAGGACGTGAAAGAAGCTTTGAACAAGGTGGGCGTGCAGGGCCTGACTGTGACCGAGGTCAAGGGCTACGGCCGGCAGAAGGGTCATACCGAGCTCTATCGGGGCGCCGAGTATGTCGTCGACTTCCTGCCCAAGGTGAAGATCGAGGTCGTGCTCGCCGACTCATTGCTGGAACGCGCCATCGACGCGATCCAGCAGGCGGCGCATAGCGGCAAGATCGGCGACGGGAAGATTTTCGTCTCCAGCGTCGAGGAAGTCATACGCATCCGCACTGGAGAGAAAGGCGCGGACGCGGTCTGAGCTTCCGGTCGCTATCGAGCCGGCTGGGTGCAGGCTCGCCGGCGGGAGCCGGCTCGAGAGCATTGCGCGATTCCGATCGGCTGCTATTGGGCTTTGCCGGCTACCACGATAATCTCTGCTGGTCGCGGAGAACAATGCAGCCGGTTGCGGCTCTGGTTCGGCTGGCAGCATGACAATTTCGACATCCCGTCCCCTATCCCCAGCGAAACCCGAGACGGCGCCGCCGGTCCGGCAACCGGACTTCGCGCTCGAACCCGGTCTGGTCGACGCCATGTCGCTGGGCGAGATCCAGGAGCTGTTGCACGACGCCGGGCTGCGCGCCGAGATCACCACCGACCTTCAGGGGAACCCGATCATCGGCAGCGCCGCCGGCGGGCTGATGTTCGATGTCCGCCCTGGCGGAATTGCGAATGCTTCGCCCAAGGACGGCCTGACCAGCTATATTGATTTCGCCTTCGTTGTCACCATGCGGGTCGCCCGGCCGATGCCCTTGGAAATGGTCAACGACTGGAACGCCCGGCATCGCTTCGGCCGCGTCAGTCAGGAGCCGGGGTTCGTGTGCCTCGACTTTGATATCTTGGTTGCTCCTGGTGTCTCGCGCGGGTTCCTACGCACGGCGATCGAGCTCTGGGCCAGCCTCGTTGGCGACTTCCAGCAATATCTGCACGCTGCGTTCCCGCCGGCGTAACACGGCGTCCCGCCCGCCGCGCCGCAGCCTAGCGGCTTCGTTTCGCCCCCTCCACATCGCAGGCTGGCTGTGCGAGACTTAGATCCAAGCTTCTGCGCCCAAGCGCCAGATCTCGGGGAGGCTTGATCTATGGCCCGATAGGGGCAGTGTAGGGGCGCGCTAGGGAGGTCTCTGCTAGCCCATGAAACTGACCGCAGATCAGCTCGAAGAGTTCGCCCGCGACGGATTTCTGGTTTTCCCGGACCTGCTTTCGGCGGACGAGGTTGCGCTCCTGAAACGCGAGCTTGCCCGCGTGAGCGACATCAGGGACGAGCGGGTCGTCCGCGAGCGGACCGGCGGTCCGCGGATCCTATACGGCCTTCATGAGGAAAACGGCCCCACCGCGTCCGCGGCCTATCGGGCGCTGGTGCGGTCGCCGCGCATCGTGGGCCCCGTGCGCGATATCCTGGGCGAGGATGTCTATGTCTATCACACCAAATGCAACACGAAGGCCGCGCTCGACGGGGCGATCTATGAATGGCACCAGGACTATACCAACTGGAACATCATGGACGGCACGCCGACGCACCAGATCCTGACCTCCATGGTTCTGCTGGACAAGGCGACCGAGCTTGGCGGGTGCCTCTATTTTATCCCGGGCAGCCATAGACTGGGCGTGGTCAAGCCGGATTTGGCCGAAAGCGAGATCGACGCCGCTATCCGCCGGGTCGTGGACCAGGGCGAGCCCATGCCGGTGCCGAAAGACAAGCTGGCCGACATCGTCGGCCGGTTCGGCGAGCCAGTGGCCGTCACCGGCGCCCCCGGTACCGTCGTGATTTTCCATGGCGACATGATCCACGGCTCCGGCCATAACATGTCGATCCATTCCCGCTGGATCCTCTACGTCGTCTTCAGCGCGATCTCCAACCGGCCCCAGGCCGTGCCCAAACCGAGAGCGGAGTACAAGGCTGCCCGCCATGCCGAGGCAGTGCGGATGTTGGACGCGCGCTCGATCGTGGAAGCCGTCGAATGCCTGGAAGCAGTCGAAGGGTAGTTATATGCAGCGGGACGTTGCCATCGGACTGATGAAACGGGCCTTGGCGATCGTGGAAAGCCAGAAGCCCGAGATGGCCGAGGCGTATATGCGCGTTCCGCTGGATTATTACCGCGATCCCGCGCTGGCGGCGAAGGAGAAGGCGATCTTTGAGACCGCGCCGCTGGCGCTCGTCGCGGCCTCCGAGATCAGCAGGCCGCACGATTATCTGGTGCGCAACGCGGTCGGCCGGTCGATCCTCATCACGCGAGACGAGGACGGCGTCGCCCATGCCTTCCTCAATTATTGCCGACATCGGGGTGCGGAGCCGGCGCGCGGCTGCGGCAACGCACGGCGCTTTTCCTGCCCTTACCATGCCTGGACCTACGATTCGAAAGGTCGCCTGGTCGGCATGCCGCTGCGCGATCGTTATGAACAACTCGACCTGTCGACCCTCGGACTGGTCGAACTGCCCAGCGAAGAGCGGCACGGCTTCGTCTGGGTCGTGCTGACTCCCGGCTGGCCGATCGACGTCGCCGCTCATCTGGGCGAACTCGATTCAGAGCTGGCGGCACTCGGCTGCGCTCAGATGACCTACTACTCCTCGCTGCCCGAGGCGCCGCTCAAGGCCAACTGGAAATCGGTGGCAGAGGGACTGGTGGAGGGACTCCACGTACCGCACGTCCATCCGGACACGTTCGCGCTCAATCCCCAGGCGTCGGGCGTGGACGTCGCCTTTTATGACCGAATCGGCCCGCATATCCGCTGGGGCATGGCGCTGTTCGGTAACGATGATGTGCCGCGGCTCAGAGCGACGCCCGAGGCGGAATGGGTGCCGATGGAGAATATCGGCTGCATCTGGCTGATCTCGCCCGGGCTGCTGCTGGCGCACGAGCTCTACGGCATAATCTATGCCGACCTGGCGCCCGGCGCCGGCGTGTCGGACAGCACTCTTCGCTATGGTTGGCTGAGTCCGGTCAGCGAGCCGCCGCCGGGCATGCCTACGCCAGCCGAAATGGCGGCTCGGGCCGCGCGTGCGGTAGCGCAGGATCAGCCGGTCTGGGAGGGATGCGGCCGCGGTCTGGCGCGGGGCGGCCACGGCTATGCGCTGATCGGCCGGAATGAAAAGGGCGTTCAGCTCTTCCATGAACAGCTGGCCGAACGGATCGGGTATAGCGGCCTCGGCTATTGCTGAGGGCGGCGCAATTCTGACCCCCTACACTCGCCGCGGGGCGCGAGAGGGTTGCGCCGGAGCGCGAGATTGCTTCTACCCAGATCTTTGAGACAGAAAATTCCGTCTTGGCTACCATTTCAGCAATGTTTGCACTGCAGCATTGTCATGACTGCAAGGCTGCACTGCATCCGAGGTGGCGGCTTTCGCCTTCGGCACTTCCTACAATTTTATCAAGGTGTTGGGGCAAAAAAGCCAAAGATAGTCCAATCGGACGAGACTCGCTGCGACACTATCGCACTGCACAATAGGTCAGGAACGCACTATATTACGTTTGTTGAAGCATTCGTTCCTCAGGAGTTTCCAATGAAAGCTATTCAGTTTGCCGTTCCGGTCCTGCTGGCTGCCGCGGCGTTCGGTTCGGGCGCCAAGGCCGACACCGGGGTGTTCTCGACCGCCGCCGCCGCCCAGGCGGTCTGCGGCGCTGACGCCGTGGTTTGGGTCGACCTCGATCGTGGTCGCTATTACAAGATGGGCCAGACCGAATACGCCAAGTCCAACAACGGCGTCTATGCCTGCGAGCGCGCCGCGCATGCGAAGTATCGCGAGGGCAAGTCCGACACGAACGCCGTCGCCACGAAGTAATGTATTGTGAAGATGGTGGGCCACGGGATTGTGTGGCTCACCGTCTCGCTTACCGGCCGGGAAGCCGGTTGGCAGCGTGATCCCGTGACCTTCCGGGTCGCCTATCGGGCCGGCCGCGTGTGCTGGGTCTTGAACACCTGATAGCCGTGCTTGCGGCCTATGCGCCGCCCCTCGCCTCCTAACCTCCCCGTCCCCGGCGGTTGCCCGAACGGTACCAGCTGATGCTTCGCAGGCCCGATCAGGTCGGCACGACCCATGCGGCGCAGGGCCTCGCGTAGCAGCGGCCAGTTTTCCGGATCGTGATAGCGCAGGAACGCTTTGTGCAGACGGCGCTGCGCCAGCCCCTTGGCCGAAAACACCACCTCCCCGCCCACGCGGCGGATCGGTCGCAGCGGATTGAGGCCCGTATGGTACATCGTCGCCGATGGGCACATCGGCGACGGCAGGAACGTCTGCACCTGATCCGCCCGGTAGCGATTCTTTTTCAGCCAGAGCGCCAGGTTCATCATGTCCTCATCGGTCGTGCCGGGGTGCGACGCGATGAAATAGGGGATCAGGTACTGCTCCTTGCCGGCTTCTTTGGAGTATTTGTCGAAGAGCGCC
>CAZVYC010000314.1:0-4613 GCA_964631425.1 uncultured Rhodospirillales bacterium
AAGGCCGCGGCGGAGGATATCGAGGTTGCCCAGGATGACCTGGAGCAGGTTGTTGAAATCATGCGCGATGCCGCCGGTCAGCTGCCCGATCGCCTCCATTTTCTGGGCCTGACGGAGCGCCTCCTCGTTACGCCGGAGTTCCGCCGTACGTTCGGCCACCTGCTCCTCCAACGTCGCGTTGAGGTCGCGCAGCGCCTGTTCGGCGCGAGCCCGTTCGGCGATCTCAAGCTGGGTCGCCTGGGCCAGGCGGGCATTGTCGATCGCGACCGCGGCCTCGGCGGCGAGCCCTTCCAGCCGCCGCTCCGACCGCTCGGTAAACATGCCGATCTCGGTGTGACCGAAGAAGAGTCCGCCGATCACCTCGCCCGAGCGCGAAACGACCGGCACCGCGAGGTAGCTGCGCACCGGCAGGTGGCCCTCCGGCATGCCCTTGTGCGGTGCATTTTGGCCATAACGTGGGTCCTTGGTAATGTCGTCGGACCGGACGATGCCCTCGCCATTGAAGGTTGCGGCGAACACCGCGGTCTTGCGGGGCATGGGAAACTTGGCGAAGGCCTCCAGCGGCGCGCCGGAGAGGGTGTAGAGCATGTAGCTCTCGCCCGCACCGCCGAGCACGTTGTAGAAGAACGCGCCGAATTCGGCGCCGGTGAGCTCGACACCGGCGTCGGTCACGATCTGCACCAGGCTTTGCAGATCGGTTTCCGCGGCAAGCGCTGAGCCGGCCCGGTTGAGGATTGCGAGCGCGCGCCGCTCCTCGGCGATCGCTTCCTCGGCCCGGCGCTGGGCCGTGCGGTCGCGGATAATCTTGATGAAGCCGACGATCTCGCCCCGTTCATCCCGGATCGCCGTGATTGCGCCGGATGCCCAAATGCGGCTTCCATCCTTGCGCACGCGCCAACCTTCCTCGCCGCCGCCGCGGCCGTGGCGGATCGCGTCCGCAATCTCTCTCTCCAGCTGGCCGAGGGCGCGATCCTCCTCGGTGAAGAGGCACTTGAGGGTCCGGCCGAGCATTTCATCCTCGGTCCAGCCGAGCAGACGACTCGCCCCGGCATTCCAGCTGGCCACCCGCCCGGCCAGGTCGGTGCTGATAATGGCTGTATCGGTGGCGCCGTCGACGATCTGACGCCATTCCAATGCGGACAGCGGTCGGAACGCCGCGTCCGCCGGCGAGGCATATTCGTTCATGGAGTTCGCCGAGCGGGGTATCCGGCCATCAGATCACTACGACCAGCAAGTCTGCTCAACGGAGCCGGTCCAATTCGATTGCAGGCAGCGGGAACAAGTAACGGTTCCTCCTTATTCACGGCGTGGCCTGCCCGCCGACCCGGTTGCTTTGCCGAGATGATGGTTTTCAAATCTCGAGCACTTAAGGTGCTAAACCGTACGCTGCCAAGGTAGGTTCCGCGATGCAACAGTTTTTGCTGCGGAGCAATGGCGCGCCACACTCGATGAAGATGGGCATTACTCTTTTGCGAATGTGCTCATTCCCGGGGCCATAGCGGCAATGACTGCATAGTGTCCCTGCTTGCTCAGGCCTCGAAGATGAAACGCGTCCCTGTGTAGGAGCGCAGGAGCTTGTTCGGCATCTCGGCCTTGGCCATCTCGTAGAACGGCTCACCCGTGCAGTGCAGTGGAATGACGTAGTCGATGTCGATGGTCTTGAGCGCTGTGATCGTGTCGCGCACATAGTTTTCGTCATAAGGCGCGAGGTGGACCCGCCGATCACCGCATGAACCTTATTGACGCCCGAAGCCGCTTGGGCCTGTTTGATTGCGTTGATAACCCCGCGATGACTGCAAGAGGTCAAGATGATCAATCCGCGGCCTCTTAGATTGAACGCGGTGGCGATCTCATGCCGGAACTGGTCAGGGATGACAGAATTCGTCCGTTCGTCCTCCGGAAGGCGGTCGGCATAGCAGCCAATGCCATGGTCCACGCCGACCTTCATGGCGGTGGGGGACAGCAGCTTCTCAAAGCTCGCCTGGCCGATGTGCCCCGTGGTGAAGCCGTGATCGGCGACGAGTGCCGGTCCTTCTGCGTAGGTCACCGCAAGATTGGCGTCTTCCAGCGCCTTGCGATCCAAGGCTCCGAAGTCGCCGCGCACCGGCGGACCCGTCCATTCGCGCGAGCAGAATGCCTCCTCGCCGCCGACGTAAATCGGTAGCTTGGCTTTCAGCTTGCCGTGGTTTTGCTGCAGGAAGCCGGCGAGACCGCCAAAGTGATCGTAGTGACCGTGACTGAGGACAAGGGCGTCAATGCCGGCCGGATCGATGCCCACGAGATTGATGTTGTTGATCAGCGCGTCCGGTGTGAAGCCGAAATCTAGCAGGATATTTCGTGTTTCGGTCCCGCGGTGCGACTGGACGTGCATCGACAGGCCGAATTCACTGATCAGCGTTTTACCAGGTGGCTTGCCGCCGCCGATACCCCAGCCGAAGTGTTCGATTGCAACATCGGCAACCTTCCGGCTGGGTGCGACAGCGAATTGATAGCTGTCGACTACCACGCGTACTGCGACGCGATCGATCTCAGGAGGCTGGCCGGCGATCGTTTCGGCGCGTACCGGCTTCGCGTTGCCCATCAGCGTCGCCACAATGGCGCTGAACACGGCAGCGCCGCCGCCGCACACCACATCGCGGCGATGCATTGCGTTGCACCCGCAGACTGACATGGCAACATCCTCCACTTACGTGACCTTTGCCGCTGCGAGCCGTCGCGCGCAAGTGCGCTCCAAGGCGGAGGCGTTGGGGTGCCGAACACACCAGCGTCTGGCAGCCCGCACACTGAGGATTACAAGCAGTCTATCCCGCCCTGGCCGCCATGACGAGTCTCATTCGGGACCGGCCCTTGCAGCCGGTCTCGCCTTGCCGGGCTTTGGTCGAGCGCATCAGGGGCCGGTCGGGTCCGGTATTCTGCCGCCGATGGCCTTATAGAGCGCGATCACCCCAAGCGCCTCGGATTGCCTCGACGCGACGAGGTCGAGCCGCGCGTCCAGCAGCGAGCGCTCGATATCCAGCCGGTCGGTCAATGAGGTCAATCCTCGCCCATAGAGCACATCCGCATAGGCCAGCGCCTGTTCCGCAGAGGCGACGGCCCTTCCCGCCGCCTCGGCTTGGCCTCGCGCGGCAACGACATGCGCCAGCGCGGTTTCGACCTCCTCAACGCCGGTAAGCACCGTCTGGCGGTATTGCAGGATGCTCGCCGCCAATTGCGCGTTGCTCGCTTTGGCCTGCGCAAGGTGCGCCCCCCAATCGATGAGCGGCATGGTGATCGCCGGGCCTCCGCTGAACAATCCGATCGGGCCGGACACCGAACTGCCGCTGAAGCTGCCCGCCCCGGAGATCGAGCCGAGGAGCGTGAGCCTCGGGTAGAGATCGGCGACCGCGATGCCGACTTCGCCGGCCCTTTCCTCGACGATCTGCTCGGCTTCGAGGATGTCCGGACGCAAGCGCAGTAGATCCGCCGGCACTGCGGCAAGTGAAGCCGTCGGAGGCTTGGGCAGCGGCTCCGGGGTGAGCAGCGCCGCATCAGGCGCGGCGCTGCCGCGCAAGGTCGCGAGCTTCTGCAGTGACTCGCGGATCTCTCCCTCGACGGGGGGAAGCTTGGTTAAGACCTGATCGGCGGCGCCCCGTGCACGCACCAGGTCCAGTTCGCTGGCGAGCCCCGCGCGACAGCGGGTTTCAACCAAGGTGGCGAGCCTGCGTTCGGCCGCGACACTCGCCGTCAAGAGCTCACGACGCTGCTGATCGGCGCGCAGGATGATATAGTTGCGCGCCACTTCGGCGACGAGGCGCACTTTCGCGCCGGCGTAATCCGAGGCCGCCGCGCCGAGCACCGCGTCCGCGACGTTGCGGGTTGCCGCGCCGCGTCCGAACAGAGGCACTTCCCATGCCGCGTCGAGACCCGGTTCGTAATATGCAACCGATCGGGAGCCTGGCGTCACGGTCTGCCCGATCGCGGTCGCATCTGCCGGCCCTACGGGCAGCACGATCTGGCTGGACGCGCCGGCGCCGACAACACGATCACCCTCGATCGCGCCCGTGCCGGTCACGGTCGGCAGCAGCGCGGCGGCAGCGGCGTCCCGGCTGGCACGGGCCGCGGCGACCCGGCTGGCCGCCTGTTGCACGGAGAGATTTTCGACGGCCGCCTCGTTCACCAGCCGGTCGAGGGTGGCGTCGCCGAAGCCCATCCACCACCGAGTGAGATCCACTGGCGGCCGTTTGTCCGCCTGGTCGGCCTGGTTGCTCCAAGCCGCCGGAAGCGCCTGCCTCATAGCGGGGGGCGGGTCGAGATCGGCGCAGCCCGCCAAGCCGGCTGCGAGGCTGCAAAAGAGCAGCCCGCGGAGGTTCATGCGTGTCCCTCCGCGGTCGTCTTGCCGTCGGCATCCTCTCTATCGAGTGTCGTCAGCCGAGCAAGTCGTGGCCGCAGCCAGCGGTCGAGATCGGACATGTAGGTGTAGAAGACCGGCACGAAGACGAGGCTGAGCAGCGTGGAGGTCAGCAGTCCGCCGATCACCGCGGTCGCCATCGGCATGCGGAAGGCCGCTCCGGCACCGATACCGAAGGTGGTCGGCAGCATGCCTGCGATCATGGCGATCGATGTCATCACGATCG
>CAZVYC010000315.1:0-4536 GCA_964631425.1 uncultured Rhodospirillales bacterium
GGCGCCAACGTGCATGACGTGGCACGCGGCATCGGGCTGGACGGACGCATCGGCCGCAAGTTCCTGCACGCCGGGCCGGGCTATGGCGGTTCATGCTTCCCCAAGGACACGCTGGCGCTGGCGCGGACCGCCGCGGACAAAGGCACGCCGGTCCGACTGGTCGAGACCGTGATCGACGTCAACGAAAAGCGCAAGCAGGCGATGGCCGAGCGGATCATCGCCAAGTGCAACGGCTCGGTCGCGGGCCTGACGATCGGCGTACTGGGTGTCACCTTCAAGCCTGACACCGACGACATGCGCGATGCGCCCAGCCTGGACATCATCCCGGTGCTGCGGGCCGGCGGCGCCAAGGTGCAGGCCTATGATCCCGCCGGTATGGACGAGGCCAGGCCGCTCCTGCTCGGTGTCGACTGGAAGGATAATGCGTATGCAGCCGCCACCGGCGCGGACGTGCTGGTGATCATCACCGAATGGAATGAGTTCCGCGCGCTCCAGCTCGACCGCTTGGGCGAGATCATGAAGCAGCGCGTCATCGTCGACCTGCGCAACGTCTATAATCCGGCCGATGCCGCGAAGGCCGGATTCGCCTACAGTTCGATCGGCCGCCCGGAGATTCCGCCTGCGCCGCGGCCCACCTGAACCCGAGTTCGTCCTGAAATGACCGGCCACAGCTTTCACCGTTCGGTCCTGCGTGAATACGACATTCGCGGGATCGTCGGCGAGACCTTGGGGCCGGCCGACGCGTTGGCGATCGGACGGGCCTATGGCACCTGGATCCTGCGCAGCGGTGGAAAGACCATCGCGCTGGGCTTTGACGGCCGGCTGAGTTCCCCAGAACTGGCCGGTGCGCTTCTTGAAGGGCTGCTATCGTCCGGCGCGAGTGTCAAGCGAGTGGGGCTCGGGCCGACGCCGATGCTCTATTTCGCGGTCAAGCATCTCACCGCCGATGCCGGCATCATGGTGACGGGATCCCACAATCCGCCGACCCATAACGGCTTCAAGATGGCGCTATCGAGCGGGCCCGTTTATGGCGACGCCATCCAGGTCATCGGCCAGGTCGCCGCGGGGGGCGATTATGAAACCGGCCAAGGCACGCTCGAGGATTTCGACATCCGCGAGGCCTATGTCGACCGGCTGGCGCGGGATTATGCCGGGACGCGCGATCTCACCATCGTGTGGGATGCCGGCAACGGCGCGACCGGGGACATCCTGAGACGCTTGACGCCGAAGCTGCCCGGCCGGCATATCCGGCTTTACGACGAGATCGACGGCCGCTTTCCCAACCACCACCCCGATCCGACGGTTCCGGAGAATTTGGTCGACCTGCAGCGCGCGGTTGCCGAGAACAAGGCGGATATCGGCATCGGCTTCGATGGCGACGGCGACCGCATCGGCGCAGTGGACGGGACCGGCCGCATCGTGTGGGGCGACCAGCTGCTGGCGATTTATGCCCGCGAAGTGCTGGCCGAGCGCCCCGGCGCCACGATCATCGCCGACGTGAAGGCGAGCCAAATCCTCTATGACGAGATCGCGCGGCTAGGCGGGAACCCGTTGATGTTCAAGAGCGGCCATTCGTTGATCAAGGCCAAGATGGCTGAGACCGGCGCGCCCTTGGCCGGCGAAATGTCGGGTCACATCTTCTTCGCCGACAAGTGGTATGGCTTCGACGATGCGCTCTATTGCGGCGTGCGCCTGGCCTCACTGGTCAGCAAATCGGGCGAGTCGCTCAAGGCGATCGTCGATACCCTGCCGTCGGTGTACAACACGCCCGAGACCCGCTTCGACATCGAGGCCGCGCGCAAGTTCGCGGTGATCGGTGAGGTGAAGCAGCGTCTGGCCAAGGTCACTGGGATCACGGTCAACGACATCGACGGCGTGCGGGTCAACACGCCGGACGGCTGGTGGCTGGTGCGGGCATCGAATACGCAGGAGGTACTGGTCGCCCGGGCGGAGTCGCTGACAGAGGCCGGGCTGGGACGGCTGAAGGCGCAGATCGTCGAGCAGCTTGGGATGAGTGGGATTTCGCCGCCGGCGGCGTTTTGACCCGGACCTGTAGGGCGGATAAGCGGAGCGTAATCCGCCGTCCAATGTAACCGCTCGCGCGGACGACCGGCGCTACAAGCCCGAGCGCTCCAAGAAGCCGATCGATCCCTGCCCGAGCCGCGCCCTGGCGCCGCGGCGGATTACTCTTCGCTCATCCGCCCTACGCGTGATCGTCATACCGGCGATATTCCAGAGGAGGATACTATACTGGCGCAGATCGTCGAGCACTTGGGATGAGCCGTATGGAAGCCGCCAGCGGGTTTTGGGGCCGTTTTCCCCCAGCCGCCGCGTCACATGCCGAGCAGGGTCAGCCCGAGTGTGCCGCCGGCGGCCCATAGCGCGCTGTCAAGTGTGGCGAGCGGCAGGCCGAGCCTTTGGGCCAACTCCAGATAGGCGGCGTCGTAGGGCGTCAACTGAAATTGATCCGAGAGGCTCAACGTCGTCGTCCAGGCTCGCGCCCCGGTTTCAGAATCGATGACGATCGCCAGCGCCGTCAGCTGAGCCATCGCCTCATTGCGATAGGCAAGGTCGATTCGCTTGCGCAACACGGCCGAGCGCAAGCCATTGGCGACTTCGAGCGGCCATAAGGCCGGCACGATCGCGCCCTCGTCTTCGATGCGATCGAGCACGGCGTCCGCTGCGGAGGTCTGCTCGTCTTGGAAGTACCAGCTGAGCGTGATCGAGGAGTCGATCACCAGGCTCATCGCCGCCCTTCATCGATGAGCTCTTTGAGGCTGATACCGTCGAGCGTGGTGCCCTTTCGCATTTCGCGGATGCGCTGAACCGCGGCGTGCGCAGCCGCGCGGTTGCGGCCGCCTCTGGCGGGGACCAGCCGTGCAACTGCCTTGCCGTGGCGGGTGATCACAACCTCCTCGCCCCGCTCGGCCAAGTCGAGCAGCGCGCCGAGGTTGTTCTTGGCCTCGAATGCTCCAACTTCCTTCACATCGCACCATCAAGCTAGACGTAAGCCAGCTTATCAGGTCGGCTTGGTCTCCGCCATCAGGCCGACTCTTTTTTTCCTGGTAAAAGGCCGATTTCAGCCAGCAACGCTATTCCCTATTCGGCGTCTCGATCGGGGCGCAGTTGGTGCGGCCGGACATCAGGCAGTCTTCCATTCTCGAATTGTGCCCGAGCTTCTGAACCAGCAGCCATCCAACCGCGACCAGGATCGCCGCGAAGATCAAGGCAGCCACGTTGGTACGCGACCGGGCGCGGTCCTCGTCGGTTTCTTTCTGCGTCGGCTTGGGCGCCTGGGGCTTGGCGGCCGGACGTTTCCTGAAAGCGACGACGTTCTCGGTATCGGGGTCGGGCAGGCGGTCGGGTTCGCTCATGGCTTAATGTCCCAGGAGATCACGGAAGCGCCGCGCGGCGGCGAGGTCGGCGGCAACGACGGCCCGTCGAGTCGTCGCTTCCACGTCCTCGCCCCAGCGGTCGATTTCGAATTCGGAGTCGAGCTCGGCGGCGCGGAATGCCTCGTCGGCGTCGATCCGCCCGTCCATCAGCGCCAGTGCGATAACGAAGGAGCCGGACGAGGCGGCGGCGGACTGGAATGCCGTGAGGCGCCAATCGTCCATGGCATCGACAACCTCGGCGAGCGCCTTGATGGAAGCGGGCGGCTGCGGCACCGGCACGATGCCCATAGAGACGCACAGGCCCGCGCCGTAACGCTGCGCCACCCACGCGTTCAGCGGGTCCCAGCGGGCGGCCTGGAGATGCACCAGTTCCGCCGGCTGGTCGGCGCGGTAACAGATCGCATCGGTCTCGGCAAAGCGCAGGGTGGCACCCAGCACTGCGGCGCGATTGGCGGGGATATGGTCGAGGGCGGTCGCGCAGAGCTGCATCAGCGGCATGGTTCCAGGTCGAACCTCATCCCCTTGCGCGTCCCATTCCGCGGCGATCGCGTAGGCCAGCGCGCGGGTCGGCAGGCGGACCGGCAGGCGCCCCGGCGTCTTCAGCGGCTTGTTGTCGAGCGCGATGCCGAACCCGTCGGGGTCGTCGGTCACCTGAACGGACTTGTAGAGCCGCTTCACGACTGGATCTCCGCGAAAGGGTCTCCGTCGCTCTTGGGGTTGAAGCCGAAAGTGTGCCACGTCTCGCGCATATGCGGCGGCACAGGCGCGGTGACATCGATGCGGCCGCGGCCCGAAGGGTGCGGCAGGATCAGGCGGCGGGCATGCAGGTGCAGCCCATTGCCGATTCCTTCGCCGATCAGTTGAGCATCCGCTCTCCCGTATTTGCCGTCACCGAGGATCGGCGCGCCGATCGCCGCCATGTGCGCGCGCAGCTGATGCGTGCGTCCGGTCAGGGGCCAGAGCGCCACCCAGGCGGCGCGGTCGGCGGCATGGTCGACCACGGCGAATAGCGATGTCGCGGGCTTGCCGTCATCCTCGTCCGCCTCCATGCGTTCGCCGCGCGCGCCGGCAAGCTTGGCGAGCGGCGCGTCGATGCGGCCGCGCGGCTCGGGCGGCACGCCGATGGTCACCGACCAGTAGT
>CAZVYC010000316.1:0-505 GCA_964631425.1 uncultured Rhodospirillales bacterium
TTCTGACTCTCGCCACCTTCCTTTGTGTGCGGCCAGGGCTCCTCAGAGCTCTTGTGAGGATGATGCCCAGTTCCCTGCTGTCCAGATGCCATGATGCTCTCTCTCCTAATGTAATGAATAGGGCACGAATTCCGCGCGCCCCCACTCTAATAAATGCTCCGAGACCATGGAGGTTTCATTCCCACGTTTCGGAATAGTGGCAACCCATTGATCTAGTTTAGTTCATTTCATCGATTTTACTTCGGAATGAAGTAATTCCGGACGACGTTAATGGCTGTTCGCGACGAGATTCATGCTTCCGCTCAGACAGGCGCCGGGCAGCCAATGCCGTCAGTACGCTCTGGCGCTCCTGTGTAGAATATTGTGACCAGCGCGCTATCTCGCCGACCGTACGGAAGCAGCCAAGGCAGAGGCCGCTGATGGGGTCGAGCGTGCAGACATCAATGCAAGGCGAGTCGAGGCGTTTGGCCACGGAAAGTCCGAACGGTAAAGGGCGGGCGCTGCC
>CAZVYC010000316.1:515-4521 GCA_964631425.1 uncultured Rhodospirillales bacterium
GAAATGAAGGGCCAGAAACGATTCGGCAAGGGCAGCGGCTGTCACGCCGCCATCAAAGCATGCTCGAACGGGACGAGACAGAACTCGCGATGGACCAAGCGCTCGGATTGCCAGATCTCGAAACCGGCGCCAAAGCTGGGCGCGGGGCGGAGACAGGCCACCACGATGGCTTTTTCATCCGTGAGGCACCTAACCTCATCGACCGCGTAGACGTACTCGCTGCGATCCAGGAACAAGATGAGGTATAGCGCCATGACAACTCCCCGAAATAGTCCCTACGCTCTGGGGCGCGGGTTGGCCGGGTTCTGCGACCGGTCCATTCGCAAAACTGCGCAAGGGGGAAAGCCGTTCCAGCCCCTGATGCGGCATTTCGCCCTGTGTCGGTGGGGGGAAGGCCGCGAATCGGAAGTATGACAGTGGCAATGCACCGGCCTCTTGGGCGCGCAACGCTGCGGAAAACTTGCCCGCGGCGGCTCATGCGGATACACCACCGCCTCCGCCGCGTCCTGGAGGCGCTGGCGAAGGCCGCCGGACGCGGCGTATCAACCAAGGACTACCAGCGGTAGCGGCTCTGCTCGCTTCCGATCAGGTACCCGATGATGCCGCCGAGCAGCAGCGCGCCGGCCACGGTCGCCCAGGCGTTATCCTTGACCACCTGGTCCACCTTGCGGGCGGCGTCGTCCAGCGCGGCGGTAGCCTGCGCATAGGCATCGCTGGCAGCCTGGTTGAATTTGCCCATGAACTCCTCGGCCTGCTCCTTGGCTTCCTCAGCAGTGAGGTTGTAGCGCGCCTGGAGGCGGGTCGCGAGCTCAGTGACATTGGTCTTGATCGCATCGAAATCATCGTCGGTCAGCCGGTCCCAGCGCGCGCGGGCTTCGCTCTTGATTCGATCGGCCGTCTTGGAAGCGGTCGCCATCTGTTCCTCCGGTATTGAATGCCGAAGGAATGCTGTGGAGCGTGCGATAGTTCCTCGGGCGTCACGCTTTCCCGAGCTCCGTCTCGATCGCACCCGTGATGACCGGGTCGTCGGGCGTGATGTCCGGCGCGAACCGGCCGACGACATGGCCATGACGATCGACCAGGAACTTCTCGAAGTTCCACATCACGTCGGTCTCGTTGGTCGGCCCGAGTCCGTGCTGGTTCAGTGTCTTCACGAGCCCGCTGTCCTCTTTCATCTGCGCGCTCGGCTTCTCGTCGATCAGCTGTTTGTAGAGTGGGTGCTGGTCGCCGCCCTTCACCGATATCTTGGCGAACATCGGAAACTTGACATCGTATTTGGACGTGCAGAAATCGAGGATCTCCGCATTGGTCCCGGGTTCCTGCGCGGCGAAATTGTTGGCCGGGAAGCCCAGCACCTCAAGGCCCTTGTCGGCATATTTTTCGTAAGTCTGCTCGAGCGCTGCATATTGCGGGGTAAGGCCGCAGGCCGAGGCGACGTTGACGATCAGCAGCACCGAGCCGGCATATTCGCCGAGCGTCGTCGGAGCGCCGTCGATGCGGTTGACCGGAATATCGTAAAGCGGCGCGGGCATGGCTTCCTCCTGGCGTTATCGGCTGGCGTTATCGGTTTGTCGCAGGATGCCACCGACGCTGCTAAAAGGCGACGAAGTTTCGTCCGCGTTAACCAAATTATGCCTGAACCCTCAACGCCAGCATCCGACCGGACCGCCATCGCGCTCGTCTATTGGGGCCGGCTGGGCGCGGGCGCGGCGCTGATGCGGCAGATCGGCGAGGCGATGGCCACGGATGAGCGGTTCGATATCTATGCATCGCCTTCGCGGCAGAGCGAGCTCATGCCGGCGCTGCCTGCCGACCGCGTGCTGGAGATCGAGACGTTCTCCGGACCCTTCTCGTTCCTGGTGCGGACGATCGGGCTCAGCGTCATCATCGACCAGTTCGTGGCAGAGCTCCGGGCGCGCCAGGTTCGCGCGATCGCGACGATCATGCCTCATGTCTGGGGCCGGACGCTTCAGCGTGCCGCCGCCCGGGCCGGGATCAGGACCATCCTGATGGTGCACGACGCCGAGCCGCACCCCGGCGAGCGCCGGCCAGTGTTCGACGGGCTGGTGCGCCGGGAAATCCGGAGCAGCGATCGGGTCGTGACCCTATCGGACCACGTCGCCGCCCGGCTGCTGGCGCTGGGCGACGCGACCGAGGAAAGGCTGGTCCGCCTGTATCACCCGATCTTCCGTTTCGGCGGGGGCGCCAATTCTGCCGTCCTCGGTTCGCCTGTCCGCCTACTCTTCTTCGGCCGCATCCTGCCCTACAAGGGGGTGCCACTGCTGCTCGATGCCTTTGCCCGTCTCCATACGGCCGGTGCGGAGTGTGTGCTGCGCGTGGTCGGACGCGGGCGTATCGATGCGCCCGCCAGCCTGCTCAACCAGCCGGGACTGACGATCCAGCAAGGATGGGTGGCGCCGGATGCGATCGGCAGCATCCTGGCCCGGGCCGACGCGGTCGTGCTGCCGTATTTGGAGGCCAGCCAATCCGGCGTTATCGCCGCCGCCTATGGAGCCGGCCTTCCGGTCGTCGGCACGCCGGTCGGCGGGATCGTCGAACAGATCGCGGATGGCGAGACCGGCGTACTGGCAGCGGATGTGACCGCGGACGCGCTGGCGGCAGCGATCCGGCGGCTGATCGAGACGCCGGGGTTGCTGACCGCGTGCCGCGCCGGGGTCGCCCGCTATGCCGAGGCGCACACGCCGGAGCGCTTCGCGCGGGCACTGGGGGATGCGGTGCTGACGGCGATCGGATAGGTCAATGAATTCTTCTTGCCGACAGCGCCGGTCCGCGCGCGCCATCCTGCTAGACGACAGCGGACGGGTCCCGCTGATCCGGTTCGCGGTTCCCAGAAATGGCGCTTCGTTCTCGTTTTGGGCGACGCCGGGCGGCGGCGTCGAAAACGGTGAAACCGACCTGGCGGTTGCGCGACGAGAAATCTATGAGGAGTTGCACCTGGGTGTCGCACTGGCAGGGCCCGTTCATATTGGCACCGCCGAGTTCGAGCATGAGGGTGTTCCAATAAAGAGCATCGATGTCTTCTTTGTCGGCCGATATGACGGCGATGTTCCTGGCTTCGGCAGGCTTACAGAGGTCGAGCGCGGCATCCCTGCGGGAAACTCGGTGGTGGTCCGCCGCTGAGATCGAGACGTCGGATGAGCTGGTCTTCCCGCCTGATCTTGGGTTGGTGATTCGTCGCCTCGCATAATCAACTGACACGAGGGATGGCGCGCCCGCGCCGCGCGTGCCAAGCTCTGCCCATGAAGTGTCTTTCAGGTCTGCTGACCGCCCTCCTCATCTTCGCTCTGCCGGCCGCCGCCGACGAGTTCGAAGCGCGCGACAAGCTTTTGAGCTTGCCGCGCGCCGACGTCACGCGGCTGATCGGGTCATGGCAAGTCGAAGAGATGAAGCCGCTCAAGATGATCTATGAATTCCAGACTGCCACAATGGCGATGCACGGCCGGAACGAGTCGGGCAGTTCGACCTTCGAGCTGACGCTCGACGCCGACTATCGCAAGGCAGGCGAGAACGCGGTGTGGGTGATCGGGACGCGGCCGCGACCGGTTCCCGAAGGTTCCGAGGAAAGCGCTCGGAATCCCTCGATCATGGGCATCGAGTTCACGACCGACGACCATGCCCGCCTCATCGTGTCGGGCAGCGAGAGCTTCACCCTGATTCGCGTTCACTGAGCTGCGATCGGCAAGCCCTCCTCCGCTTCCTGGTCCTCGGCCTCGCGGCGTGCCTTGGAGTGGTCCGCCGCCAGCATGAGATAGGCGGCAGGCACGACGAACAAGGTGAACAGCGTGCCGATCGAAAGCCCGCTGGCGATCACCAGGCCCAGATTGAATCGTGAGACCGCGCCCGCACCGGTCGCGACCAGGAGCGGCACGACGCCGAACACCATGGCCGCCGTCGTCATCAGGATGGGCCGGAGCCGGATGCCCGCGGCCAGCTCGATTGCCTCGCGCTTCGTCCTGCCGGCAAGCTGCTGCGCGTTGGCGAACTC
>CAZVYC010000317.1:0-4431 GCA_964631425.1 uncultured Rhodospirillales bacterium
GAGGTGCCGCGCCCGATCTCGTCCAGGATGACAAGCGAGCGCGGCGTCGCCTGGTTCAGGATCGCGGCGGTCTCGACCATCTCGACCATGAAGGTTGAGCGGCCGCTGGCCAGGTCGTCGGCCGCACCCACCCGGCTGAACAGCCGGTCGACCACGCCCAGCCGGGCGCTCTCTGCCGGCACGAAGCTGCCCATCTGCGCCAGGATCGCGATCAGCGCGTTCTGCCTCAGGAAGGTCGACTTGCCGGCCATGTTGGGCCCGGTCAGCAGCCACAGCCGGTCGTCGGCGGCCAGCGCGCAGTCATTGGCGACGAACCGCCCACCCTCGGCCGAGGCCGCCAGCGCCGCCTCGATCACCGGATGCCGCCCGCCTATGACCCGAAACTCTGTCGAGCGGTCCAGCACTGGCCTGACATAGCCGCGCTCCGCGGCCAGCAGCGCCAGCGCGGTCGTCAGATCGATCGCCGCCATGGCACGCGCGATGCCGCCGATCGCCGCGACCCGGCCGGTCACCTCGGCGACCAAATCCTGGAATATGGCAAGCTCGATCGCCAGTGCCCGATCGGCCGCCTCCGAGATGCCGCGGTCCAGCTCCGCCAGCTCCACCGTGGTGAAGCGCATCGCGCTACCGAGTGTCTGGCGATGGATGAACCGCCCGCCCGCCGACGAAAGCCGCTCGGCATGGGTGGCGGTCACCTCGATATGATAGCCGATGACCTGGTTGTGCTTGATCTTGAGGGTCTGCACCCCGCTCTCGGCGGCATAGCGCGCCTGCATCTCGGCGATGAGCCGCCTGCCGTCGTCCCGCATCTCCCGTTGCCGATCGAGTTCGGGCGAATACGCGGCGGCAATGAAATTCCCATCGCGGGCGAACAGCGGCGCCTCGGGCTTGAGCGCCCGCGCCAGCCGTTCGACCAGCGTGTCCAGCGGCACCAGCGCGCGCCGGGCCTCAGCCAGCGTCGGCGGCAGGTTCTCGGGCAGGGCTTCGCGCAGCGCGTCGGCGGCGCGGATGCCGTCGCGGATCGCGCCCAGCTCGCGCGGCCCGCCACGGCCGAGGGTCAACCGCCCCAGCGCGCGCTCGATGTCGGGTGCCGCTGCCAGGATGCGTCGCGCGGTATCGATCAACGCGCGCCGATCATGGAAGAAGGCCACCCCATCCAGCCGCGCATTGATCGCCTCGGGGTCGGTCAGCGGCGTCGCCAAGTGACTGGCGAGGAGCCGCGCGCCGGCCGCCGTGATCGTATGGTCGATCGCCGCCAGCAGGCTGCCCTGCCGCTCGCCTGACAAGGTGCGGGTCAGCTCCAGATTGCGCCGAGTCGCCGGGTCGATCTCCAGCGCCCCGTCCTCAGCCAGCCGGCGCGGCGGCTGCAGCGGCGGCACACGGCCCTTCTGGGTCAGGTCGACATAGGCCGCAAGCGCGCCGGCCGCTGCGATCTCCGCGCGGCCGAAGCGGCCGAACCCATCCAGCGTGTCGACCGCATAAAGCGCCAGCAGCCGCCTTCGGCCATTCTCGCTATCGAACCGCGCATCCGGCTCGACCGTCAACTGCGCCTTGAACGGCTGGAAAATCTCGAACAAGGTCGGCCGCTGGATCAGCCGCTCGGGTACCAACAGCTCGCCCGGGTCGATCCGCGCCAGCGCGGCGGCGAGACCGGGTTCGGCCACCGGCTGCAGCCACAGCTCGCCGGTCGACAGGTCGAACCAGGCGAGCCCGATGCCGCCGCCCGCCTCGGCCAGCGCCGCCAGGTAATTGGCCCGCCGGGGCTCCAGCAGATGGTCTTCCGTCAAGGTGCCGGGCGTGATGATGCGGACGATATCGCGCTTCACGACGGACTTGCTTCCGCGTTTTCGCGCTTCGGCCGGGTCCTCGACCTGCTCGCAGAGCGCGACCTTGAAGCCCTTGCGGATCAGGCGCGAGAGATAGACCTCGTGGTTCGCAACCGGCACCCCGCACATCGGGATGTCCTGCCCCTGATGATGCCCCCTTTTTGTGAGCGCGATATCGAGCGCGGCGGCCGCCTTCCGCGCGTCGTCGAAGAACATTTCGTAGAAATCGCCCATCCGGTAGAACAACAGAAAATCCGGATGAGCCGACTTGATGGCAAGGTACTGGGCCATCATCGGCGACACCGACGCGGTGCTCGGCTGTTCCGTGTGCAGGTCGGGCGGCATGATGTCTCTTAGTTGCTCAAACGGCCCGACCCTAACCGATCAGCGTGGATTCGGGTAAGCTGCTTCTCGTCTCGTCGGTCTATCCATTCATCGTCATTCCCGCGAACGGGGAGAATCGCTTGCCAACTTATCTCGTCACCGGCGGCGCGGGATTCATCGGGTCGCATCTGGTCGATGCGCTCCGCGCCCGGGGCGACCGCGTGCGGGTGCTGGACGATCTCTCGACCGGCAAGCGCGAGAATCTCGGTCCCGGCGTGCCCCTCATCCTCGGTGACGTTGCCGATCCAGCCTTGGTCGCCCGGGCTATGGACGGAGTCGACGGCTGCTTCCATCTGGCCGCTGTCGCCTCGGTCGAGCTCGGCAATCGCGACTGGCTCGGCACTCATCGCACCAACCTTACCGGCGCCATTACCATCTTCGACGCCGCGCGACGGGCGAAAACCGGGACCGTCGTACCGGTCGTCTACGCCTCCTCGGCGGCCGTCTATGGCGCTTCGGCCGAGTTGCCGCTCGCCGAAACGGCGACCGCGCGGCCGCTCTCGGCCTACGGCGCCGACAAGCTCGGTTGTGAACTGCATGGATGGGTGGCGACCAAGGTGCACGGGGTGCCGACGACCGGATGCCGGTTCTTCAACGTCTATGGCCCCCGCCAGGACCCCGGCTCGCCCTATTCCGGCGTGATTTCGATCTTCTTCAGCCGAATTGGTGCGGGCCAAGGCATCACGGTGTTCGGCGACGGCGGTCAGACCCGCGACTTCATCTATGTCGCCGACGTGGTGAAAGCGCTGCTGGCCTGCATGGCTCGCGACGAAGCCGCTCCCGCCGTGCTCAATGTCTGTACGGGCCGGTCGACATCGTTGCTCGAGCTCGTTCAAACGATCGGCCGTGTCTGCGGGCGCAAGCCGGAGATCGCGTTCGGTCCACCCCGGGCCGGCGACATCCGCGCGTCGTTGGGCGATCCCGCGCTGGCCCGGGCGGCACTGGCGTTCACCGCGGCGACGACGCTCGAGGAAGGCCTGCGGCACATGATGGAACATGCCCGCCGGCGCATTAAAAAAATGTAATGCCGCCGCCATCGCCGGTTTACGCGATGGCCGTATGTTATCAGGGACGTAGTTCGAGCGCGAGGAACCGGAATGGCGAAGCTTCTGCTCATCGTCTGCACGGTTATCGCGTGCGGGCTTAAGCCGGCCTTGGCACAAAGCACAGATCAGCTGCAGCCGATCCCGCCGGCCCGGCTGATCAAGCCGCGTACGGGTCACACCGAGGCGCGGCCCGCAGCCGAGCATGCCCGGCCGCTCGACGACCGTTGCCGGCCGCTCAAGGACGAGCTGGAGCAAGCGCTGCTGAAGCCGGGCAATGCGCACAAGCAGTTCCAGGCGCGGGTGGCTCACAACGCCGGCACGCGTCTGTGCCGCGAAGGCCACCCCGAAAAAGGCATGGCGGAGTTCGAGCGCGGCCTTTCCTATCTGCAAGACACGCCGCACTCCTGATACGCTCGCACCGATGCACCTCCTGATCGTAGAAGACGACGCCGACACGGCCGCCTACATGCGCAAGGGCCTGACCGAGGCCGGCTACACCGTCGATCACACCGACAATGGCCGCGACGGGCTGTTCCTCGCGACCTCGGGCTCGTTCGACGCGATCGTCATGGACCGCATGCTGCCGGGCCTGGACGGCCTGGCCGTCGTGCAGGCGCTGCGCGCGGCCAAGATTTCCACGCCGGTCCTGATCCTCTCCGCGCTGGGGCAGGTCGACGACCGGGTCAGGGGATTGCGCGCCGGCGGCGATGACTATCTGTCGAAGCCGTTCGCCTTTTCCGAGCTGCAGGCACGCATCGAGGCGCTGCTCCGCCGGCGCGACGCGCAGTCGGTCGAAACCAAGCTCGTTGTCGGCGACCTCGAGCTCGACCTGCTCACGCGCAAGGTGCGGCGGGGCAGCAAGCCGATCGACCTGCAGCCGCGCGAGCTTCGCCTGCTCGAATATCTGATGCGTCACGCGGGCCAAGTGGTGACCCGCACGATGCTGCTGGAAGGCGTTTGGGACTATCACTTCGACCCGCAGACCAACGTCATCGACGTGCATATCAGCCGGCTCCGGCAAAAGCTCGACAAGGGCTTCGACAAGCCCCTGCTCCACACCATGCGCGGCGCCGGCTACTCGATTCGGGCGGCCTGAGCCCAAGCAGGACTCTTTAGGATGGAACCCATTTGCGTTGCGCGGGGACGGGTCGAACGCCAGGAGAGCGGGCGCCGTC
>CAZVYC010000318.1:0-4383 GCA_964631425.1 uncultured Rhodospirillales bacterium
GTGGTGCGCACCGCTGCGGCGCTGCGCCGGGGCGACGGCAGCATGATCCGCTTCGACAACAACGCCGCGGTCCTGATCAACAAGCAAGGCGAGCCGATCGGCACCCGCATCTTCGGGCCGGTGACCCGCGAGCTGCGCGGCAAGAAGTTCATGAAGATCATTTCTCTGGCACCCGAGGTGCTGTGATGGCGTCGAAGATCAGGAAGGGCGACACGGTCGTCGTGCTGACGGGCAGGGACAAGGGCCGCTCCGGCGAGGTGCTCAAGGTCATGCCGTCGGAGAACCGCGTGCTCGTCGATGGCGTGAACATGGTGACGAAGCACAAGCGGCCGTCGCCGATGGGCGCGGGCGGCATCGAGAAGATGGCGGCGCCCATCCATGTCTCCAACGTCGCCCATAAGGACCCAAAGTCCGGCAAGGCGACCCGTATCGGCTTCAAGCTGCTGGAGGATGGCAAGAAGGTTCGCTTCGCCAAGGTCTCCGGCGAGGTGATCGATCGATGAGCGAAGCAACGAGCACCCCAACCCAAGCACGCTTGCGCGCACATTACGAGTCGGTGATCCGGGCCCAGCTGAAGAGCGAGTTCGGCTACAAGAACGACATGGCCGTGCCCAAGCTGGACAAGATCGTCATCAACATGGGCGTGGGCGAAGCCGCCAACGATAAGGGCAAGATGACCAGCGCGGTCGCCGAGCTCGAGGCCATTTCCGGCCAGAAGCCGATCGTGACCAAGGCGCGCAAGTCGATCGCCCAGTTCAAACTGCGTGAGAACAGCCCGATCGGCTGCAAGGTCACGTTGCGGGGCCGCCGCATGTACGAGTTCCTGGATCGCCTGATCACGATCGCGCTGCCGCGCGTCCGCGACTTCCGCGGGGTGTCCGGCAACAGCTTCGACGGGCGCGGGAACTACGCGATGGGGCTCAAGGAACAGATCATCTTCCCTGAGGTCAATTACGACCAGGTCGATGCGATCCGCGGCATGGACATCGTGATCTGCACGACGGCCAACACGGACAAGGAAGCGAAGGCTCTGCTGCGCGGCTTCAACATGCCGTTCGTCAGCTAAGCGGAGGCGAGAGATGGCAAAGAAGAGTTCTATCGAGAAGAACAATCGCCGCGCGCGCCGGGCGAAGGCTTATGCCCGCCGCTGGGCGAGGCTGCGCGACGTCGCACGCGACCGTTCGGCCGCCCCTGAGGAGCGGTTCGAGGCTCAGCTTAAGATGGCCGAGCTGCCGCGCAACACGAACCCGACGCGGGTCAAGAACCGCTGCGAGCTGACCGGCCGGTCGCGCGCCGTCTATCGGCGGTTCAAGCTCTCGCGCATCGCGTTGCGCGACCTGGCGTCGGTCGGGCTGATCCCCGGCGTGACCAAGTCGAGCTGGTAAGGAGGGGGCTGGAATCCATGTCTTTGAGTGATCCCCTGGGCGATATGCTGACCCGCATCCGGAACGGACAGGCAGCGCACATGTCTTCGATTGACAGCCCGTCGTCGAAGCTGCGCCGCAACGTGCTCGAAGTGCTGAAGCGCGAAGGCTATATCCGCGGCTATGACGAGGAGGCCGAGGTGAATGGCTCCGCGTCGCTGCGGATCGAGCTCAAATATCATGAGGGCGAGCCGGTTATCCGCGAGATCAAGCGTATCTCGAAGCCGGGGCGCCGTGTTTATTCGAAGATCGCGGATCTGCCGCGGTTCTATAACGGCCTCGGGATCTCGATCCTGTCGACGCCGCGCGGAATCATGTCGGACCATGAGGCTCGCGCCGCCAATGTCGGCGGCGAAATCCTCTGCCGCATCTTCTGAGCGGGCAAGGAAACCAGTCATGTCACGTATCGGCAAGAACCCGGTCCATATCCCGCAAGGCGTCGAGGTGAAGCTCGCCGGCCAGACGCTGACCGCCAAGGGCAAGCTCGGCCAGGGCAGCCTGACTTTGGTCGACGATGTCTCGGTCGAGATCGCGAACGGCAACGTCAAGGTTTCGCCGCGCAGCGAGACCCGGCGGGCCCGCGCCATGTGGGGTACCTCGCGCGCGCTGGTGAACAACCTGGTGAAGGGCGTGGCTGAAGGGTTTACCAAGAACCTCGAGATCAATGGCGTCGGCTATCGCGCCGCGGTACAGGGCAAGGACCTGGTGTTGCAGCTCGGCTATACGCATGAGATCAAGTATCCGATCCCGGCGGGCGTCACGATGAAGACGGAAAAGCCGACGACGATCTCGATCTCCGGCGCCGATCGCCGGCAGATCGGCCAGATCGCCGCCGAAATCCGGGCGTTCCGGCCGCCGGAGCCCTATAAGGGCAAGGGCGTCAAGTACGACACCGAGACGATCATCCGCAAGGAAGGCAAGAAGAAGTAACGGCAATGGCCAAGATCGATCCCAAACTGGCGCGCAAATATCGCGTGCGCTCGCGCCTCCGCCGCCTGGCGTCGGAGCGACCGCGGCTGTCCGTGCATCGCACATCCGCTCACATCTATGCCCAGGTGATCGACGACGAGTCCGCGCACACACTGGCGGCGGCGTCGAGCCTGGATGCAGGCCTGCGCGCAGAGATCAAAAGTGGCGCGAATATCGACGCGGCGAAGGCCGTCGGCCGCCTATTGGCCGAGCGGGCCAAGGCGGCCGGCGTCACCGATGTCCGGTTTGATCGCGGCGCCTTCATCTTCCATGGTCGCATCCGTGCGCTGGCCGAGGCCGCGCGCGAAGCCGGCTTGAATTTCTAGGAGGCCGGAATGGCACGAAACGAAAACCGGGAACGGGGCGGCCAGCGCGAGCGCGAGGCGACCGAGACCGAATATGTCGAGAAGCTGGTCTCGATCAACCGCGTCGCCAAGGTGGTGAAAGGCGGCCGCCGCTTCGGCTTCGCCGCTCTCGTCGTCGTCGGTGACGGCAAGGGCCGCGTCGGCCACGGCGCCGGCAAGGCGCGCGAGGTGCCCGAGGCAATCCGCAAGGCGACCGAGCAGGCCAAGCGCACCATGATGCGCGTGCCGTTGCGCGAGGGGCGTACGCTCCATCATGACCTTTCCGGCCATTTCGGCGCGGGGCAGGTGGTGATGCGTGCGGCGCCGGCCGGCACCGGTATCATCGCCGGCGGCCCGATGCGCGCAGTGTTCGAAGCGCTGGGTGTCCAGGACGTGGTCGCCAAGTCTATCGGCACCTCGAATCCGCACAACATGGTGAAGGCGACGCTGGCGGCGCTCTCCTCGATCGCGAGTCCGCGCACCGTTGCCGCGCGCCGTGGCCGCAAGATCAGCGAGATCCTGGGCAAGCCCGAGGCGGGTGCCAGCGAGCATGAGGGAGCGGTCTGATGGCGGAGACGGAAACGGCGACGAAGACGACGGTCGTCATCACCCAAGTGGGCAGCCCGATCGGCCGTCGGCATGACCAGCGCGAAACTTTGGTTGGCCTCGGTCTCAACAAGATCGGCCGCACGCGGGAACTGGAAGATACGCCGGCGGTGCGTGGCATGATCGCCAAGGTGGCGCATCTGCTGCGTGTCGAGGCAGCGGAGTAAATCATGAAGCTCAACGAAATCCGGGACAACCCGGGCGCTCGCAAGAACCGCACGCGCATCGGGCGCGGGATCGGTTCCGGCAAAGGCAAGACCGGCGGCCGTGGCGGCAAGGGCCAGACCGCGCGCACCGGCGTTGCGATCAATGGCTTCGAGGGCGGCCAGATGCCGCTCCATCGCCGTATCCCCAAGCGCGGATTCAAGAACCCGACGCGCAAGGACTATGTCGTCGTCAACCTGGGCGAGATCCAGAACGCGATCGACGCGAAAAAGCTCGATGCGGGCGCGGTGATCGATGCCGCCTCCCTGATCGCGGCAGGCCTGCTGCGCCGTGCACATGATGGCGTGCGATTGCTGGCCAAGGGCGAGTTCGCCGCGGCTAACCTCAAGTTCTCCGTCGCCGGCGCCTCCGCGGCGGCAATCGCGGCGGTGGAGAAGACCGGCGGCTCGGTCGAGCTCCTGGTGAAGGCCGAGCCGGAAGAAGCGGCCGCCTAGTATCGACCTCCGTGGAAAGTCGATACATCGCGATCGCGTTTAGTATCCGATTCACCGCCCTCGCGAGTGACTCACGCACCTTTGCGATCTGATACTAGAGGCCTTGCGCGGCCCGGCTCACCGGGCGCAAATAGAGGTGGTTCGCGAGGGCGCGGAGGCTTATCTATGAGGCTCCGTGCCGCGCATCTTTGTTAGGGACATGGGATGGCCTCCGCCGCCGAGCAACTCGCCGCCAATCTGAACTTCGGCGCCTTCGCGAAGGCGACCGACCTCAAGAAGCGCATCTGGTTCACGCTTGCCGCGCTGATCATCTACCGCATCGGCTGTTACATCCCGCTGCCGGGGATCGATCCGCATGCGCTAGCCCAGATGTTCCAGCGT
>CAZVYC010000319.1:0-4305 GCA_964631425.1 uncultured Rhodospirillales bacterium
TATGCCGGGCGGAATATTGTTGGCCACCAGGGTCGGGATGCCTATGCCGAGATTGACATAGAAGCCGTCCTTAAGCTCCTGGGCGGCGCGCGCCGCTATCTGGTCGCGGGTCCACGGCATTATGCGACGTCCTTCTGGCGAATGGTGCGCTGCTCGATGCGTTTCTCGTAATCGCGTCCCTTGATGATGCGCTGGACATAAATGCCCGGCGTGTGGATGCAGTCCGGATCGAGCTCTCCCGGCTGGACCAGCTCCTCCACCTCGGCCACCGTCACCTTCGCGGCGGTGGCCATCATCGGGTTGAAGTTGCGCGCCGTCATCCGGAACACGAGGTTGCCCTCCGTGTCCCCTTTCCATGCCTTGACGATGGACAGGTCGGCGGTCAGCCCCCGCTCCATCACGTAGGTCTGACCGTCGAATTCCCGTGTCTCCTTGCCCTCGGCCACGGTCGTGCCGACCCCGGTCTTGGTGAAGAAGGCCGGAATGCCGGCGCCGCCGGCACGGATGCGTTCAGCCAGCGTGCCTTGCGGGTTGAACTCGATCTCCAGCGCGCCGGCCAGGTAAAGCTGCGCGAACAGCTTGTTCTCGCCGACATAGGACGAGACCATCTTTCTGATCTGCCGTGTCTCGAGCAGCTTCCCCAAGCCGAAGCCGTCGACGCCGCAATTGTTGGAGATCACGGTCAGGTCCTTGGCCCCGGTCGCGACCAGGGCATCGATCAGGTTCTCGGGAATACCGCAGAGGCCGAAGCCGCCCGCCATCAGCGTCATTCCGTCAAAGACCAAGCCGTCGAGCGCCGAAGCGGCGTCGGAAAAGACCTTTTTCAAGGCGCGTCACCCGCAATTCGCAGAGTTCAAGGGACAGGCCGGATGTAGGTGACAGGCCGCGGACTGTCAACGCAAAGGCGGAACGGCGCCCTGCCGCGTTTGCCCTTACCGCGCCTGGTCGTCCGCCGCCTGTGGCGCTGCCGCCGGCTGGTCGATCAGCGGTTCGGCCTTGCGCATCAGCTCGATCAGCTGCGCGCGCGGACCGTCAGCGTCGGACTGGCCGGCGCTTTCGGCAAGGGCGATCACATCGGCACAGGACAGATCGCGGACGGCCGGGTCGCCCCGCAGGAGGCTGCCGAAGCCGGCGACCGCCGTCGCGAAGCGCACGGCGTCGGGCGCATTGTCGATCGAGTCGATGAAATCCGCCCCGGTCACTGCGCGGTCGAGTCGACGCGGCTCCGCGCCGACGCGGCTGATGTGCAGCACGGCATAGGTCACAGAGCGCGGCTGTTCGTCGCTTGCCTGTGGCGATAGCTCATACAGCATTTCCGCCCGCCCGCCATCGGCGCTGGGGTCGGGAAGCGCCGAGGCGTCGCCCAGCGGCCGGAAGGCGGCCACGACGCGGGGATCGAACTCGACGCTGAGCGCCGTTTCGCCTCCGGGCACAACCCCGCTCACCGCCACCCACAACAGCCAGGTATGATCGTTCCAGGGCGTGGTCGTGACGATGACCTGGGATTGCTCTGCCGCCGTATCCGCGCCTGCAGGCATTGCCGCGGTCGCCCGGCCGATCAGGTCGGCAATCCGCACGCTGTCGCGCGGCGGCAGCATGTTGGCTGCCAGCGCCGCGCGGATACCGTCGAGCGCGCCTGTCGCCGCCTGGGCGTTGCCGGCAAAGCGCCAGACCGAGAGCTTGCCATCGGCCGTCGTCCGCCACCCGGCGCCGAGACGACTGGCCATCGAGGCGCCGCTGTGATGGGCGGTTTTCTCCTGGGCCTTCTTATCGTCGTGATCGTCGCAGCCTGAAAGCGCGGAAATCGCCAGAACGGCGCCCAGGGACAGTGCCAGCCAGTTACGCATTAGCGTAGGTTAATGCGGACAGATGGCGGAATTGCGGCATCGAGCGGCCGGACGACGGCATCGCCGTCACGGGTCGCGACCGAGCCCCTTTGCTGCGAGCGCGTCGAGATAGGCCTGCCAACGCCGCGTCTGCTCGCGCCCTAGTTCGTGGAGATAGGCCCAGCTGTAAATGCCGGTCGAATGGCCGTCGTCGAAGATCAGCCGCACAGCGTAATTGCCGACAGGTTCGACCGCCGTGATCATGACAAGGCGCTTGCCGCCGACCGTACGCTTCTCGGCAGGCCCATGGCCCTGCACTTCCGCGGACGGCGATTCGACCCGCAGATATTCGGCGGGCAGCGTGAACGATGCGCCATCCTCGAAATCGACGCGCAGTGTCCGCTCGGCGCGGTTCAGCACAACCTCGCGCGGCCAGATCTGGTCCATCGTATCAGCGCTGAGCCGGCGGGTCATCGAGCGGCCGCGCCTCGTCGACGAGCATGATCGGGATGCCGTCGCGGATCGGATAGGCAAGACCGGCGCGGTCGCTGATCAGCTCCTGCGCCTTCGCGTCATAGCGCAATGGCCCCTTGGTCAAGGGACAGACGAGGATTTCGAGCAGCTTAGGGTGCACTTTGCGATTGGGCTCTGACATCGGTTCGGTACGGCGCTCCAGAGGATTGCGGCTTCAATGCCGGGGTTGATCGCCATCGCCATGACCAGCAATGGCAATCTCCAACAGCGCCATCATGAGCCTGCCGCGCGCGGATAGGCAATCGGCTTCGAGCAGAGCCTGCTTCTCGGATGGTTGGAACGGGCAGATCATCGCAAGCGACGTCACCAATCGCTCGTCCGGCGTCTGACCGATCGCGTCCCAGCTGGCGGACAGCCCCTGCTGGCGGAAATAGGCTTGTAGAAGATCGATCAGCCGCGAACGATCGACCCCGCCCTCCTCTTCGGCGAGGTCGCCCGCAAAGGCGCGCCAATCCGGCACGACCCGGCGATAACCGCGCTGGAGCGGCAGCTCGTCCCTGACGCGGAAGCGGGCGATGCCGTCAAGGGTGACCAGGTAACGCCCGTCGCCGGTCTCGCTGAAGGCGGTGATCCGGCCGGCGCAGCCGACGCTAAAGAGCGGCGGCGGCTCGGCGGCAGCCGGATTGGAAGGCTGGATCATGCCGATCAGCCTTGCACCGCCCAGCGCATCGTCGAACATGGCGAGGTACCGAGGCTCGAAGATGTTGAGCGGTAGCCGCCCGCGCGGCAGCAGCAGCACGCCGTTGAGCGGGAAGACCGGCAGCACCTCGGGCAGGTGGTCGATCGAGGCGTAGCGCGCGCCCATGTTCCGCGCGCCCTGATTCAGGAGAACAGGATCGACGACAGCTTGCGGCGGCCACCGACGGTCAGCGGGTCAAGCGGCCCCTGCGCCTCAAAATATTTGAGCAGCTGCTTGCGCGCCTCTTCCTCGTTCCAGGCGCGGTCGCGTTTGATGCTCTCGATCAGATGGTCGATCGCCTCCTGCCGGGAGCCGGCGGCGTAGAGCGCGCTCGCCAAGTCGATGCGCGCGCGATGGTCGGCGGGGTCACGCGCCACCGCTTCGTTCAAAGGCCCGATCGGGCCGGCATGCGAGGCTTGGTCCGCAAGGTCGACCGCCGCTTGGGCGGCGGCGATGTCGGCATGCTTGGCGATCGCGGCCGGAACTTGACCCAGCACGTTCCGGGCCTCGGCGATGTTGTCCTGCGCGAGCAGCGCCTTGACCAGCCCCAGGAAGGCGCCCGGCGTCTCCGGCACCTCCCCCAGTATGGCGCGGTAGAGCGCGATCGCATTCTCCGCGTCCCCGGCCTCGAGCGACTGGGCCGCCTGCTCCAGCACGGCAGCGATGTCGTCGTCGCCGCCGCCCTGCTTGGCCAGCCGCTCGACGAACTGCTTCACCTGGCTGTCCGGCAGCGCGCCCTGGAAGGCGTCGACCGGGCGACCCTGGAAGAAGGCATAGACGGTCGGAATCGACTGGATGCGCAGCGCCTGCGCCAAATCCGGATTCTCGTCGATATTCACCTTGGCGAGGCGGACCTTGCCGCGATGCGCCAGCACGGCTTTTTCCAGCGCGGGCGCCAGCTGCTTGCACGGCCCGCACCATGGCGCCCAGAAGTCGACGATGACCGGCACCTCCATTGAGGCGGCGATGACGTCGGCTTCGAAGCTGGCGGTCGTAGCGTCCTTGATCGGCCCGGCGCCGTTCCTGGCCGCCGATTGCCCGAGTGCGAGTTCCATGAGGTCCCTCCGTTAGTATCTCTAAGATGTGACGGCGGAGGCCGAACGGCAAGCGGGGAGGATGCCGCAAGCAAATCGCGCAGCCCCGCTTGCACCCGCCCCGCTTTTGCGTATAGTGCGCGGCTCGCGACGGACAAATGTCCAGCCGCAGTGGAGCGCGGGCGTAGCTCAGGGGTAGAGCACAACCTTGCCAAGGTTGGGGTCGAGGGTT
>CAZVYC010000320.1:0-4298 GCA_964631425.1 uncultured Rhodospirillales bacterium
CGGAGATGCGAGATCGGTGACCGCCGGCAATAGAGCGCCGCTCTTGACGTCAAGTCCGCCGACATATCCCGGGATCGCAGGCGTCGTGCTGGTAGCTGCCACGCCGTTTGAACCCGAGAATGGGCTGCCCGGCGACCACGCATCCACCTTCAGCGATCCCGTCGGCGGTTTGGTGAATACCGACAAGGTAAAGCCGGGAGTGACAACCGGTGCCGGGTCGGCGGCCGAAGCGCCGGAAACAAGGAGAGGTGAAAAGGCAAAGGAAAGCGCCGCCATCCCGAAAACGCGCGAAAAAGGCAGAATTTGCATGTGAGTTACTCTGCTCATCGCAACCTCCTTGGTTATGAGTATTTGTGTATATGCGGTATAGCCGCAATATTCGACGAGAATAATTGTGGATGCGTCATTTACATGGTAAATAGTCGTGATGTTCATTGGAGTTACTCTCTATGCCGAGCTTATCGCGCGGCGGCGCGCGAACTGGGTTGGACGACCTTGCCGCGGGGACCGAGGGGCCGCTGGAGGCCGAAAACGGTGGACACGAACCCTATGTCCTCCGGGGGAGCAGCCCATACGGAGGGGTATTGACACAACAGGACAGCTCCGGGACCGTGGTTTTCACGCCCCCGTCGATAGGGATTCTCTCGCCATGGGCATCGCTACCCCATTCGACCTGTCGGATTATGCGCTTGAAGATGGCGTTCGGCTGATTTCTTCGCCGCAACGGTTCGAAGGCGGCGAGGAAGATTATGACCGACACATCGGCGGAGCCCTGAGCGCGGATCTCCTGCGCCCCGGCAAAGGTGCGTGGAAGCTCGTCTCTCGTTATGCGCGCCGGCCGATCGAGTCCCTGCTCGAAATCGGCGCGGGCGCGGGTGCCTGTTCGATCGGGCTGGTCGCGGCGGCAGACGCGGGCGCCATTCTGTTGACGGACACCTCGCCGCGCTTCCTTCAGATGATTGGCGCCAAATTGAAGGCCGCCGGAATCGTGTCGGACAAGGTCAGCTTCGCGACGCTGGCGGGTGAAGAGCTTTTCCGCCTGCCCGAACAAAGCTGTGATGCCATCGTGATCGCTTCAGCGCTGCATCATGTCGGCGACTGGCGCAAATTCCTCCATGACGCCGCCCGCGCTCTGCGGCCCGGCGGAACGATGGTGATCCAGGAGCCGTGCCGCGAAGGCAATCTGATGATGGCCATGGCGCTGGACGTGGCGCTGTCGCCGTTATGGCCAAAAGACGCGCCTCTGGCTGCGGATGACATCGACCGAATCCGGGGGTGCCGGGATTCGATCTATTTCCTCGCCGACGCCCGGGCGGTGAAGACAGGAGAGGACAAGCACAGCTTCCTCGCCAGCGAACTGGCCGCCGCGGCCGACGAAGCCGGGTTTGCGCGGACCGTGTTCTATTCCAACTTCCATTTTGCCGACCTCGTCGATGCCGACCTGGAGTGCCGACTGGGGGGCTGCTCGTTTCGAGCTTATCTGGACAGCTTTCTCGAACATCATCACCGAGTTTCGGCGGACGGCCTTTTGAAGTTGAGAACGCATTTGTTTCCGCTTCTGCGGGGAATCGATACCGCCTTCATCGCCGGGGATGGTGCGCCGTTATTGGGCTGCATGGTATTTTGCCGGTAACGGAACATCATCCCACCCTTACAACCGTCCGTCCCATCGTCAGCCGCTGGTCCATCTGATCCAGTGCGGCAGGCAGCTCCTCGAACCCGACGACTTGGCCAATGTACGGTCGTATCCGCCCCGCGGCCAGCAGCCCCTCAAGCGCGTGCTGGACCCGTTCCCCGACCGAGCGCGGCTGGATGTGGATGCCTGGGAAGGGGTTCTCGGCCGCTCGGTCGTCGGTGTAGGCGAGCATCACGCCCATCAGCGAGATGCTGCCGAACATGATCGGCCGCGGGGTCGGCATCGGGCGGTCCTCGGCTTCGATGCCGCCGGCGAACCCGATCATCATCAGTCGGCCATAGAGAGCGAGGCAGCGGAGCGACGCTTCGGTCACGGCGCCGCCGACCCCGTCGAACACGAGGTCGACGCCGCGCCCTTGGGTCGCCTCCAGCACCGCAGGCGCGAAATCGCCGGCCCGGTAGTCGATGGCGACCTCCGCGCCCAGCTCGCGGCACTTGGCGCTCTTCGCCGGGCCGCCCGCGGTGGCCAGCACGCGCGCACCGGCGGCGAGGGCGAGCTGAATCGCTGCCGATCCGACACCGCCGGCCCCGGCATGCACCAGCACTGTCTCGCCCGCCTTCAGGCCGCCGCGCTGATGCAGGCCGAGCCACGCCAGGTGGAAGGGAAAATAGAAGCCGGCCGCTTGCACGTCGTCCAGTGTTGCGGGGGCGTCGAACACCATCCCGGCATCCGCGATCACGCGCTCGGCATAGCCACCGTAAGCCCCCTTGGCGCAGGCGATGACGCGGCGACCGAGCCAGGCTTCTGCGCCGGCCCCGGTGGCATCGACCTCGCCCGTCACCTCCATGCCCAGCGTGTAGGGCAAAGGCGGGTTGACGGTCAGGTAGCGGCCGCGGCAGCCGTCGACCTCGTTGTAATTGAGCGCCATGGCGCTGGTCCGTACGCGCACCTCGCCGGGGCCAGGCTGGGGCACCGCGATTTCGTCGAGGCTGATAGCCTCGGACGGGCGGCCGTGGCGATGAACCCGCCAGGCCCGCATTAGGTGTCCGCGGCTGGAGCCGTTTTCCGTGCGCATTCTGCCTCCCCATTCCTGCGTCGCGGCCTTGACTTCCGCAGCGGTCGAGTGACGCGGTCTAGCAAAGACGAAGGCGTAACGATCGCACATGAGGGCCGATCAGATAAACGGCGCTGCCGCATGACCTGGTGTCCTGGTACACCAGACGCAGATTGATTGGAACGGACAGGGAGCTGATCCGGCGAAAGCTGTTTGCTGAAAGCTCAACTCTCGGCAAAGCTGAAGAGAGGGGGCATAGGTGCAGTTCGCTTGACACCGGGCAAGGCCACCATCAGTTTGGCGGCCCTGAGAATCAACGATACCGATCGAGCGTTATGTCCCTCGCATTCGTGTTCCCGGGGCAGGGCAGCCAAGCCGTCGGCATGGGCCGCGACCTCGCCGATGCCTTCCCGGCCGCCCGCCACACCTTTGAGGAAGTCGATGACGCGCTCTCCCAGAGTTTGTCGCGGCTGATATTCGAAGGGCCGCAGGAGGAGCTGAATCTGACCGCCAACACCCAGCCGGCGCTGATGGCGATGAGCTTTGCCGTGTTCCGGGTGCTGGGTGAGCTCGGCATGAAGCCCCTGCCGGAGGTCGCCGCCTTCGTTGCCGGCCATTCGCTCGGCGAATATTCGGCGCTGGCGGCGGCCGGCGCGTTCGGCGTCGCCGATGCCGCCCGGCTGCTCCGGCTGCGCGGCGAGGCGATGCAGCGGGCGGTGCCGGTCGGCGCCGGCGCCATGGCAGCGATCCTGGGCGCGGACCTGGATGCCGTGCAGGCGATCGCGGCCGAGGCCCGCCGCGATCCGGAGGGTAAGGAAGAGGTTTGCCAGACGGCGAACGACAACGCGCCGGGGCAGGTGGTGGTCTCGGGGCACCGCGCCGCGGTTGAGCGGGCGATCAAGATCGCAGCCGAGAAGGGCTATCGCCGCGCCGTCATGCTGGCGGTCAGTGCGCCGTTCCATTGCAGCCTGATGCAGCCGGCGGCGGACGCGATGGCGGAGGCGCTTTCGAAGCAGACGATCGCGCCGCTCGCGGTACCGGTGATTGCCAACGTTACCGCCGCGCCGACCTCTGCCCCCAGCGAAATGCGCCGCCTGCTGGTCGAGCAGGTGACCGGCATGGTGCGCTGGCGCGAGAGCGTGCTGGCGATGAAGGAAGCCGGTGTCGACCGGCTGGTCGAGCTCGGCGCCGGCAAGGTGCTGAGCGGCCTCTGCAAGCGTATCGACCCTGAGGTCGTGGGCACATCGGTCGGAACGGCCGCCGACATCGAAGCCTTGTTGAAGACATTATGACCTTGTTCGACCTTACCGGCCGCACAGCCTTGGTCACCGGCGCGTCCGGCGGAATCGGCGGCGCGATCGCCGAGGCGCTGGCCGCGCAGGGCGCCAGCGTCGCGCTCGGCGGCACGCGGGCCGAACCGCTGGAAGCGCTGGCCGCCCGTCTGGGCGGCAAGGGGCACGTGGTGCTGGCCGATATCGGCGACCGCGCCGCTTGCGACGGAGCTTTCGCCGCGGCCGAAAAGGCGCTCGGCGGGCAGGTAGACATCCTGGTCAATAATGCCGGCATCACGCGGGACCAGCTGGCGCTCAGGATGAAGGACGAGGACTG
>CAZVYC010000321.1:0-4161 GCA_964631425.1 uncultured Rhodospirillales bacterium
CCAGGCGTCTTGGTGGCTGCAGTCGCATTGGCTTGTTCAGCAACGTCTGGCCTTCAGCTTCCCGAGAGCCCTTGGCCGACCATTTTTTTCGGATCGACGATCTCATCGAAACGCTTCTCGTCGATGAACCCGGATTTGAGCGCTGCAGCCTTTAAGGTCAGGTCCTCGTCATGGGCGTCGTGCGCGATCGCCGAGGCTTTATCGTAACCGATCACCGGGCTGAGCGCGGTCACCAGCATCAGCGAACGGCCGACCATTTCGTCGATGCGCTTGCGGTTGAGCCGCGTGCCCTCGACCGAGTAAAGCCGCAGCTTTTCGCAGGCATCGGCGAGGATGCGTGCGGAATGCAGGAAGTTGTTGATGATGATCGGGCGCATGGCGTTGAGCTCGAAATTGCCCTGGCTGCCGGCAAAAGCGACGGCATTGTCCTCGCCGATCACCTGGATGCAGACCATGACCATCGCCTCCTGCTGGGTCGGGTTGACCTTGCCCGGCATGATCGAGGAGCCGGGCTCATTCTCCGGCAACACCAGTTCGCCGAGCCCGCAACGCGGACCGGAGGCCAGCCAGCGCATGTCGTTGGCGATCTTCATCAGCGCGACCGCCAGTCCGCGCACGGCCGCCATTGCCGCGACCATGGCATCCAGCGAGCCTTGCGCGGCGAATTTGTTGGGTGCTGTCACGAACTTATAACCGGTCAGCTCCGCGATCTTGGAAGCGATCTCCTGGCTGAAATTCGGTGGCGCGTTCAAGCCCGTGCCGACGGCAGTCCCCCCGGCCGCCAGTTCGAACAGGCCTGCCTCGGATTCACGGATGCGGGCCAGCGCATCACGGATCTGGTACGCCCAGCCCGACCATTCCTGCCCCACCGTCAACGGCACCGCGTCCTGCAGATGCGTGCGGCCGGTCTTGACCACATCCTTCCATTCGGTGGCTTTGGCCTCGATGGCACTGGCCAAGGCCTCGGCCCGCGGCAGCAGGTGCTGCTCCAGCTGCATCACCGCCGCGATATGCATCGCGGTCGGAAACGTATCGTTCGACGACTGTCCCATATTGACGTCGTCATTCGGGTGCACCGGCGATTTGCTGCCGATTTCGCCGCCGAGCAGCTGGATGGCGCGGTTCGACAGCACCTCGTTGACATTCATGTTCGATTGGGTGCCCGACCCGGTCTGCCAGACATAGAGCGGGAAGTGCCCATCCAGCTTGCCGCCGATCGCCTCGTCGGCGGCGTGCACGATCGCCTCGGCCTTCCACTGCGGCAGCCGCCCGGCTGCGGCATTGACCAGGGCTGCCGCCTTCTTGACGTAGCCGTAGGCGTGGTAGACGCGCTTCGGCATATGATCGTCGCCGATCGAGAAGTGAACCAGGCTGCGCTCGGTCTGCGCACCCCAGTAGCAGTCGGCCGGCACGTCGATGCCGCCCATGGAATCGGTTTCGTGGCGCTGGCCGGTGGCTTCGATGCCGATCGGGACGTCACGCAGAATCGGTTGCGCTTGATCATTCATAGCGATTTCCTCGAGAGTGCGGGGCGGGGCGTCCGTCACGAACGCCCCGCCCACGCGATCAGTAGTGCGGGTTGTAGAGCTGCCCCTCGATCCAGGCGCGGATGTCGCGGGGCCGATCGACCTGGGCCAGGCCCGTGTCGAACATGAATTCCGCGATGCGGGTCGCCGTCGTCACTTCCGTCTCCAGAATGTCGGCCTGGCTCGGGAACAGCATGCCCTTGGCGCGGAGGTCGGGACCGATCTGGTCGGCGGTCGCCTCGGCCGCGACGATGAAGCACTCGTCGGTGATCCGCCGCGGCTGTGCCGCGTAGGTCGCCAGACCAAGCGCCGGGAAAATGTAGAAGTTGTTGGCCTGACCGGGGCGGAAGACCTTGCCGTTCACCGTCACGTCCGGGAATGGCACGCCGGCGGCATACAGCGCCTTGCCGTTCGACCAGGTGTAAGCCTGCTCGGCCGTGCATTCCGCTTTGTTTGTCGGATTGGAGAGCGCGAAGATGATCGGACGCTCGTTGATGCGGCTCATGGTCTCGACGACGTGCTGGGTGAAAGCGCCGCCCTTGGTGCTGACGCCGATCAGCACGGTCGGCTTCAGCGTCTCGATCGTCGCTGCCAAATCCTTCGACGGTGCGGCCTCGTGGGCATACACCTTCTGAACATCCGACAGATCGGTGCGTGACGGCTCCAGCAGGCCGTTGATGTCGAATAGTGATATCCGACTGCGCGCCTCATCCTTGGACAGGCCCTTCATCTGCATGGCCGCGGCGATCATGTTGGCGATACCGATTCCCGCCGAGCCGGCGCCCAGAAATAGGATACGCTGGTCAGTGAGGGGCGACTCGATGATCTGCAGCGCCGTCGTCAGCCCGGCGAGCGCGACGCTGGCGGTACCCTGGATGTCGTCGTTGTAGCAGAGCACCTTGTCCCGATATCGGGCGAGCATCCGGATGGCGTCGGTGCCTTTCCAGTCCTCGAAATGGATGCAGCATCCAGGAAACACCTCCTGGACCGCCTGAACGAATTCCTCAGTCAGCTCGTCCAGCTCCTGCTCGGAGGGGGGCGGCTCGCGCAGGCCGAGATAGAGCGGGTCTGCACGGAGTGCCGCATTGGTCGTCCCGATATCGAGCAGGATGGGCAGCAGGCACTCCGGCGGCACCGCGGCGCAGGCTGTGTAAAGCTGGAGCTTGCCGATCGGAATGCCCATGCCGTTGGCGCCGATATCGCCGAGCCCGAGAATGCGCCCGCCGGTCGAGACGCAGATGAAGCGGATATCGCGCTCGGGCCAGTTCCGCAGCACATCGGCGATGCGGCCTTTCATATAGCGCGTGATGTACATGCCGCGGGCACGCCGATAGATGTGGCCGAACGTGAGGCACGCATCGGCGACGGTCGGGTCATAGAGGATCGGAATGAACCGCGCCGGATCCGACATGACCGTACGGTAGAACAGTGTCTCGTTCCGATCGAGCAGACCAATCAGATAGATATAGCGTTCGAGATCGTCAGGCTTCGCCTCAAGATGCTTCAACACCCGCTCGACTTGGCGATCGAGGCTGTCGACCGAGGGCGGCAAAAGCCCTTCCAGTCCGAACTCGCGGCGCTCTTCAACCGTAAACGCCGTTCCCTTGTTGCGTTCGGAGTCATTCAGCAATGCAGCGCCCCGCGGGACGTCATTGCGTCGAGTTTCGACTGCCTGAAGCATCCAATATCTCCTTGATCTCAGTGGGTAGAATTGCCCGCCGTTCGCGCAATCGGCAGAACGGAGAGCGAGCGCACACCTTGCGCGCCGTGGATGAGCACACCCTCGATGTCTGCTGTCGCGGATGGCCCGGTGTGGAAGCTGGCATAGTGCCGGTCGCGGAACTCAGGCCGGCGATAGGCGTGGTGCAAATTGACGACGATGTCGGCGGGATCGAGCAGCACGATCAGGTGCTGTGCCAGGTAGGCGACCGCATTGACATGGAGGTCGCTATCGGCCAGCAGGACCGAGCCGGTCTCGGCGACGGCGAAGGACGCGCGAACGATCGCGAAGTCCACATCAGCCAGATCCTGCGGCGCGCCTATCGTGGCGATATCGCGGTTGCCGGTGATCTCTGGCACGGTCGAACACACGATCTTTGCGGCTGCGATCTTCGCCCGGACCGGCGCCAGCACGTCGCCCGAAGCCGGCGGATCGAGGAACGTGCCGCCCATCTGCTCCAGGCTAGTCTTGAAGGCCGAGAGCAGCGATGCCGGGGGGTCCTGATCGAACAGCGAAACGACGGGAAGCGGCCGGTCCACGCGCGGCCGGTTCGCCCGGATCGATGCGAGGATATCGTCGCGGCTGCTCATTGTTTTCCTCCGCGGTTCGCTTTGTGCCAGCTATGGAACGTCTGCTTGGGCGGATGGGGCATTTCGCGATGCGTTCCCCAGGCGTTGAGGCCGTTGTAAATGATGAAGCGCGGCAGATGGGCGAGCGCCACGTCGGCGGCGGCGATGGCGGCGCGGTAGGCGGCGGGCCGTGAAAGCAGCTCGCCGGCGGCCTTCATCATCGCCTTCTTGACCAGCGGCACTTCGTGCTGCTTCACCAGTTCACGACGCCATGCATAGATCTGCTCGTGAATGTTGATCTTCACCGGGCAGACATTGCTGCAGCTGCCGTTGAGCGAAGAGGAGA
>CAZVYC010000322.1:0-1711 GCA_964631425.1 uncultured Rhodospirillales bacterium
CTCAGGATCGCGCCTGCCACCGATACGCTGGACGAGCTCATCGCGTCCGGCCAGGCCGGCAGCTTCGATTTCGCCTTCATCGACGCCGACAAGGAGAATTACGACCGCTACTACGAGCAATGCCTGGTGCTGGTCCGCAAGGGCGGACTGATCGTCGTAGACAACGTGTTATGGGACGGCGCCGTGGCCGACCCCTCCAACCAGACGGCCTCCACCGTCGCCATCCGCGCGCTGAACCTCAAGCTCAGGGATGATCCGCGCGTCGATTTCGCGCTCGTCCCGGTCGGCGACGGCATCGCGCTCGCCCGTCCCCGCTGATCCTATTTCCCGGGATTTTCGCCGCCCCGCGGAACGTCCGCGGGTTGTGCGAGATTGACGTGTGCATTGCGCGCGGCCTTGGCTTCGATGATGGCCGTTAGCTTTCAAAAATTCACTTTTAGGCCACGTGAGGGCCACAAAGCGCCCCCACAATGTAACGGCACGATTGGGAGGGGGCCGCTTATGACCCGGCATGGTTTACGTTATCTGGCATTGCGCACGCTGGCACCGGCGGTGCTTGGCATCGTTCTGGCCGGGGCTGCGACGGCGCAGGAAGAGTCCGCGCCACCGGCGCTGGTCGGCCGTGTGGCCCATATCGAAGGCCAGGTATCGATGCTGCGCTCGGGCGAGCAGGACTGGGTCGAGGCCGAGGTGAATGAGCCGATCTCGATCGGCGATGCCCTCTACGCCCAGGACGGCGGCGACGCGCGGGTGCAAATCGGCGCGGCCGACCTCGACCTCAAGGCCGACAGCGAGATTGACGTCGCGGCGCTCGACCAGGATAACGGACGGCTGAGGCTCGATGCCGGGGAGGTGGACCTCAGGGTATCCGCCCTTCCCACGGCCGATGGGCTTTATGTGGCGACACCGCGCGGCACGGTGCGGCTGACCCAGCCGGGCATCTACCGCATCGGCGCCGGAACCGAGGACCAGCCGACCGCGGTCACCGCCTGGAACGGTGCGGCGCAGTTCGGCGACATCAACGCCGCCGTCGCGGTGCAGCCCGGCCAGACGCTGCTGATCAGCGGGACCGCCGACGCGCCGCAATATTCGTATCAACCCGCCGGCGAGCCGCCGCGGGAATGGCGGGAGCGGCCGCGGATCATGGCCGAGCAGCACTATGTCCCGCCCGATATGACGGGCGCGGAGGATCTGTTCGCCTATGGCGCGTTCCAGACCGCACCCGAATACGGCACCGTCTGGTATCCGAACGACGTGCCGCCGGACTGGCAGCCCTACCGTTACGGTCACTGGGAATATATCGCGCCCTGGGGCGAAACGTGGGTCGACGACCAGCCCTGGGGATTCGCACCGTTCCATTATGGGCGCTGGGCCTTCATCGGCGGCCGCTGGGGCTGGTGCCCGGGCGAATATGTGCCGCACCCGGTCTATGCGCCGGCGCTGGTCGCCTTCATCGGCGGCGGCGGGTTCAGCGCGTCGATCTCGTTCGGTGGTGGCGAGGCCGTCGGCTGGGTGCCGCTGGGGCCGGGCGAGCTTTATCGCCCGTATTATCGGGCAAGCCCGACTTACGTCGAGCAGATCAACAGAACGGTCGTCATTAATAATTTCCGTGGCGACGGCGGGCGCGATGAAGATCGCCGACGCGAAGGCGGCAGAGACGAACGCAGCAGGGAAGAAGGCCGTCGAGACGAAGGTGGCCGGCCTGGGGGAT
>CAZVYC010000322.1:1811-4078 GCA_964631425.1 uncultured Rhodospirillales bacterium
GACGAACGCAGCAGGGAAGAAGGCCGTCGAGACGAAGGTGGCCGGCCTGGGGGATTCGGCCCTGGCCGCGAGCCGGCGAACCTGGGCGGCTTCGCCAATGCACGCTTTGCCACCGTGGTCCCGGCTGATGCGATGCGGGGTGCCCGGCCGGTCAACACCGTCGCCGTCCATGTGCCCCCGGAAGCGCTGCAGCGCGCACCGGTGAACCAGCAAGCGGTCGCCAATATCCGCCCGGCGCCGATCACCGCCGCCCACCCCACCGCGCGCCCAGGCCCGGTGGCGCCGCCACCCAACCAGCGCGCCACCATCGCCGCCCGTCCGATGCTCGCGCCGCCTGGCGGCCTGCATGGTCCGGAAGGCCGCTCCGGTGGCGCTCCGGCGCAAGGCCAAGCGCCGGCGCTCCAGGCTGAGCACGCTGGCATCCAGCCTCCCGGCCGGCTTGAAGCAGCCCGGCCTCTCGCGCCGGGTGGCGAACTGAACCGGATGGTCCCGCCGCCGCACCCGCCCGAAGCGACACGGCTCCAGCCTGCCCCGCAGCCGCCGCGACCGGAATTTCATCAGCCCGCACCCCAACCGCGGCCAGAACTCCGGCAACAAGCCGCGGCCCCGCAGCCGCCGCGGCCGGAATTTCATCAGCCCGCACCCCAACCGCGGCCAGAGATCCGGCAACAAGCCGCGGCCCCGCAGCCGCCGCGGCCTCAGCCGGCCCCGCCACAAGCACAACCCCATCCTCAGCCGCAGGCGCAACATGGTCCGCCGCCGAAGCGGGAAGACCAGCATTAGGACGGAGGTGTGAATCGCGCAGTGCCGAGCCGCGCCATTTTCAGGCTCCTTCATATGGAACAGCGACCGGCGAGCCGTTAGGCTCAAGCGATGAGCTATGAACGGCTTCCGACCGAGTTCTGGGTCCAGGCGCAGCTCCGGCGCCTGGGAACCCAGGGCACCGGCGCCTATCTCCTGCGCCGCGGCGATACCGAGCGCGGCACTGTGCTGGTGCGCCTCGCCGACCGCCACGGAGTTCGCATCCTGATCCAGGTGCGCGATCTCGACGGCAGGCTTGCCTGGATGGGGGTCAAGGACGGGGCGGTGCTGAGCGAGGCCGACGCCAACGCCTATGTCGACCGCGCGGTCGACCGCGACTCCGATCTCTGGGTCATCGAGGTTGAGACGCGGGAGGGCGAGAACCCTTTCGCCGGCGAGATTGTCGGGCTTTAACCTATTCCGCCACGACCGGCACTGGCCGCAGGATACCGACGCAGACACCCAGCGCGCTGACCACGAACAGAGCGGCTAGGTAATAGGGTATGCCGGGCAGATAGAAGATCGCGCGGTTGGCGATCGCTGCAGCGAAAGCCTGGCTGAAGATGAGCGGACCGATCATGTCGGCGACGCTGGCAAAGCTGGATTGCGCGCCCTGAAGCTGCCCCTGCTCCCGGGAGGTGACGAGGCGGGTCGACATCCCTTGCAAGGCCGGATTGGCCAGGCCCCACAAGGCGACGAACGGAAAGGCGATCAGGAAGACCGCGCCGGTCGGCGCCGTCGCATAGAGCACGAACCCCGTGATGCCACAGACGAGCCCCAGCATCAGCGTGCCGCGCTCGCCGAGCCGGGAGACGGCGACCCGAACCAGCCCGCCCGATACGATCATCTGCAGGATACCCACTGCGGCCAGCGAATAGCCCACCATCCTGGTGTCCCAGCCGTAACGATAGTCGACATAGAGGACAAACATCGACGGCAACGAACCGTGCGCGAGCCGCTGCAGGAACGTGGCCAGCGTCAGCCGCGTCAGGAGCGGATTCGATCCGACGAGCTTGAGCGAGCCGATCGGGTTCGCCCGGCGCCATGAAAAAACGCCGCGCCGTTCGGCCATCAGCGATTCGGGCAGCACGAAGAAGCCGTAGGCCCCGTTCAGCAGGCTGAGGACGGCCGCACCCCAGAACGGAAACCGAAGCCCGATCCCGCCCAGCAAGCCGCCGATCGCCGGCCCGATGATGAAGCCGAGACCGAACGCCGCCCCTAGTAGGCCAAAGCGCGCCGCGCGCTTCTCCGGCGGCGTAACGTCGGCGATGTAGGCGCCTGCGGTGGAATAAGTCGCCGCCGCGAAGCCCGAAATCAGCCGTCCGACAAAGAGAAACCAGAGATTGGGTGCCAGCGCCATGAGGATATAGTCGAGGCCCAGCCCGATATTCGACAGGATGATAACCGGTCGGCGGCCGAAGCGGTCCGACAGCGAACCCAGCACCGGCTGGAAAACGAACTGCATT
>CAZVYC010000323.1:0-4017 GCA_964631425.1 uncultured Rhodospirillales bacterium
GAACTGGTTCAACGTGTCGCCGACGATTCCGTAGCATCTTTTGACGCCTGCGGCTTGCAGGGTTTCGACAATCAGATCGGCTACGCGCTTGCTCATGATACACTCTCCTGGTTTGCGGTTGAAATCTGTGCGGATCGCGAGAGGTCGGGGCGCGGCCGGTAATCCGGTTCGCTCGACCGGACCTTGCCTCTGAACACGGCGTAGTTGACGGCTGCGTAGAGAAGCGTCAGCGGAAAGACGAAGAGGCCGGCGCCCCAGAACATGAAGGCGAGGCTAGAATGCGGCGCGGCTGCCTCGTCGATCGTGATCGAAAACGGGATCATGTAGGGCCAGAAGGAGATCGCGAGCGTGCCGAACGCCGCCACGAAGATGATGGCGACCATCCGGAATGGCGTGCGATCACTGCGGCGGCGAATGCTCGTCGCCAGCATCCTCGCGGCAGCGGCTCCGATGATCGGAAAGACCAGGAGATAAGGCCGCTCGAGCCACCGCTCCATCACGCGAAGGTCCTCGCCAATTGCAATGACGAATACGGCGATCAGGAACACGAGCAGCGCGATCGAGAGACGAGGAATGAGACGGTAAGCATGCTCGCGAACCTCGCCGTCGCATTTGCGAACGAGCCAGCTCGCCCCGAGCAGCGCATAACCGATGCAGAGGCCGATGCCGCAAAGAATCGAGAAGGGGCTCAGCCAGCCGAAATCGCCTCCGACGTAGCGGCCATCAGAGATCGACAGACCTTCGACCAAAGCGCCGACGGTCAGGCCCTGCATGAAGGTAGCGACGAGTGAACCGCCGGCGAAGCTTGTATCCCAAAGCCACCGCCACCGCTCTGTCCGGTGCCTGAACTCGAAGGCCACCCCACGCAGGATCAACCCGGCGAGCATGAGGAGCAGCGGGAGATAGAAGGCGGAAAGAAGCGCCGAATAGACGACCGGGAAGGCGCCCCAGAGCACCACACCCGTGGCCACGAGCCAGGTCTCGTTACCGTCCCAGATTGGCGTGATCGCGCTCATCATCGCCTCGCGCCGCACGTCGCTGCGCGCGCCGGCGAAAAGGATCCCGATCCCGAGATCGAAGCCGTCGAGAAGTACGTAGAGCAGCGTGCTGATCGCGAGGACGGCCACCCAAAAGAGGACCATGGCTATTCTCCGGCAGCGAGGCGACGTGAATCTGTCAGCGCCGAATGATTGACCACCGACATCGGGCGATTGGGAGTGGCGGCGATCGGCGGCAAAGCGAGACCTCCGACAGGGCCGGTGCGAAGCAGCCGATAGATGTAAAGAACCCCGAACGCGAAGATGAAGAGATAGACGGCGCAGAAGACGACAAGTGAGAACGTCGCTTCGTGCGCCGTCAGAGACGGGGTCAAGGCATCCGCGGTTCGCAACACGCCGTAGACTGTCCATGGCTGGCGGCCTGCCTCGGCGGTAAACCAGCCGGTCAGGATGGCAATGTGCGGCAGGGGAAAGCTGAGGAAGGTGCACCACAGCAACGCGCGGCTGCGCTCGATCCGGCCCTTGACGCTCAGATAGGTGCCGAGCCACGCGAGAAGCAGCATGACCATCCCGCATCCGACCATAACACGAAACGCGAAGAACGGGATCAGCACGGGTGGGCGGTTCTGCGGAGCAAAATCCGTCAAACCGACTTCTTTCGAGGTAAAGCTCGTATTGGCGATGAGGCTACCCAGCACCGGGATCGAGATGGCGAAGCGGTTGGTCTCGGACTCGGGGTCGGGCACCGCGATCAGAACCTCGCTAGCCGGCTGCTCGTCGTGCCATCTCGCTTCGATTGCGGCGAACTTGGCGGGTTGGTCGTCGTGGACATAGTCACCTGTGAGATGGCCGAAAAGCAGCTGCAGCGGGACGAGGACCGCCGCCAGATAGAGACCCATCCGCAGCATGATGCGGGCCTCGGCATGGAATTCGCGCCGCAGCAGATACCAGGCTCCCGTCGCCGCGACGCAGAAAGCGCCGGTGAGGTACGATGCCAGGAGCATGTGCGGGAATCGCACCCAAACCACCGGGCTGAAGATGATCCGGCTCCAGTCGGTGGGGACGAAGATTCCGTTTTCGACGGCGTAACCGACCGGCGCCTGCATCCAGCTGTTGTTGAGCATGATCCAGAATGCAGAGAGCGTGGTCCCGAGTGCGACCATCGCCGTCGAAAGCAGGTAGACCCACGGCGCGACGCGCTGCCGGCCGAACAGAAGCACGCCGAAGAAGCTTGCCTCGAGGAGAAAGGCGGTGAATGTCTCGTAAGTGAGAAGCGGTCCCTGGATCGGCCCCGATACGCGCGAGAGCTCGCTCCAGTTGGTGCCGAACTCGAACGCCATCACGATGCCGGAGACGACGCCGAGCCCGAAGGCGACGCCGAAAATCTTGAGCCAGAACTCAAACACCGTTCGGTACGCAGGCCGTCCGGTCACGAGATAGAGCGCCTCAAGGACGGTAAGCCACGCCGCCAATCCGATCGTGAACGATGGAAAGATGATGTGGAAGGAGATGGTGAAAGCGAACTGCAGCCGCGACAGGAGCAATGCCGTCAGATCCATGGCATGCCCCTATTGCCGCAAGTCGGTTTTCGCGAGGTCGGGTATCGCGCCAGCTGAAGCCGGGGCGCCCGCAAACTGATCAGCCGCCGTTCTTGGCATTTCCGTCCTCCGAGCGAAGCAATTGCGCGATGAGTCTCAAGTTGGAGCAGCCGGGCTGCGGTCTCCATTGAGCGCGCGCATCGAAGGTTTGGGCTCGGGTAGGGTCGCCCTAAGCCTTGGTTTAGACCCGAGCTAGAAGAGGCCCGATATTAGGGCTTTTAGTTTGGTCGGCAGGAGAGCAGGCTTACCGGGAGGATCCACAAGAGAAAGCGTACCCGCATGGTGTACGCGGAGACCTATTGGCCACCCTGACATGAGGGAGACCGGCACACGGGTGGGGCGCCTTGCGAGCTAATGGAGTAAATTGAGCTTGTCGGCCATTCGGCCAAGCTCAGGCAGCGACTCAGCCTTCATCTTCCGCATCATATTGCTTCGATGAACTTTAACGGTGGCTTCGCTGAGGCCGAAATCGAAAGCAATTTGCTTACTGAGCCGACCCAGTACGACCTGAACCATGATCTCGCGCTCACGTGTGGTCAGCGCCTCGAATCGCGCTCTGACAACGCCCAACGCCTTGTCGTTCTCACGCCGGGCACGATCGCGAGAGAGGCCGAGCTGGATTGCATCGAGAAGTTCCTGATCACGAAACGGCTTCGCGAGGAACTCTATGGCACCGTCTTTCATCGCCTGTACCGACATCCGGATGTCGCCATGCGCTGTAATGAAGATGATTGGGAGTTGCCCCCTGGTTGCGACGAGATCGCGCTGAAAATCAAGGCCGCTTTGACCTGGTAGTCTCACATCGAGTACCAGACAGGCGGGGCCCTCCGGCAATTTGGCCGCGAGAAATTCGGGAATCGACCCGAACAGCAGCGTGTCCAGACCAAGCGATCGCAACAGACGCCCAATTGAGCCTCGGAGGTCGGGATCGTCTTCGATGACCAAAACGGTCGGCTTTGCATCAGGCATCGCTTCGGCGTCGTTTAAGGGATCACGGAAATGAGCCTTGGCTCGATTTGCAAGCTCCGCCTTGCTAACCGGGTAGCCTACTCCCAAGCCGGGCACGCGAATAGCCTTCATCCTTCGTCCGAGGGCTAAACCAAAGTTTAGGCCCACGGGGATTGATCCTTCGGTCTTATGGGCGAAAGCTGCGGAGTTCACACGCGGCGGCGAGAGCACTGTCTGTATGGCTGGTTCTAGCGACCTGCCGAGAGGCTATATGCCGGAAGCATTATTGGTTTCGGTTGTCGAGGATGATCAGTTCTTTCGCGAGTCTATGAATAGGCTCATGAGGTCGCTGGGCTACGCAGTTGAGGTATTCCCGTCGGCAGCCGATTTTCTTGCGTCGCCTCGTCTCGTCGAAACCGCCTGCCTGATCGCCGACGTCCAGATGCCCGGGATGACCGGAGCCAAACTCCACA
>CAZVYC010000324.1:0-3980 GCA_964631425.1 uncultured Rhodospirillales bacterium
CGTTGGGCGTTGGCTGGGCCTCGGCGGACTGAGCCGCGACCTGTATGCGCTGCGGGGCGTTCATGAACCAACCATGAACATACAGGAACAAAATGTCAAGCGGTTTATGGCGGGCTGGTTCTATGATGCTCCTTCTTGTTTCTCCGTGCCTCTATGCCTCTGTGTCTCTGTGGTGGTCACTCCCGCCTCCGGTGGCCACCGTGTCATGATCAACGAATCTCTGCTTAGCCAACTGCGAGGCTGATCGCCTTCCAGAGGTTCCACCTTGACGGAACCGCCGTTCCGCCTTCATACTTCACTACGTGGTGAACCTTCAAGGATCGCAGCTCGACCGGACGTTCGCGGCGCTCGTTGACCCGACTCGCCGGGCGATCCTGGCGCGTCTTGAGCAGGAGGACAGTCTGTCCATCGGCGAGCTCGCCCGCCCCTTCGCGATCAAGCTTCCGGCGGTGATGAAGCATCTCGATGTACTGGGCACCGCGGGGCTCATCAGCCGGTCGAAGAAGGGCCGCACGGTCATGGTGCGCCTCGCACCCGAACCCATGCAAGAGGCGATGAACTGGCTGCGCCGATATGAGCGCTTCTGGTCGGCGAGCCTCGACCGGCTGGTGGCCTATGCGGAGGCCGAGGAAGCAAAGGCCGGAGCGGCGGAAACCCGGGAGAACACACCGTGACAAGCCTGACCCTGGTGCGCCGGATCGCGGCCCGTCCCGCGATCGTCTTCGATGCCTTGACGACGCCCGATGGCATCGCCTGCTGGTGGGGCCCCGACGACGGACCGGTGCTCCTTGCCGAAGCCGATGTCCGCGTGGGCGGCCGCTTTCGGGTGCGGTTTCAAATGCTCGACGGCACGGAGCATGAGAGCGCCGGCCAGTATATCGAAGTCGTCAAACCCGCCCGTCTGGTCATGAGCTGGCGTTGGACCCACGGGGGCGAACGCGAGGAAGCAGGCGAAGAGTCGCGTGTCGAGATCGACCTGCGGCCGATCGATACCGGGACTGAACTCACCTTCACGCATTCGCGTCTGCGGACCGAGGCGTCGCGGGACAGCCACGAGCAGGGCTGGAACGGCGCGCTCGACAAACTGGTACGGCATTTCGCCAGAGCATGATCGCGCGCCAGTCCCCGCCTGAAGTTTAAAGGAGGTAAGACGATGATGTATTTCCAGGGCTTCGTGATCCCCGTGAAGGCCGAGAACAAACAGGCCTATTTCGATATGGCCAAGAAGGCGGCGCCGATCTTCGCCGAATATGGCGCGACGGGCACCGTCGAATGCTGGGGCGATGACGTGATGGTTGGCAAAATCACCGACCTCAAGAAAGCCGTCCAAGCGAACGATGACGAGACGGTCGTCTTTTCCTGGGTCTGGTGGCCCGACAAGGCGACATGCGACGCGGCGGCCGGAAAAATGATGGCCGACGATCGCATGAGGCCCGACGGTCCGATGCCTTTCGACGGCCAGCGGATGATCTACGCCGGGTACGAGGCGATTTTCGACACTGGTGAGGGCGGCAAGCCAGGCTATGTCGACGCCGTGGTCGCAAGTGTCCCCGACGGCAATCGCCAGGGCTTTATCGACCATGCAGCCAAGACCGCCAGGCTCTTCCAGGAAAAGGGAGCGCTTCGCGTCGTTGACGGCTGGGGCGCCGACGTGCCCACCGGCAAAGTGACGGATTTCAAGCGCGCCGTGCAGGCGAAGGATGGCGAGACGGTCGTATTTGGCTGGATAGAATGGCCCGATAAGCCGACACGCGATGCAGGCATGGGCGCGCTGAGGCAAGATCCGCGCATGCGCGAGATTCCCCCGGCATGGAACGGGCAGCTCGCGATCTTCGGCGGCTTCACGCCGATGCTCGACACCGGCCACGCCTAGTATCGACTTTCATGGAGAGTCAATATGTCGCGATCGGATACTAGGGAGGCCCGGAATGGCGAATTTCGACATGACGCAGAAGAAAATTGCGACCTGCTTGTGGTTTGACCATGGCCAGGCGCGCGAGGCCGCCGAATTCTACGCTGCGACCTTTCCCGACAGCCACGCGAACGCACGCCATCTGGCGCTGTCCGACTATCCTGACGGCAAGCAGGGTAACGAGCTCACCGTTGAGTTCACCGTACTGGGCATGCCATTCGTCGGCCTTAACGGCGGCCCGCACTTCAAGTTCAATGAGGCGATCAGCTTTCAGGTCTATACCGACAGCCAGGAAGAGACCGATCGTTACTGGAACGCGATCGTCGGAAACGGTGGCCAGGAGTCGCGATGTGGCTGGTGCAAGGACAAGTTCGGCCTGTCCTGGCAGATCGTGCCGCGCGCCCTCCTCAACGCCTTGGCTGATCCCGACAAGGCGGCGGCGAAGCGCGCCATGGACGCCATGATGACCATGACCAGGATCGACATCGCGGCGATCGAGCGGGCGGCAGACATGTCGACGGATGGAGATGCCAAATGGTCGAGCTGATCCTCACTACCTTCGATTGGGTTCCCCAACCGCCGCGGGGCTATGTGCGCGACATACGTGTGCGTTGGGCACTGGAAGAAGCCGGTTTGCCCTATCGCGTCGAGAGCGTGCCATTTCGCGCTCGGAATGCCGAGCATTTCTCGCATCAGCCCTTCGGCCAGGTGCCGTGGTTGACCGATGGAGACACCTCGATCTTCGAGACCGGCGCGATCCTCCTTCATCTGGGTGAGCGTAGCGACGCGCTGATGCCTGCCGATCCGCGCAGTCGCGGCGAGGCTTTGAAATGGCTGTTCGCGGCGCTCAATTCCGTCGAGATGGCGAGCCTGCCCTGGTCCCTGCTCCAGTTCTCCGGCAACACCGGCGACACGCCCGGATGGAAGTTCTTTGACGAATTCCTCCACCAGCACCGGCTCAAGCACCTGGAGCCGGTGCTGGCCGGACGCGAATGGCTGGCCGGGACCTTCTCCGTCGCCGACATACTCATGGCGGATGCGCTGCGCCTTGTCGATCGGTTCGACGGGCTGGCGGGACATCCCGCCTGTCGTGACTATGTCGCGCGCGCGACGGCCCGCCCGTCCTTCGTGAAGGCACACGCGGATCAGATGGCGCATTTTGCTGCGGCAGACTGAGCGACACCGGCGTCAAAAGCTGACAGTCGCCTAACCACCCCGATTAACAATGCATTTAACTTCAGCTTCCCAGGCTTAGACTTCGTCCATGCAGATGTCAGTTCAATGCACTGTCATCATAATCTTACGTAATCTTGGTGGCCAAGCTTCAAGACACTGGTCTGTCGTTTGCTTCAGCGGCGACGGCAGGCGCCAGCCGTCCTTTCGTAGGTTCCATGGGCAGCGGTAAGACAGTTGGAAATGTATAGCCGGCGCCGGTAGCGGCATCGATTCCGACCCCGATGAGTCCCCCGACAAGGACGTTTCCGACCATCGCTCCATTGAAATGAGATTGGACCGTGGCCCAATTGTGCTCGTAGCCCTCCTTGTCGCATTCGAGATAAAGGTCGCGCTGAGTTCTTGGGATCGTCACGCTATCCGGCGTAGTTATGCGATACGATCCGCTGGGCCCGGTAAGGTTGCATTCCGCTCCAACGACTGGCGCAGTCGTGACTTCAAGCGTCTGGTCCGTTCCTTCAATAACGGTGGCACATCCGGAAAGTGCAAAGCCAATGATGCCCGCCATCACGACACTCAGACTATTCATTATTGTCTCCAAATTACTATATTGAACGAACTTGATGCAGCATCAGAAGCACAATGGAAACACTATGGTCGGTGATGTCTGAACTTTATCTTCCTGTCGGACAGATCAGCGTCTATCTATGCAGCGCTGGAAATTTCTATATTGTTCTATTTGCAAACATCAAGAAACAATTCAGAGATCGTCAGAAAAGCATACGTTGGAACAATTGATCCACAACTGGTCAGAGTAGGTAGTCCCTTAAGGACATTTGTGATTATGGAGACACTGCATTGGAGTGCACCCCTAGTCCAATTTCCTTGTCTCACT
>CAZVYC010000325.1:0-3936 GCA_964631425.1 uncultured Rhodospirillales bacterium
GTCTGTACGCGGCCCAGCGGCTCGTTGTCGAGATATGTGATGCCCGCGTCGATCTCGAGGTTTTCGAGCGCATTGCGAATCTCGATCGAGCTGCGCGAGAGAATGGTGAAGCGCACGCCCGGGTGCCGGGCGCGATAGGGCGTGGTCAACCGCGACACCATGGCGAGCGCGGTCGGCACCACTGCGATCCGCAGATGGCCGGTGAGATCGCCGCGGTGAAGCGCGCGAATCTCGTCGCGCATCGCCCGCGTGTCGCCGACGATGCGCCGCGCCCAGTCGAGCACCCGCTCGCCCTCCTCGGTAAAGCCGAGGAAGCGCGAACCGCGATTGACCAGCAGCACGCCCAAGCTGTCCTCGAGCTGTTTGATCCCGGCCGACAGCGACGGCTGGCTGACGCCGCAGGCGTCGGCGGCGCGACCAAAATGCTTTTCGCGGGCAAGGGCGAGGAGGAAGTCGAGCTTGTCGATCACGGGGTAAGAACCTCTGCCAGTTCTTCGAGCAGCGGGGTGCTTGCAAAGAGTTTGATGTCGTCGCGAACTCGGACGAGCTCGAAAAGGCGATAAGGAGTACCGCGCCAGAGGAGCGCGGATATCACGACGTTCGTATCAAGGACGATCCGCACCACGACCTCGATCGCGCCGCGCGGCACGCGCGGCATCGACCTCTGCCTGGATTTCCTCCTCATTCATCGGCGGAATGCCGGCTGCTTCGAGGGCGGGAGAGTAGTCGCCAGAAGCCGATCGATCGCCGCCAAACGACACGACTTCGCGGCCAGAAAGTCCACGAAATCCTCGACCTCTCCAAGCTTTTCAGGCGGCAAGGCCTGAATTTTCCGTATCAGGGTCTGTGTCGTCACGGCCATAGCTTTCCTGACGGAGTTCAACAGGGCAAATAAATCAGTATTGATTTATCGTCCAACTGCAAGGCCTCAGCCGCTGAGATTCCATCGTCGCCCAGCCGAAATGCTTGTTGCGGGTAGGCTGCACCTATTCCGGCTACTCCGTCCTCGGGACCACACGCGCCAGGCGAGCCTTTATGAGAGCGATAAACTCTTGCCGGATTTCCTCGATCAGGTTGTAGGGCAAGAGACCATAGGCCACGCTTCCAAGATCATCGCTGCGCACCGGTCGCAGGTCAGGACCGGGCCAGACAAACCGGTTTGCCTCACTTAGGATGACCCACGAGCGCTCGCTGTCGAGCCGCAGTCGGAGCTTCGTCTGATAAGGAATTTCGACAGACGGCATACCGGAGGCCGGCGGGCTGTGCGTGACGGGAAGAACCGTGACGATATCGCGACCATCGCTCGCGACCGTTACCAGGATGACGGCGCAAGGACGGTCCTTGACACCTTCTTCCCGCCTGCGGAGATGTTCGGCGCGCCACAAATAGCTATAGCGAATCACCAGACCTTGGACGGGCTTTGGAAGCGGCAAACGTTACTGCTTCAGCTCATGATTGAAAGCCGCGGCCTCCGCTGGAGGATATGAGCCTTCGAGGGCCGCCAGGTCCGCCTCATTGAAGTCATCGAGGCCCGAGACTTCGCGATCACGCCGCTTCAAGCGCTCATATTCTTCTTTCGAAATCAGCACCGTGCCGTCCCGCCCGTTGCGCGTCACGGCGACAGGCTGCCTTAGCGCCAAGTCTTGGTAACGGCCGATATTGCGCTGGAACTCGGCAGCCGACACTTTCAGCATGTCGACGCCCCTTTATGCATATCACATAGGGTATATGATTTGCATAGAGATGCAAGGTGCCGAGACGATGCCGGCAGGCGGAGGCGATCCCGGTTACCGATATCGCCCGTCCAGCGTCGCCAGCAGGGGCCGTGCCTTGGTCAGCGCCTCCTCATACTCCCCTGCCGGGTCGCTGTCGGCGACGATGCCGCCGCCGGCCTGGGCGATGACGCGGTCGGGGGTCACAGTGAGCGTGCGGATGACGATCGACAGCTCCATCGAGCGGTCGAGGCCGATGCGGCCGATGGCGCCGCAATAGATGCCCCGCCTGGCTGCTTCCAGCTCGTCGATGATTTCCATCGCGCGGATTTTGGGGGCGCCGGTGACGGAGCCGCCGGGGAAGGTCGCCCGGATCAAGTCGACCGGCGTGAGGCCGGGCCTGAGCCGGGCGCGGACGGTCGAGATCAGATGGTGGACCGAAGCGAAACTGTGCAGCGCGTTCAGCTCGGGCACTGTTACGCTGCCGGTCTCGGCAACGCGGCCCAAGTCATTGCGCAGGAGATCGACGATCATGAGGTTCTCGGCACGATCCTTGGCGCTGGCGGCGAGTTCGGCGGCAAGCGCCCGATCCTCTGCCTCGGTCCGGCCACGCGGCCGGGTGCCCTTGATCGGGCGGGTGTCGATCACGCCATCGGGCGACAGGCTGAGGAAGCGCTCGGGCGAAGCCGACAAGACGGCGTTGCCACTTCCGTCCTCGATCATCGCGGCGTAGGGCGCCGGCGAAAGTTCGCGCAGGCGGCGATAGAGCGTCAGGCTGTCGAGCCCGGCCGGTCGCGTCGCCACCCAGCGCTGGGTGAAGTTCGCCTGATAGATGTCACCCGCCCGGATATAGTCCAGGACTCGTCCAACCTGCGCGGCATGGTCGTCCGGCGACCGGTCGGCCGTCCAGGAGGAGCCGGCGCGCCAATCGACCGGCGGTAATGCACCGAGATCGGTCAGCCGCCGCGCGAGACCGTCTGCCCGCGCGCCCGGCGCCGGTCGACCGGCAGCCAAGTCGGCGGCCATCACGGCCGCGCGATGATCGACCAGATCGAAGACGATGACAGTATCGAACAGCCCGATCAGCAGGTCCGCCGGCCCATCCTCGCGCTTGTGGCGCGCCGGCAAGCGTTCGACCGCGCGGCGCAGCTCGTAGCCGAATGCGCCGATCAGGCCCGGGCCGAGCGGCCATCCAGGCGTGGGGCACAGGCTGGGCAAGCCGGAATAGAGGCTGTCCAGCCGGGCGAAAGCCTCGTCCCAGCGAGCTTCGACCATGGCCGTCGGATCGACGGCGACCAGCGAGAAGCGACCGCTGTCGGGTCCTTTCGCCGCGCTGTCGAGCAGCATTGCCGGCCCCTCGCCGCGCAGATGGGCGAACGCGGCGACCGGGTCGGCGAATGGAATCGGGCGGATGACCGCGAGCGTGGATTGCTTCCCCGTCGCTACGCTCGGCGTCGCGATGACGGTCATGTGTGCGGCATTCAAGGAATCCTTACGCAACCCGGGTCAGAGCGCCATCGACTGGCCGGAATACGCCGCCCTCGGTCACGATCAGGTCCATCGGCACATCGTGCGGCTGCGGGTCGATCGTATCGACGCGACCGAGCTCAAAGCCCACGCCGATCACGGTCGCGCGCTTGGCCAGCCCGGCAATCGTGCGGTCGTAATAGCCGCTGCCATAGCCGAGGCGATAGCCGGCGAGGTCAAATCCGACCGTCGGAGCCAGGATGATTTCGGGCTCAATCGCGACATCGCCCGCGGGATGAGGAATTTCATAGAGCCCGACCAGCATCTCGATATCCGGATGCCATGGTCGGAATTCGAGCGGCCGGCCCTTCTCGACGATGACCGGAAGCGCCAGCACGCCGTCCTCGGCGGCGATGCGGTGGGCGATCGGCAGTGGATCGTATTCCTGCCGATATGGCCAGTAGAACGCGAGCGCCCGATTGCCGAGGGGGCTCAGATACGCGAGCAGGGCGGTGGTGATGGCTTCGGAAAAGCGGCGATGAGTCGCTTCGTCGAGTGCGAGCCGCGCCTCCAGCAGCTGCTTGCGCAGCGCCTTGCGGTCGATGGAGCCCTCATCAGCCATGCCGGCCTTCCCGAAGTAACGCTCAGGTCCCGACGCTCTTAGCGACGATTTCGGTCACCAAAGCCTGCGCCTCTTCCTGAATCCGGTGCAAGTGGTCTTCGCTTTTGAAGCTTTCGGCATAGACCTTGTACACGT
>CAZVYC010000326.1:0-3928 GCA_964631425.1 uncultured Rhodospirillales bacterium
GGGCACCAGCAGGGCGCGGCTGGGCTCGTCCAGCCGGTGGTTGGCGCGGCCGATGCGCTGGATCAGGCGGGACGCGCCCTTGGGCGCGCCCACCTGCACGACCAGGTCGACCGAGCCCCAGTCGATGCCGAGGTCGAGCGAGGAGGTCGCGACCACGGCGCGGAGCTCGCCGCGCGCCATCGCCGCCTCCACCTTGCGGCGCTGCTCCACCTCGAGCGAGCCGTGATGGATGGCGATCGGCAGGTTCTCGGTATTGAAGCGCCACAGGCCCTGGAAGCACAGCTCGGCCTGGGCGCGGGTGTTGACGAATACGATCGCGGTCTTGACCTTGGCGATGCGCTCATAGACCTCGGCCATCGCATGGACGCCCATGTGGCCGGCCCAGGGCAGGCGTTCGCGCGTCGCCAAGGTATCGATCACCGGTGGCGCCCCGTCGCGGCCGCGGATGATGCGCACATCGTCGGGATCGACCGCGCCGCGGCGGGAAAGCGTGGCCGCGAGCTTTCCGGGATGGGCCACGGTCGCCGAAAGACCGACCGCGCGGGCGCGGGGCGCCAGCCGCCTCAGCCGCGCGATGCCGAGCGACAGCAGATCGCCGCGCTTGGTGCCGGAGAGCGCGTGCAGCTCGTCGATCACGATGGTCTTCAAGCCAGCGAAGATCTCGCCCGCGTCGGTATAGGACAGCATCAGCGCCAGGCTCTCCGGCGTGGTCATCAGGATCTGCGGCGGCGATTTGCGCTGCCGCTCACGCTTGGCCTGGGGCGTGTCGCCGGTGCGGGTCTCGGCGCGGATCGGCAGGCGCAGCTCGGCGATCGGCGTTTCCAGATTGCGCTGGACGTCGACCGCCAGCGCCTTCAGGGGCGAGATGTAGAGCGTGTGCAGTCCCGGCCGCGGCCGCTCGGCCAGATCGATCAGGCTCGGCAGGAAACCGGCCAAGGTCTTGCCGCCGCCGGTGGGCGCAACCAGCAGCGTATCGGCGCCGTCCGCGGCCGCCTCCAGCATCGCCAGCTGGTGCGCGTGCGGCGTCCAGCCACGATGGGTGAACCAGACCGCGATGTTGGGCGGCAGCAAGGCCCGCGGCTCGTCGGGTCCGATGGTGAGGGGCAGGGACTTCATCCGTCCAATATGGGAGAACAAAGCGGGTTCGTCACGAGTGTCTCCGCGTGACGCGTATGAATGAAGATGAACCACCAAGCCGCGCAGCGAAAACGCCCTAGGCCGTTCCTTGGTGTCCTTCATGCCTTGGTGGTGAAATTCAGAGGTTTCAACGGGCCGGAAGGCTTTTGGAGGCGCAACGGCTTCCACCCGGTCGCCGATCCTGGTATCGACCGGACTCTGGCGAGCTACGACCCGGCGGCCCGCCTGATGATCCGGGACCTTCCTTGAAGGAGCCGCCATGGCCGAGACAAAACCGCCCATCGCCATCCTGACCGCCATCCCGGAAGAGATCGCCGCTTTCGGCGCGCATCTGGTCGAAAGCGATCGTGAAACCGTCGCCGGCGTGCGCATCCATCATGGGCTGCTTGATGGCCGCCCCGTGGTGCTGGCCGAATCCGGCATCGGCAAGGTCAATGGCGCGCTCGCCGCCGCCATATTGCTGGATCGGTTCGCCTGCCGCGGCATCCTGTTTTCGGGCGTCGCCGGCGGCCTGGACCCGGCGTTGTCCGTCGGCGACCTGGTGATAGGAACCGCGGTCATCCAGCATGATTACGGCGCGATGGTGAAGGGGGAACTCGAGGTCTTCCGGGCCGGTGCGTTGCCCTTCCCAGAATTCCGCGGCGACCTGGCCTACCTGCCCGATCCCGGGCTGATCGCGGCGGCGCGCGCGGCATTCGCCGGCGCGCAGGGCGTGCATTTCGGCACCATCCTGACGGGCGATTCCTATCTCGGCTGCGGGATGACCCGGGAGCGGTTGTTCGCCGGCTTCGACGGCCGTGCGGTCGACATGGAGAGCGGGGCGGTGGCCCAGGTGGCGGAGGCGTTCGGCGTACCGTGGCTGATCATCCGCGCCCTGTCGGATCTGGCCGGCGAGGACAGCCGGATCGATTTCCAGGTCTTCGCCCGCGACGCCGCGAAAAAGGCGGCGGCGGCAGTGCTGAAGTCACTTCCTTTGCTGGGGACGCCTGCCCATGGCTGACGAGAACTGGCTATTCGGCCTCGAAGTGGCGCTGGCAGGGCTCGCGGCGGAGGCCTCTGGCAAGCGCTCGCACTATCCGCTCCATCACGGCACGATGCGGGCCGGCATCTATGTGCCCAAGCAGCACGATCCGCAGCTGCCGCACCGGCAAGACGAACTTTATATTGTCGTCTCCGGCACCGGCACATTCGTGAAAAACGACCAAGCGCGGCCGTTCAAGGCCCATGACGTCATCTTCGTCGAGGCCGGCGCCAACCACCATTTCGTGAACTTCTCTGATGATTTCATGACCTGGGTTGTGTTCTGGGGACCGGACGGCGGAGAAAACTAATCTGTAGAATGGGTAGAGCGGAGCGAAACCCATCATCGAGCGCAAAGAATTGATGGGTTCGCTTCCGCTCTACCCATGCTACGGCTTTATTCGTAGAAAAACGGGATCTACATTTTGGGGGAAGCATGAATTGGGATAGCACGGTCGACGTCTTGGTCGTCGGCTCCGGCAATGGTGGGATGACAGCCTCGATCTGCTGCTACGAGATGGGGGCGAAGAACGTCCTCGTCATCGAGAAGGGCGACAAGTATGGCGGGACCAGCGCCTATTCCGGCGGCGGCATCTGGATTCCCTGCAGCCATTATACGATCGAGGCCGGCGCCCAGGATTCGCTGGAGGAGGCGCGCGAATATCTCAGGCAGACCGTGCCGGAGGGTTCGGTCGAGCCGGCGATGCTGGACGCCTATATCGAATCCGGCCCACAGATGCTGCGCTTCCTGCATGACCGGACGAGGGTGCGGTATGAATCGCTCGAACATTATCCCGATTATTACACCGATAAGCCGGGCTCGAAGCACGGCCACCGCTCACACGAGCCGGCTCCGGTGATGATGAGCGATCTCGGCGACGAAGCCTGGCACCTGATGCCGGAGCATCCGATGATGCGCTTTCTCGGCCGCATCGGCTTCACGCAGGTCGAGGCGCAGATCTTGACCGTGCAGCAGCCCGGCTGGAAAGGCATCCTGGGCAAGATGCTGCTCAGCTACGTCACCGATATCCCCTGGCGCCTCAAGACCAAGATCGCCCGGCGGCTGTGCTGTGGCGTCGCCGGTGTGGCACGGCTTCGGCTCTCGATGATGGACCGCAACATTCCGCTCTGGCGCAACACCAGCCTGGTCGAGCTGATCCGCGAAGATGGCCGCGTGACGGGCGCGGTCATCGTGCGCGACGGCAAGCGCATGAATATCCGGGCCTTGAAAGGCGTCGTGCTCGCCGCCGGCGGGTTCGAGAAGAACCAGGAGATGCGCGAGAAATACCTGCCCAAGCCGACCAACTCCGACTGGAGCGCCGGCGTCTTCACCAATACCGGCGACGGCATTCGGGCGGGCCTAGCGGTCGGCGGACGCTTCAAGACGGTCGACGGCGCCTGGTGGTGCACCAACATGTGCACGCCGGGCGAGGAGATTCCACGGACCGCGATCATGGAGAAATCCTATCCCGGCACGATCACGGTCAACGTGAAGGGCGAGCGCGTCGCCAACGAATCGCAGAACTACATGGCCTATATGAAGGAGGCCTATGCCAAGCATTCGGCCGAGCATCCTTCGTCGCCGCTCTACATGGTCTTCGACGTTAATTTCCGGCGCAAATACCTCGTCGGCCCGCTGATGAAGGCGGCGTTCAAGCCCGACCCGACCGACCTAGCCCGGCACCTGCTCCACCGGATCTACTACGCTCAGGTCGAGCACCGTAAGAAGCACGGGGCGTGGGCGAAGTCGCTGGACGAGCTAGGGCTGAAG
>CAZVYC010000327.1:0-3911 GCA_964631425.1 uncultured Rhodospirillales bacterium
GCGGCGAACCAGCCGCTCTCGGTCACCACCTTGATTACACCGATCGCGGCGCCATTGCCGGGCGCCTTGTCGAAGGCCGCGGTGATGGGATCGCCGGCCAGCATCCTTGCCGTGATCTGGCTTGGCGTGAGCTTCTTCAGCACGGCCTTCTGCTCGGGCGTTGCCGGCGCATCGATGCGCTCGTAATGCGGCGTGCCGAGCTCGCGGGCCAGGTCGGCGAACTGCTCGGCCGGGTCGCGGCCCAGCCTGGCGGTCATCTCGGCGGAGAGCAGGCCGGCGATGAGACCGTCCTTGTCGGTCGTCCAGACCGAGCCGTCGCGGCGGAGGAACGAGGCGCCGGCGCTCTCCTCGCCGCCGAAACCGAACGAGCCGTCGATCAGTCCGTCGACGAACCATTTGAAGCCGACCGGCACCTCGACCAGCTTGCGGCCCAGCTTGCCCGCGACCCGGTCTATGATCGAGCTGGACACGACGGTCTTGCCGACAGCGCTGCCCACCCGCCAGTCTGGCCGGTGCGTGAACAGGTAGGCGACCATTGCCGCCAGATAGTGGTTTGGGTTCATCAGCCCAGCCGAGGCGCAGACGATGCCGTGGCGGTCGGAATCGGTGTCGTTGGCGAAAGCCACGTCGAACTGCTGCCGCATCGCCACCAGCCGCTTCATTGCATAGGGCGAAGAGCAATCCATCCGGATCTGACCGTCCCAGTCGGCGGTCATGAAGCGAAAGGTGGGGTCGACCTGATCGTTCACGACCGTGGCATCGATCCCGTAGCGCTCGATGACTGGGCCCCAGTAACGCACCGCGGCTCCGCCCAAGGGATCGATGCCGATTCTGACCCCGCCGGCGCGAATGGCGTCCATGTCGACGATTTGCGCCAGGTCGCCGACATAGGGGCCGACATAGTCATGGCGATGCAGCAGCGGCGAGTTCAGGGCCGCGGCCAATGGAACGCGCTTCACGTCCTGGAGGCCGCCTTTGACGAGATCGTTGGCGGTCTTCTCGATCCAGCCGGTGGCGTCGGTGTCGGCGGGGCCGCCATGGGGCGGATTGTACTTGAAGCCTCCGTCCTGCGGCGGGTTGTGCGACGGCGTGATCACGATCCCGTCGGAAAGGCCGGAGGTCCGTCCGCGGTTATAGGTCAGGATCGCATGCGAGATGACCGGGGTCGGCGTGTAGCCGTCGCCTTCGTCCACCATCGTCTCGACGCCGTTGGCGATCAGCACCTCGAGCGCGCTGGCCAGAGCCGGCTCTGACAGCGCATGCGTGTCCTTGCCGATGAAAAGCGGACCGTCGGTACCATGGCTCGCGCGATAAAGGCAGATCGCCTGGGTGACAGCGAGGATGTGGTCTTCGTTAAACGCGTTATCGAACGCCGAGCCGCGATGGCCCGAGGTGCCGAACGCAACCCGCTCTGCCGCGACCGAGACATCCGGCTTGCCGGTGAAATAGGCCGTGATCAGCCGCGGGACATTGACCAGCATCGAAGGATCGACGGGCTTTCCCGCCAGCGCACTGATTTCGCGAACCATAGGCTTCTCCTTGCGACCCGAGCGGAACGACAGCTCCGCGCCGGAACTGGGGCGACGCACCGGAATTGCCTGACATGGGCCGGCCGTCAAGCGCGACAATGTCGATCGGTCAGAATTTCCGCCAGCCACTAACAGGTTCCATGAATTCACAGCACGCCTGCCTCCCTGAATTCACCGCACCTTTGCGCATTTTGAGAGTTGATCCAGGTCGCGGGGGGCGTATTACCTGTGGCCCACGCGACTCTCGAGCCTCGCGTGGTTGAACTGGGCACGATCCAGCCAATTTGTTCAGTGGAACCCGACCGGATGGAACGCGTTGACCAAGCTAAGGCTTGAATCCTCGGCTTTGGGGAGATCGTCGTACCGCGCAAAGCGTGCGCCAACGGTCTGCCACCCAATGGCCTCGCGCGCCCGGCTTTTGCCATCGTCGGACTTAACGAGGAGAAACGATATGCAGATCGGGATCATCGGCCTCGGCCGCATGGGCGGCAACATCGCGCGGCGGCTGATGCGCGCCGGCCATGAATGCGTGGTTTTCGACCAGGCCGCCGAACCGGTCAAGCAGCTGGTCGAAGCCGGGGCCAGGGGCGGCGCCGACCTCAAGAACCTGGTCTCGCAGCTTTCAAAACCGCGCGCCGTCTGGGTGATGCTGCCGGCGGGCGAAATTACCGAGCACACCGTAATCGCGCTTAGCGAACTGCTCGAAACCGGCGACATCATCATTGACGGCGGCAACTCCTTTTATCAGGACGATGTCCGCCGCGCGCAGTTGCTGAAGCAGAGAGGCATCCACTATGTCGATGCCGGCACCTCGGGCGGCGTCTGGGGACTGGAGCGCGGCTATTGCCTGATGATCGGTGGCGAGACCGACGTGGTGCAGCACCTCGACCCGATCTTCTCGACCCTGGCGCCGGGCGAAGGCAGCATTCCGAAAACACCGGGCCGCACCCCCGACACGGCGGACCGCGGCTATCTCCATTGCGGGCCGAACGGCGCGGGGCACTTCGTCAAGATGGTCCATAACGGCATCGAATACGGCCTGATGCAGGCTTATGCCGAAGGCTTCCATATTCTGCAGAAGGTCGCCTCGGACGAGGTTCCGGCCGAGCGCCGGTATGAGCTCAACCTGCCGGATATCGCCGAGCTGTGGCGGCGGGGCAGTGTGGTCAGTTCCTGGCTGCTGGACCTGACGTCGCAGGCGCTGGCGGGCGACCCCGAGCTTTCTCACTATGGCGGCTTCGTCCAGGATTCCGGCGAAGGGCGCTGGACGATCAATGCGGCCATCGAGGAGGCAGTGCCGGCCCCGGTTTTGACGGAAGCGCTTTTCGCCCGCTTCCGTTCGCGCGAGACCGCGAGTTTCGCAGACAAGCTGCTGTCCGCCATGCGGCACGGCTTCGGCGGCCACGTCGAACCGCCGAAGGCAGCAGGATGATTCCCATGGACGAGCAATCCCAGCCGGCACCGCCCTGCACCCTCGTCATCTTCGGCGGCGCAGGAGATCTGACCCATCGGCTCTTGATACCCGCCCTTTACAATTTGCGACACGCTGGTCTCCTGCCGGAGAAATTTGCGCTGATCGGGTTTGCGCGAAGCCCCTACACCGACCAGACCTTCCGGACAGAGCTGGTGAACGGGCTCAAGCAATTCGCGAAATCACCGGTCTCGCCAACCGATCGCGATTGGTTCGCCGAGCGGATGTACTATGTCCAGAGCTCGTTCGACGAGCCGGCGGGCTACGCCAAGCTCAAGACGGCGCTCGACAACGTCCAGGAGAAGCACCGGACCGGCGGCAACGTCCTTTTTTATCTGGCAACGCCGGCATCGGCCTTTGCCACGATCGTCGAACAGCTTGGGGAGGCCGGCCTTACCTGGCAGCAACCGGGCCAATGGCGGCGGGTAATCGTCGAGAAGCCATTCGGCACCGACCTGCCCTCCGCCCACGAGCTCAATCGCCGCCTGCTGAATGTGCTGTGCGAGGACCAGATCTATCGGATCGATCATTACCTGGGAAAGGAGACGGTCCAGAACATCATGGTCTTCCGGTTCGCCAACGGCGTCTATGAGTCGCTGTGGAACCGGGACCATATCGACCACGTGCAGATCACCGTGGCCGAGACGGTCGGGGTCGAGACCAGGGGCAAGTTCTACGACGCCACCGGCGCGTTACGGGACATGGTGCCGAACCATCTGTGCCAGCTGCTGACGATGGCGGCGATGGAGCCGCCAACGCGGTTCGATGCCGATTCGGTCCGCACCGAGAAGGCCAAAGTGCTGGACGCGATTCCGCCCTTCACCCGTGATGAGGTGGCGCGAAACGTGGTGCGGGCGCAATACGGCCCAGGAGTGATCGGCGACAAGCGGATTGTCGCCTATCGTGACGAG
>CAZVYC010000328.1:0-3901 GCA_964631425.1 uncultured Rhodospirillales bacterium
TAGGGATGGGGATCATCATGACGCCTACGGCGCGATGCTCGCGCTGCAGCGAGGGTGTTGAAAGTGGAGCCCATAGGGAGATGGCTCCAGCCTCTCCAGATCTCTGGCGACCAGCCCTTTCTGCTCCAACCACTGCTGGGCCTTTATGCGCGCCTCGTCTTTCGAGGATGCATATAACATCTTCAGGCGCAGGGGCCTGCCGGGCAATTTTTCTTCCAGGCCCTCTTTTTCTCTGTACCAGGCCAACCAGAGGGTCACCGTTCGCAACATCTCACTCATAACCATCCCCCTTCAATCCTCAAATGGATGCGTTTCAATGGATAGCTCTGCGTTAAAAGATTGTCTCCGTGCGATGGTCTCTTTTCAGTATACCAGTGCATCTCTTGATGCCCAAACAAGTATGAGTTTTGGGGCTATCCATGCTAAGAGCATAGAAATTCCCTTTTTTGCAGAGCTCGTATTTGGTATGCTATCGACAACTGAAGAAAAGGAGAAGAGAAATGCGTATTGCGGTTATTTCAGATATTCATGGCAACTGCTTCGCGCTTGATCGTGCCCTTGAGGATATTCGACAACAGGGGATCGAGCAGATTGTCTGCCTGGGTGATGCTATTCAGGGAGGCGCGCAGCCTGCCGAGACCGTTCAGCGGCTGCGCGAACTAGATTGTCCCGTGGTGATGGGCAATGCCGACGACTGGCTTCTGACAGGTGTGGAGACCTCGACCAATGAGACGGTCAGCGAGCAACAACTCGCGGTCAGGGCCTGGTCGCTCGCGCAGCTTTCAGAGGAAGATGTGGCCTTTATCAGGCAATTTCAGCCGACCATTGAAATCCCGCTGGAAGCTGGGAAAAAGATGCTCTGCTTTCACGGCTCGCCCCGTTCCTATGATGATATTCTCCTGCCCGATACTCCAGAGGAAGCCTGGAAGCAGTTCCTGGGCGGCTTCGAGGCAACCCTGCTCACGGGCGGGCATACCCACACGCAGCAACTGCGCCGCCTGGGCCTGAGCAACGCCTGGTATTTCAACCCCGGCAGCGTCGGCTTCGCCTATAACTGGCAACTGCCAGAGGACCAGTTCCGCGCTGACCCCTGGGCAGAGTACGCGATCGTCGCCTCTGAAGGAGAGAACATCGGCGTCACGTTTCGCAAAATACCTTTTGATGCCAGCGAGTTTATTCGCATCATTCGCGCCAGTGGGCGACCTTACGCTGAACAGGCCGCTGCTCAGTATCAATAAACGGTACTTGTGCGAGAGTAAGTCGTACCCCATAGAAAGGAGGGAAAGCAATGAAGTGGGTGAGCAGAGAGCAGGACTCTGCTTGTCCGCGTCCTGGGGTGATGTAAGGCGCTCTACTCACCACCATCACCAGCCTATCACCCTCCAACACTATCCAGCACATTCGCCTTCGCGCTGGCCTGTTCCGCCTCGTCATTGCGACCAAGCCAGCGCAGCACGGCACTCTTGTTGCGGTAGAACGAGGAGGTACGCGGAGCCAGTTTAATGGCCTGGTCGTAGGCTTTCAGCGCCTTCTCCCAGCTCTGGCGATAGTAATAGACATTGCCCATGCCGTTATAGGCATCGGCGTTGGCGGCATCGAGCTTGAGCGCCTCTTTATAGGCGGTCAGCGCCTCGCCGTAATTTTTCAGGCGATAGAGTGCCAGGGCCTTGTTGTTATGGTACAGGGCGTTCCGCGCATCCAGTTCAATCGCGCGCTGAAAGGCCTCGAGCGCCTCTTCCCGGCGATCCAGATCGAGCAGCGCGCGGCCCCGGCCATTATAAGCCGCGGCGTTCTCCGGCTCCAGTTCCAGCGCCTGCTCGTAGGCCTTGAGCGCGTCGACATTGCGGTTCAAACGCCAGAGGGTGTCGCCGCGGCCAAGGTGCGCGGCGAACTGATCAGGAGCCAGTTCCAGCACCTGCTCGTATTCTTCCAGCGCCTCTTTGTTGCGGTTCAATTTATAAAGCGCACGCGCACGATTCAAGTGATGGCGTCCCTTCTCGGGCTCGTGGCGCAAGGCATTCTCATAGGACTCAAGCGCGCCCTCGTACCACTCCAGTTGATAGAGCACATCGCCCATGCCATTGTAGACCGAGACCTCTTCCGCGCCAAGGCGCAGCGCCTGCTCGTACGCGGGCAGGACTTCTTCATAGTGCTTGAGCTTGAGTAGTGCGTGTCCTTTGCCCTTATGCGCCTGCGCGCAATCTGCATCGAGCGCCAGCGCCTGCCCATACTCTTCAAGAGCCTCTTCGTAGCGCTGGAGCTGGTAGAGCGTATCGCCGCGTCCAAGGTGTGCTCTGAGCAGGTGCTCATCGCAACGGAGGGCCTGCTCATACGCGCTCAGGGCCTCCTCGGGACGCTGGAGCCCGGAGAGCGCGTCGCCCCGACCCAGGTAGGACTGCGCGCTGGCAGGATCGAGCTGGATGGCGCACTCGAAGGCAATCAGGCTCTCGCCATAGCTTTTGAGTGCCAGCAGCGCCTCACCCGCCCCCAGGTGAAAGAGCGCCTGATCGTAGCGCAGGTTGATGGCCTTTTTGTGAGCAAGCAGGCTCTCCTGATAACGCTTTATGAGGAAGAGCGCGAGGCCGTAGTCATAGTACAGATAGGGATTCTGCGTGCTGGCCTCCAGGGCTACCTCGTAAGCAGCCAGCGCCTCCTCGGGACGTCCAAGGCTGCGCAGGGCGTTGCCCTTGCCACGATAGGCTGGCAGGTAGTCGGGCTCCAGTTGCAGGGCCAGTTCATAGGCATTGAGCGCCTCAGTGGAGCGTCCCAGCTTGTAGAGCACATTGCCGGTGCCGTGGTAGGCAGCGGCGTAATCCTCTTTCAAGACCAGGGCGTTCTCGTACGCATCCAACGCCTCTTCGTAGACATGAAGCCGGTAGAACGCGTCACCCAGTCCGTTGTAGACACTGGCATCGTTGAAATCGAGATGAATAGCCTGCTTATGCGCGGCCAGGGCCTCCTCATAGCGCTTCAGAGCGAAGAGAGCCAGGCCTTTGGCGTAATAGACAAAGGCGAGTGTAGGATCGAGTTCAAGCGCTCGCTCGTAGGACTGCAAGGCATCTTCGTAACGCTTCAGCTTCCAGAGGGTACAACCATGCCCCTTGTGCGTCAGCGGGTTGTCGGGATCGAGCTGGAGCGCGCGCTCGTAGGCGACAAGCGCATCGGCGTAGCGCTGCAAGTGCCAGAGCGCGTCCCCCCTGTTGTGGTGCGCGGGCGCGTAGTCGGGCCGCAGCGCAATCGCGCGCTCGCAGGCGAGCAGGCAGCGCTCGTAATTTTGCAAACGATAGAAAGCGACCGCGTAATTATTTTGAAAGATCGCTTCCTGTCCTTCAAGCGCAATCGCGCGCTCGTAGGCGCACAGGCTCTCCTCCAGGCGGCCCAGTTCGCGCAGGGCATTGCCGCGCCCGTTATAGGCCTGCGCCAGGGCAGGCCTGAGATGAATCGCCTCGTCGTAAGCCGCCAGCGCCTCTTTGAAATATCCCAACTGCCAGAACGCGTTGCCCCGGCGGTTGAAATCGGCGGCGTTATTCGGTTCCAGGCGCTGCAACCGCTCGTAGACCGCCAGCGCCTCTTCGTAGTGTTTGAGTTGATAGAGTACCTCGCCCCGGTTGCGCCAGGCGTCGGGAAAATTGGGATCGTGCGCGATAGCCTCTTCGTAGGAGAGCAGGGCCTCATGCAGCTCGCCCATCTCTTCAAGGACCAGCCCGCGAAAATTGTAGGCTGAGGCCGAATGCGGATCAATCTCGATCACACATTCAAAGGCATCCAGCGCTTCGGGGTAATGGCGGTTCTTAAACTGCGCCTTGCCCTCGGCAATCCACTGGCCCTTGTCGAGCTGGCTCGCGTTGAGCTTGCGTGTCGCGCGCTCCGGGGTAGCCAGTACCGGGCGCGTCATGGCCGG
>CAZVYC010000329.1:0-3891 GCA_964631425.1 uncultured Rhodospirillales bacterium
GTCTCGCGCCGCGTCCAAGCGGCGCGCGTCCACCGCCGTCTCAATTCCCCCCGGGGTTCGGCGAGAAATGCTTCGCGAATTTGTCCTGAACGTCCTTCCACTCGTCGGCATCCGGGGGCGCGGCCTTCTTGCGCGTAATGTTCGGCCAGATCTCCGAATATTCGCGGTTCATCTCGGCCAGCGCCTCGGATTTCGGGTCGCTGTCGGGCACGATCGCCTCGACAGGGCATTCCGGCTCGCACACGCCGCAATCAATGCATTCGTCCGGGTGGATCACGAGCATGTTCTCGCCCTCATAGAAGCAATCCACCGGGCAGACTTCGACGCAGTCGGTATATTTGCACTTAATGCAGGCTTCGGTGACGATATAAGGCATCAAAAACTCCAGCGACCCGGTCCGAGGCGAGTTGTGTAGAATCGCGCATCATATGCGACAGTCAGACTGACATTGCCAGTCCCCCGCCATCCGGGGCACGGCAGGTTTGCGGCGCGATCCTTGCGACGCTTGGACGCGGCGCCACCGGTTCAGCCCGCGGACGACAAAGGCTCCGACCTCATAGCCGCCTGCCGCCTCGCCTCACGATAGATGATGTAGAGGCCGCTCGCGATTACAATCGCGGCGCCGGTCAAAACCCGCGAACCCGGCAGCTGGTTCCAGATCAGATAGCCGAAGAGCGTGCTCCACACGATCGCGACATAGCCAAACGGCGCCAGCAGCGACGCCGGCGCATGGCGATAGGCGTGCGTCATCACCAGCTGCGACGCGCCGCCCACCAGGCCGATCGCAACCAGGCCCACCCACTCCCAGCCCACGGGCCGGGTCCAGAAGAACGGCAACGCCGCGCCATAGCCCAGGCTGCCGATCAGGACGAAATAGAATACGATCGTTACCGACGGCTCCGTGCGGCTCAGCTGCCGAATGGTGATCATCATCAGCGCGCTCATGAAGCCGGCCAGGAGGCCCATCGCTGCGCCCGCGCCGGCGCCGTGGGTGAACCAGGCGCCGCTCGGGTGGGTCATGATGATGACGCCGACGAGACCGACGGCCACCGCGCTCCAACGATGCATGCCGACCGGCTCCCGCAGCAATGGGACCGAAAGCGCCGTCGTGAACAAGGGCGAGGAAAAGGACAGCGCGGTGGCGTCGGCCAGCGGCAGCCAGGCGAGCGACAGGAAGAACACCGCCATCGCAAGGTTGCCGATGAGCCCGCGGAAAAGATGGCCGAGCGGCCGCTTGGTCCGCAAGGTCGGCAGGCCGCCCGACCGGAACAGCACGAAGCACACCGGCGAGATTGAGAAGAACTGCCGGAAGAACGCGATCTCGACCGGATTCAACCGCGCCGACAGCAGCTTCACCCCGGCGTTCATGCTGGCGAACAGCGCGGTCGATACCAGGATCAGCGAGATGCCGCGCCGGAGATCGTCGGTCCTGCCCTTGGCGGGCATGGGAGAGGATTTGTCTGGAGACGCGACGGCTGACACGATTCTCAGACCGTAACCGCCCGCGACCTCCGATTCCAGCCTTGACGCATCGTCCATGCGGAAATCAGCTGCCAAGCGCGGCGAAAGCAGCCAGCGCGCGCTCGCGCGCGATGCTGTGATCGACAATCGGTCGTGGGTAGGTGCGGCCGAGCACGATGCCCGCCTTGTCCAGCACGCCGGCCGGCGCGATCCAGGGCTTGTGTAGCCACTTGTCCGGCAGCCCTGCAAGCTCGGGCACGAAGCGGCGGACATAGCTGCCGTCCGGGTCGAACTTTTCGCCTTGAAGCACGGGATTGAAGATACGGAAATAGGGCGCGGCGTCGGCGCCCGAGCCTGCGACCCACTGCCAGTTCATCGCGTTGTTCGCGAGGTCCGCATCGACCAGAGTGTCCCAGAACCAAGCCTCTCCGGCCTGCCAGGGCAGGAGCAGGTGTTTGACCAGCAACGAGCCGGCCACCAGCCGGGTGCGATTATGCATCCATCCGGTCTGCCACAATTCTCGCATGCCGGCGTCGACGATCGGATAGCCGGTCATCCCCCGTTGCCACGCGCCGAGAGCAGCCGCGTCGCTCCGCCAGGGGAAATCGGCGAAGCGGGGATTGAACGGCTTTTCGGGCAGGTCGGGGAACTGCCACAGCAAATTGTGGGCGAACTCACGCCAGGCCAGCTCGCGCAGGAACGGCTCGCCCGCTGACCCGGCCTCCGCCTCGACTGCGTGCCAGACCTGCCGTACCGAAATCTCGCCCCAATGCAGGTGCGGCGACAGGCGAGAGACGCCCGCGATGCCGGGTCGGTCGCGGTCGCGCTTATAGGCATCCAGCGCCGCCTCCAGAAAATGCCTCAGTGCTGCCTGTGCGCCGTCCTCGCCCGGCGTCCAGCTCTCACGGAGGCCACCGGCCCAGTCAGGCTTCGTCGGCAGCAGGCTCCAATCTTCCAGCCGGTCGCCGGTTGGGGGCACGATGCTTTGCAGGATCGGCGGCGCCTTGCGCGGCCGCTCGGGGCGAGACTGTTCGCGGAGCGCCCGCCAGAACGGCGTGAACACCTTGAACGGTCCGCCTCCTTGAGTTCTGATCGTCCATGGTTCGGCCAGGAGGCTTGCCGAAAAGCTTTCCACGCGCACGCCGGCCGCGTTCAGCGCGGCCTTGATCGTCGTGTCGCGCCGGACGGCGAAAGGTTCATAGCAGCGATTCCAATAGACCGCGGTCGCCCCGGTCTGCCGCACCAGCCGCGGCACCGCGTCAGCGGATGATCCGTGCACCAGCACCATCGGAACGCCCAGCCGTCCCAACGACCTGTCGAGGGCGCTCAGACTTTGATGCAGCCACCACCGGCTGGCCCCGCCTGGCCTCCACGCCCCGGCGGCTGCCTCGTCCAGCACGAAAAGCGCGACTACCGGCCGTCCGTCCTCCGCGGCCGCGGCCAGCGCGGGATTGTCATCCAGCCGCAGATCCTGCCGGAACCAGACGATGGCGGGTGGAATATTCTCGGACATTGCGAATGAGCTGGATCGCTGCGGCCGGCCTGCAAGCCGGGGGGCGCTCGATCAATGCACCGCAGCCTCGGCGGCGGGATCGGATGGCGGTGGCACGTTGCTTGAGCGGATCAGCAGCAACAGCGGCAGGAAGACCACGCTCAGGATCGACAGCAGCCGGAACACGTTGATATAGGCGACCATTCCCGCCTGCTGGTTGAGGCTGAGATCGAGCATCTTGAGAGCGGCAGAGCCGGAGACCCCGTGCAGCGTTGGAATATGGCTGAACGGAGTCATGAACGCGCCCAGATGCGCATGGTTCGTCTGAGTCAGCTCCGAAAGTCGGGAAATGACGATCGAGATGCCGATTGCGCCGCCCACGTTGCGGAGCAGCGCATAGACACTGGATGCCTCGGTGCGCAGCTCAGCGGGGAGGGTCCAGAAGGCGAGCTGGGTCAGCGGCGCGAAGGTCAGACCCATGCCGAATCCCTGCACCAGGCCCAGGCTGATGAATTCGCTGGCGCCCACCATCAGCGACCATTCCGACATCTGGTACATCGTCCAGCCGACGAGCATGAGCCCAACCAGGATCATCAATCTCTGGTCCACGCGATTGGCGAACCGGCCATAGATCAGCATTGCAGCGATGGTGCCAAAGCCGCGCGGTCCCATGACCAGCCCCGCTGTGACGACCGGATAGTTGAGCTCAGTCTGCAACAGCTGCGGCGACAGCACGAACGAGCCGTTGAAAACAAGGTTGGTCACTGTCGCCAGCAGGATGCAGAAGATGAAGTTGCGGTCGCGCAACACCGCGATGTCGATGAATGGGCGTTCGGCCGTCAGGCTATGCACCACGAACATGTAGAGGCCGAAGATGCATAGCACGATCTCTATCTTGATCTCGGCCGACTGGAACCAGCCGAGCTGTTCGCCGCGGT
>CAZVYC010000330.1:0-3811 GCA_964631425.1 uncultured Rhodospirillales bacterium
TCAGCTCGACCACCCCCAGGCCCGCGCCCAGATGGCCGCCGGTCACGGAGACCGCATCGATCGTCTCGTGCCTGAGCTCGTCCGCCACCTGCTGCAGTTGACTGGGGTCAAGCTTGCGCAAATCCTCGGGCGTCTCGATCGTGTCGAGCAGCGGGGTTGGGGTGTTCCGCAACATCGCCTCCGGATCGGTTCGGTCGCTGTCGGTCATCCGCGGCGCTCCACGACATAGTGTGCAAGCTGGCGCAGCGTTTCCGCGCGCCCTTCAAAGATATCGAGATGCTTGGCTGCCTGCTGCGCCAGCATCTGGGCCTGTTCGCGAGCCTGCTCCAGTCCCAGGATCGACACGAAGGTCGACTTGCCGGCGGCGGCGTCCTGCCCCACCGATTTGCCGGTGTCGTCCTCGCTGCCGGTCGCATCCAGGATGTCGTCGGCCATCTGGAAGGCGATACCGAGATCGTGCGCATAGGCCTTGAGCGCGGCGCGCTGCGGCGGCGCGGCGCGGCCGAGGATCGCCCCCGCCTCGCACGAGAACGAGATCAGCTCGCCGGTCTTCAGCCGCTGGAGCCGCGCGATGCCGGCGGCGTTGAGCGTCTTGTTCTCGCTCGCAAGGTCCAGCATCTGGCCGCCGACCATGCCGTTGGCGCCCGCGGCCGAGGCCAGCGCCGCCACCAGCTGGCAGCGGACATTCGGGTCCTCATGTGTTGCCGGGTCGGCCAGCACCTCGAACCCCAGTGTCAGCAGCGCGTCGCCCGCCAGGATAGCGGTCGCCTCGTCGAACTGTTTGTGCACGGTCGGCCGACCTCGGCGGAGGTCGGAATTGTCCATCGCCGGAAGGTCATCATGGATCAGCGAATAGCAATGGATGAACTCAATCGCGGCGGCGGCGCGGACGGCACAGCTCTGCGCGACGCCGAATAAGGCCGAGCTCTGCAGCACGAGCAGCGGCCGGAGCCGCTTGCCGCCGCCGAGGCAGCCATAGCGCATCGACTGATAGAGGGGACCGTCGGGACCGTCGCTTTCCGGCAGCAAGTCATCGATCGCCGCGTTGAGCAGCCGGCTGGTTTCCGTCATGGCGTCGGGCAGCGCCACCCCAGTCTTCACGCTTGTCAGCATTCTGCTCTACTCGCCGAACGTCGTTGTTCCGATGGCATTATCGCCAACGGTGATCTGCTCGATCTTGGTCTGCGCTTCCTTGAGCTTCCCCTCGCAATGCCGCTTCAGCGCCACGCCGCGCTCGTAGGCGGAGATCGCCTCGTCCAGCTTGCCCCGGCCATCCTCGATCTGCCGCACGATCTTCTCAAGCTCGGCTAGCGCGTCCTCGAAGCTCATGGTCGCGATGTCGGTTGGGGTCGAGGCGGCGGACTGAGGCATGGACTCTCAAAGTTAGTGACGAGATTATGGTGACAACGCGCCGACGGGCAAGCGCCGTCGCAGGGATTGCGCCATTTGATGCGAATTGCGCCGGCACCTGTTGCAGGAATGCCGCGCGGAAAGCAAGCCGGGAAAGCCCGCCTCAGACCTGGGGCTGGGCCGGACGGCGCGCCCTGCCGGCAGCGAAATAGAGCTCGGCAGCGTAGCCCGAGACAATGCCGAACCCGAAGAACAGCAGGAAATCGGTCGCGCGATTGAGGTTGATGCCCCATTCCGGATGTTCGATGGTGGCGATCCTGAGCGCAGCGCGCACCGCGACCAGCCCGACCAAAAACATCAGGCCATAGGGAGTGCCGCGCTGGGTTATCATCCCGGAAGCCTCGTCGTACTCGACCTTGGTCAACTTGGCCCGAAGCCAGCCCACGCCCCAGCCAGCAAGCGCCGTCAAGGTGAGCGCCGCAACATGGTTGACAGTCGGCGTCGGACCGCTGCTCATCAGCGCCACGATGCCGACCAGGATCATGACCGGGCCGATGCCCAAGGTCGCGAGCCGGAATTTTCTGGGGCGCATCATGCGCCGCCGCATCGCCAGGATGATGACCAGGGGAAGTACAAGCGGCAGCAGAAGCTGGATTTCGGTCGGGGTCATCGGGCGCCTTTCTCGATGACGAAGACGAACCCGCCTTCGCGCTTCTCTTCACGGATGATGCGGTGTCCAGCCTGCGCGCAGAATACCGGCATGTCGACCCCCGACATGGGATCGGTAGTGAGGACCTCCAAGCACTCGCCGGGCTCCATGGCGATGAGCGCCTTACGCGCCTTCAGGACCGGCAGCGGGCAATTGAGGCCTGAGGCGTCGAGCCGCCGCATCAGCCAAGCCGGGCCGTCAGTTTCGCCTTCACCGCCGGCCACTCGGCGGCCAGGATGCTGAAATAGACCGTATCGCGCAAATGGCCGTCGGCGCAGACTATGTGGTGGCGCAGAATGCCTTCCTCGGTCGCACCCAGCCTCAGGATTGCGGCGCGCGAGACCGTGTTGCGGGCATCCGTCTTGAGCTCGACCCGGACGCAGCCCAGCCGTTCGAAGGCATGGGTCAGCAGGAGGAGCTTGGCGGCGGTGTTGACCGACGTGCGCTGCCATGGGTAGCCGACGAAGGTCCAGCCGATCTCGACGCGGCGATGCTCAGGCGCAACATTGCCGAAACGGGTCGACCCGGCGACGGCGCCGCTGGCGCGGTCCATGATCGCGAACGGTACTGCCTGCGCCTTGGCCGCCAGATCGAGCGCCGTGTCGACGAATTTCTCGACCGCGGCCCGCGTGTCGAGCGGCTCAGGGAAAAAGCGGGTCAGTCCGATTCCGACCGTCAGTTCCGCCAGCGCGCCGGCATGCCCAGCCGCGAGCGGGACAAGCCGGACGAAGTCGTTCTCCAGCGTGACCGCCGCCAGCGGTTCTACGAACCCGGCGATCGTCAGCCCCCGCCGCGTTCCGCGATCGTACCGAGCCGGAGCCGGAGCGCGTTCAGCTTGATGAAGCCTTCGGCGTCCTTCTGGCTGTAGACCTGATCGGCCTCGAAGGTGACGTAGTCCAGCCGGTAGAGCGAGTTGGGCGACTTGCGGCCGACCACCGATGCCAGGCCCTTGTAGAGCTTGAGCCGGACCGTGCCGGACACCCGCTTCTGCGTTTCGTCGATCAGTGCTTGGAGCGCGCGACGCTCGGGGGAGAACCAGAAGCCATTATAGATGAGCGCGGCATAGCGCGGCATCAGCTCGTCCTTGAGGTGCATGGCGCCCCGGTCGAGCGTAAGCGATTCGATCGCCCGGTGCGCCGTGAGCCAGATCGTGCCGCCCGGCGTTTCGTAGACGCCGCGGCTCTTCATGCCGACGAAGCGGTTCTCGACTAGATCCAGCCGGCCGATGCCGTTTTCGCCGCCCAGCCGGTTGAGCTCGGTCAGGAGCGCGGCTGGCGACAGACGCTGGCCGTTCACCGCGACCGGGTCGCCCTGCTCGAACTCGATCTCGACATAGCTCGGCGTATCGGGCGCCTTCTCCGGCGCGACCGTACGGGTGAACATCGACTCGTCGGGCTCGACCCACGGGTCTTCCAGCGCGCGGCCCTCGTAGGAGATGTGCAGCAGGTTGGCGTCGGTGGAGTAAGGCGGCTCGCCGGTCTTGCCCTTGGCGATCGGGATCTGGTGCTTCTCGGCATAGTCGAGCAGCACGGTGCGGGAATTGAGCTCCCACTCGCGCCAGGGGGCGATCACCTTGATCTCGGGCTCGAGCGCGTAATAGGCGAGCTCGAACCGCACCTGGTCGTTGCCCTTTCCGGTCGCGCCGTGGGCGACGGCATCGGCGCCGGTTTGGCGTGCAATCTCGATCTGGCGCTTCGCGATCAGCGGCCGGGCGATCGAGGTGCCGAGCAGGTACACGCCTTCATATTGGGT
>CAZVYC010000331.1:0-3796 GCA_964631425.1 uncultured Rhodospirillales bacterium
TCTCATATGCGTGGGTCCTTTCCTATCCGTGGTACTGACCACACTGGCGAACCTGTCCGGGCGAGCTCTGGAGTCCGTTCACGAGGTCGGTCCCGGGCGCGGGAGATGGTTCGTCGAGACAATACCTCCTCGGGGTTTGAAAAGGCAACGCCGGGTTCCGGCTCCGGCCATCATGCCTTTCGCCGCGGTAGTGTAAAGGGGCCTCCGGTTCGTGTCAAGCAGAGCCCTGCCCGCCTTCGGCCCGCGGCTCACGGCGCGAGGATTGTCCTAAGTGTTGCGACCCCAGAAACTTGGGTCGCGGACTCGGCGCGGCCCTGTCACGCCGTTGAGGGGCCGACGAAGCGCGGCGCTAGCGGGCGGAGGTTGTTGCCGGTGCCGTCAGGAACTCGGGGGCTACGCTGGAGCGGCTGAAGAGGAACTTGCCCGAAGGCTCCGCGGGCAGCTCCCTCACGACCTCCGCGTCCACGACGGTCCCTTCGCCCAGGTAGCGCCCGGTCGCCCGGCGAATGTACTCCAGGTCGTCCCGGTAATGGAAGCCCGATCCGGGACGGATGCGGTAGAGGACCGCGCCGGGGCGGTCCTGGCGGATTTGCACCTGGCCGAGGCTGGGCCGCTGCGCGATGACGTAGGTCGCCAGGAACACGCCGGACACCAGCCGGCCGTCGGCGCCGACCAGGAAGTCGGTGACGCGGCCGGCCACCCCCTCCAGCCGCGGCAGGCGCCGGCCGCAGGGGCAGTCGCCGGCCGCCCACGACCCCACGTCGCCGATGCGGTAGCGCAAGAGCGGCATCGCCAGGTTGAGCAAGTCCGTCACCAGGATCGAACCCACGTCCCCGGGCCCGGCGGCGCCGTGCGCCGTCTCAATTTCGACGTAGAGCCCCTCGGCCATGACGTGCAGGCCGGAGTGGGCGTCGCACTCACTGGCGATGACGCTGACCTCGCGGCAGCCGTAGCGGTTGAAGACCCGGCAGCCGAACACCTCCTCCAGCAGGCGGCGGTCCTCCGCCTCCAGCACCTCGGCCGAGGTGACGACCGCCTGCGGCCGGCCGGCGGTCAGCCCGCGGGCCTGGAGGTAGCGGGCGAACAGCACCGCGGCGCGGGCGTACGCCTGGATCACGCGCGGGCGGTGGCGCATCAGGGCGGCGTGAAAGGCCGCCAGCGACAGCTCCGTCACGCAGCCGGTGTCCAGCCACAGCGGCTCGCGCAGCAGGGCGCGGCGCAGGCGGGCGCGCCAGCCGGTCGCGGGCCGGTCCTGGGGCGCGCCCCAGATGACCGCCGCGCGGTCGCCGTGCTCCCAGCCGGCCCAGCGGTTGTGCCGGAGCGTGGCGGCGGCGCGCGAGCGCTTGCGGTCGGTGCTGAGGTAGAAGGAGATCGGCGTGCCGGTCGAGCCGCCGGTCTGGTTGCGGATCAGGTCGGCCCGCGGCCAGTTGCGGGCCAGCAGCCGCTCGCCGTGTTCCTGGATGTCGCGCTTTTCCAGCGGCGGCAGGACGCGCAGGTCCTCGGGGCCGCGGAAGTCGTCGGGCCGCAGGCCCAGCCCGTCGAAGCGCTCGCGGTAGAAGGGGCACTGGAGGTACGCCTGCTCCAGGATCGTGCGCAGGCGGCGCCACTGGAGGTCGCGCAGCTCGTCGGCGGAGAGCCACTGGGTGCGCTCGAACTCGCGCTGGTAGTCGAGCTGGCCGAGGTCGCCGGCGCGCCACAGCGCCAGGGGGTGGAAGACGTCTCGGACCAGACGTTGGTACAGGCTCATGCGGAGGGCCTCCGTGCCGTCAACGGGTCGCGGCGAGGGCCCCGACGGCGTCGCGCCAGTCGGGCGTCAGTGCCGCCGGCCGCGGCAGCGAGCGGTCGATGAACAGCTTGTGCCACAGGTCGTAACAGAGCAGGCTGTAGAGGAACCAGTTCGGCCGCGCCCGCGCCTGCTCCAGCGCGCGGGCGTCGACGAAGTCGTAGGCGCCGATGCGCTCCACCAGGGGCCGCAGCTGGCCGCCGGGGCCGAGCCACTCGAAGATCGGCTGGCCGAAGCCGAGCTTGGTGCGCCGCGCCAGGCCGTCCGGGGCCTGCCGCGACAGCGCCCGCTTAAGCAGGTCCTTGGGCCGGCGGAAGGGGTAGCGCACCTCCGGCGCCAAGTTGAGGACCAGCCGCAGCACGCGCGAGTCGAGGAACGGGCAGAACAGGTCCGCGCCGGCCCGGTTGAACAGCGTCGTCCACAGCGAGGCACTGTCCATCGCCTCGCCGAGGTAGCCGGCGGCGTGCAGCCGGTCCTGAACGCTGTCGCCGACCTGGAAGCGGTCCAGCAGCGCCCGCCGCCCCGCCGCCGCGTCCGCCACGGCGGCCCGCCCGAAGCACGCCTCGACCGCGGCCCGGTCGGTGAACGCCGCCACGCGGTTGACGGGGTGCTCCAGGTCGGTCAGGTCGTCGAGCATGCCGGCCAGGCGGAACGTCGCCCGCAGGCGGTCGAAGCCGAGCAGTCCGCTGACCACGGCCCCGCACGACCGCGGCAGCCGCCCGGGGACGAGCCGGCGCAGCACGGCGGCGTTTTGCACCTGGTTGGCCAGCGTCAGGCCGAAGAGGCTGTCGGCGCCTTCGCCGCAAATGCCGCTGGTGACGCCGAGGCCGGCCATGATGCGCGCCAGGTGGCCGAAGTAGGCGGTCTGGACGTGGTTGGGCGGCTCGGCCGCGGTGGCCAGCGTGTCGAGCAGGTAGCCGGCGTAGGGGCCGTCGGCGGGGACCAGCGTGTGCCGGGTGCCGAGGGCCTGGCTGGCGGTGACGGCGTAGTCGGTGTCGGGCCAGGTGCAGGGGTGATCGACGCTGACCGAGAAGCTGGGCGGCAGCCCGTCCTCCGGCGGCGCAACCCGGTTCCACACGGCCTGGAGGTAGGAGCTGTCCACACCGCCCGAGAGCAGGTTGGCGGTGCCCGGCCGCAGCGCGGCGCAGTCGGCCAGCACCCGGCCCATCGTCTCGTCAAGGCGCTCGACCGCATCATCGGCCACGGTCGCGGGGCCGCGCAGGTCGGCGAAGGTGTGCCGCTGGAGGCGCGTCAGCCGGCCAGCCTCCCAGCTCACCTCCTCGCCCGGCATCAGGCGCAGGAAGCCGTCGAAGAGCGTCTCGGCGCCGGGGACGAAGCGGTAGAGGAAGAACGTCGGCAGGGCGCGGCGGTTGGGCCTCAGCGGGGCGCAGGCAGCGTCCACGAGCTGGGCCAGGTTGCTGCCGAACAGCAGGCCGTCGGGCCCGGCGTGGTAGTAGGTGAAGCCGGCGCCGACCAGGTTGCGGTAGAGCAGCACGCGGCGAGCGTGGCCGTCGAGCAGGGCCAGCGTGAAGCTGCCCTCCAGGCCGTCCACGTCGAGGGTGCCGTGCTCCAGGTAGTGGCAGCGCACCTCCTCGGCGACGCGCTCGACGTCGCGCGCGCCGCCGGCGGCGCGCGGCCGGGCGTGGCCGCGCACCAGCAGCGCCAGCGAGTCCCAGGTGAAGAGCCGGCCGCCGGCCGCGGGCGCGTGGGCGAACAGCTCGGCGTCGTCGGCGACCCAGCCCCAGTCCTCGTCGGCCGCGCCGGCGGGCTGGCCCGCGGCCCGGCGGCGCTCGGCGGCGCGCCGCTTCAGGATCCCCCCCAGGTAGCTCAGCTCCATCCGTGTCACCTCCTGTGGCGATCAGCGATCCGCGCCGGCGGAGGGGGTGAGGCCCTCCTGCCATTCCAGATACACCGGGCCCTCCTGGGCGGGAACAGCCTCCGCCTCGGCGCGGGCCGGCGGCGGCGTGCCGCGCGCCCGCGCCGGCAAGTGCGCCGCCGGCGGCCTGCGGGGCG
>CAZVYC010000332.1:0-3792 GCA_964631425.1 uncultured Rhodospirillales bacterium
AGTGATGCGAGCGCCCCGCGAAACGGCGGGATTGGCCTTTTGGGAGTTTTGGGCATCATCCTGTTGTTGTTGCTGGTTCTGGGCTTCCTGCTCAGCCATGCTACGCTGAGCCTGCCACAATCGGTGACCCAGGCGACGACAACGCCGCTGACACAGTGCCCGACAACATCAGGCGGCACACCTGTTTTCATTGTCCGGCTCAGTCGAGCAGCCTATCCTTACAGCACCCAGCACATAGACGATGCCCGACGCTTGCATGGTCAGCCCTGGGTGCTGACGCTGGATCGGCCCGGTGCAAATCAACGTCGGGATGCCGCCACTCGTAACTTTCCAAGGGTAGCGGGGCAGCAACCAGGCGAATACCCGCCCGCTATCGCTCGCGAGGGCGGAGCTGGAGCGGACGTAAGAAACATTCCATCGGGAGACAACCAGGGGGCTGGTGCCTCTGTGGGGAACCAGCTCCGTGGTCAGCCTGGTGGAAGTCTGTTTTGCATCGAGCTGACACCGTGAAGCATTGTGTCTCTCCGGGAAAGATCTGGGGAAGTGGCAGAGGGGTTCCTTGCGCTGCCCTTCCCCTTTGCTCCTTCTTGGAAAGAAGCATAGACTAGGGATAGTGCTACATACTCCTAGCAAGCTTCAGAAAGGGGATACGAATTGTCTACCCAGCCTGGCATCAATGCCAGTCACAAGCATCAGATATTTGCTGATTACCATCAAATATGGTTAGAAGACAACCAGGCGCAAGAGGGTGCAAGCGAAGCCCCCAGTCAGCGCGCGGCAGCAAGTGATGCTCTGGTTGCTCAACTTTTGAGTGAGGAGGCACGCGAGCGCTATGTGGGTGCGGCTTCTGGTATCCTGTGCCTCTTGACGGCGCGAGCCATGCCGGTGCCGGTGGAAGTGGAAATCTTGGCCGAGGCCCCACCCGCTGACTTTGTTGGATGGGATCGGGTCGTTGAAGCCAGCTTGGAACTGCCTTCTGGGGTCTTAGTCATACATGGACCGACTGATTACTTCCCTGAAGCCCCGCGATTGACCCTGGCACCTGGCACGTATCGCGTGCGTGCATACTTCGGTGGACTTACTACCGTCAGCCCAGATGAGCTAGAGGGAGACGATCACTATCGTGTGACGCTCTGGCCTGCTGCATCAGCGGAACCGGTAGTTCTCTTTGCCAAAGAAGGTGATGCCCTGCAAGGCAGGAAGATGAGCGAGTAAGCAGTCCACGTTCTAGAGATTTGATGATAGCCCGGCAGCCTTCCCAGGCTGCCGGGCATTGTTGTGCCGCTGAAGCGCCTCAAATGTTTAGGCGCTTCAGCTTTTTCTTGGAGAAAGGGATCGATTACCATGCCCCAAAACTACAAAGAGGTGAGGTGATGAGCCACCCAGAGCGGCTGCTCATAGAAACCAGAAACAGAGCGCAGGTACGCGTCCTCGTAGAGCAAGCTGGGTTGAATTGGCTCAATCAGTCCCTCGCCAGGGAGCAATGGGTAGGCGAGAATGAACCTGCCTACCACCTTGGGGGCCTGGATGGTGTGCCAGTTCGGCTCTTGACCTTGGACGAGATCGAGGATTATATCCGCTTTGCTCGTGCCGTGAGGAGCGGCGAGTTTACCGGATCGTGGGTTGAGTGGTTTGTGTCCGGACATGCATTGGCGGCCTGGCGCCTGGCGCGCAAAACGCGGGTGCTTCAGCGGCTTGCAGATGGAGCACCAACCAAAGGAAGCAAAGGAGAGATGTAACAGATCAATCATCGTCAACCCATCGAGCGTCATAGCCCGGCAGCAGATGGCTGGCCGGGCATTGTTGTGTTTCCATCCGGCGTGTGCAGGCATGTACTGTTACGCCTGCGAAAGGACATGAGCTATGGCCCAATTGATTCAACCAGATGGGACTACCCAGGAAGTGCAACCCCAGGGGAAGCGTTTTACGCTCCGGGAACTGCAACGGCTCGTCGGCGGGTACGTCCAGTTTATCCACCTGGCCGATGGACGGTGGCTGGCGGTGGATGAAGACGGAAAACCCAAACGCTTGCCAATCAATGTTCAGGCGACTGCGATGGCAGCCTTGCCGGGAGATTTCATCGTTGGTACGGCTGTCGTTCTCTCGGCAGCAGAGCGCAAGGGAGTGGGTTGATGGCTGACCAGCGTCCCTGGATCGATCTGAACAGCGCTATTCTGCCGTTATCTTCGCGCATTGTGCCCACTGAGGCCGGCTTTGTGGGAGAGGTTGTGGACCGCGAGGGCCAGCTCGTCTGGGCCAGCGAACCCCAGGCGGATGTGGCGACGGCTGACTGGCTGGCCGCATCTCAAAAGAAAGCCTATGGGGACATTCGGCGTGTGGGAGCGCTGCGATCCGAACGATAGGCCAAAGAACCTGTGCCGTCAACGTGTTGATGCCCGGCTGGTGCAACGTGCGCCTGCCGGGCGTTGTTATGCCTTCGGCACGCCAGCAGTTAGGCGCGCCGATTTGGTTATCACAAGGAGGAACATGATGCGAAATGTGAGGCATCATTGGCATCTGACCTGTTTGCTCTGTGGGGAAACAGACGAGTCCTTGCCCGACGTAGCTTCGTGCGGGAGTCTGGTGGTGATGCAGCAGCATCTCATGGATGAGCATTTCATCCCTCGCAAATGGCTTCACCAGCAGCAGCGCTTTCCCCCTCCTCCAGCCGAAAATGCCAGCAGCTACGAATGGGCGCTGCCGGATGGCAGACGCTGGCTACGAGCTGAGAAGCGTGAGGAGAACCTATAAAGATGAGGCAAACAATTCACATTATCCCAGCCAGGACAAAACGGCAATACAAGAAGCAGGCTAAACGCTTGGCAGCGGCTTTGGGCCTGAAGCAGACGCTGTTCCCGACCCCTATCCTGCCGGTGCGTCACTGGGACGAAGATGGGAACGAGTTCATCAGCGGGGCTGCCTGGCCTGAACGCCAGCGCAAAAATTGCCATCTGGCATTTGAGGAGCCAGATATGGAAGAGGGGGGAAGCCGCGTGCTAGTCACGACTGGCTGGGCCGACGCCTACCGACAGTTGGTAGTGCTCGCCACCTTCGACTATGAAGGGGAGGTGGAAAAAATCCCCTTCTAGGTGATCGAGTGCTTTGCAAATCCTTGATGGCCCGGTAGGAGATGTTTCCTGACCGGGCATATTACAGACAGGAAGAGTGTCAATGGAAGAAAAATGCCAGTATCTGCTGGTTTTGGCCTGCTCGTCGCGCAAATCCGCGAAGGCTGGTCCGGTGCGGGCAATCGATCTCTACGACGGGGTGAACTACCGGGTGGTACGCAAGGCTCAGAGGAATGGTTTCTGGCCTGCTGCGCTCCAACTTGTGATTCTCTCAGCAAAATATGGCCTGCTCGATCCCCAAGCCTTCATAGAATCCTACGATCAGCGGATGACGCGGGAGCGGGCGTTAGCGCTTCAGCGACAAGTGGGTGCTGAACTCGATGCCATCCTGAGGCAACAGCATTTCAATGAGGTGTTTGTCAATTTAGGCCAGTGCTATCTCCTGGCTGTGGCAACCTCACAGGAACTGCCAGGATTGGCAGAACGGGCGCACTATGCCACTGGAGGCATTGGGGAGAGAATGGCGCAAATGAAGGGCTGGCTGATTCAGATCGCAGAGCCAAGGAGATGAGCCGAAAGACAGAGAGTAATCCTGCGGTTCTGGTTTTAGTCTAAAAATAGCTTGCTTTGTGCCGTCGCCTGAGACCCAGGTGGCGGCACTTTTATAAGTGAAAGACCCTCAGACGTATGGGATCTTAAGATGAACAAGGAGGAAGCAGTGTGA
>CAZVYC010000333.1:0-3775 GCA_964631425.1 uncultured Rhodospirillales bacterium
GTGCTCGAACAGCATCGCGGCATCCATGTCGGCTCGCGCCAACAGCTGTTTCAGCGCAGAATCGTAATCGGTGCTTTCGCCGATCGCCTTCTCGAAGATCGACGGGTTCGAGGTCACGCCGGTGACGCCGTCATCCTCGATGAGCCGCTTCAGACCACCGTCGTCCAGCATGTCGCGACGAACGTAATCGAGCCAGACCGACTGGCCCTGGTCGTGAAGCGCCTTCAACGGATTCATCGTCTAATTCCCTGTCTCTGTGACGGGTTGAGCAGAGCGGCGTTTCGTAGGCGCACCACGGAAGGCACCAACGCCGCGCATGGAACCCTTCATATCGCTTTCCTGAACGGGCCAGAAAGGAAAATTGCCATCGGACATGGCGTAACCCGTCGCGCGCGGACATGGCCGCAACCCACTATCAGAACACCGTCGGCGGTATCGGGTTCCGGCACCGGGAGCCCGGGCGTCACAGGAACACGGGGTTTGAACCGCCGGTTGTACGTCCAGCACGCCGGAGGATCCGAGGCCTGCCGAACCTTTTCGGTCAAAGGCAATTTCCGTTCCGGCCCAGGTACTTGGCGGTCACCGCCGAGCGAAATTAACCAAGGAGACGTTTCATGCGTAAGCTCATCCTCACTCTAGCACCGGCGATCGCGCTCGCGGCCCTACCGGCCTTTGCGCAGTCGTCCGTCACCACGAACGAGTCGACCACGACGACCGGCACCACGCAGGCGCCCTATGACACCCAGACCACCACCAACAAGGAGACGCGTACCGACGAGGGCGCGCCTATTGCCGAGAATCGCGAAAGCCGCAGCTATGAGCGGAAGACAACGACGGACGGGGTCAATAGCAGCACCGAAGTCGAGAAGCACCGCAAGGTCGAAGGCGCCGACGGCTCATATTCCGAGAGCCACTCATCCACCTCGTCAACCGGCCCGCAGTAATACGAACCCGCAGTAAAACGTGGTAATGCGAAGACGGCGGGAGGGGCGGGACAGTCCTGTCGCTCCCGCCGGATCAGCGCTCCGTGTAGTCCGAGACCTGAATACGCCCCGCGATGATGTCCTGCGCGACCAGGTTGACACGTTTTTCCATTGCCGGCGTAACGAGCGCGCGGTTGTTATCGTCGAGCGCCCAGCCGACCGCGCCGTTTGCCAGGCCGAGATTGCTGGTTCCGGCCGACCAGGTGCCGTCCCTGGCGGCGAGAAACGTCTTTTCGACCACCCCATCGACCCGCTTGACCATTGAGGTCAGCATCGTGCCGGGAAACAGGCCATTCTGGTTGGTGTCGACGCCGATCGCCAACTTGCCGGTCTCCTTCGCCGCCTTGTAGACCCCTATGCCGCTCGCACCCGCCGCCGCATAGATCACATCGGCGCCGCCGCTGATCTGGCGCCTGGCCAATTTCTCGGCGGCATCCGGATCGTTCCAGGCCTTCGGATCACTGCCGACGTCGTCTTCCACGACCTCGACATGGGGATTGACCCTACGCGCCCCCAGCTTGTAGCCGGCGGCGAATTTGCGGATCAGCGGGATGTCCATGCCGCCGATGAAACCGACCTTCCCGGTCTTGGACGCCATCGCGGCCATCATGCCGACGAGGAAAGAGCCTTCCTGCTCCCGCATCGTCACCGACTGGATGTTCGGCCCTGTGGCCTGTCCGTCGATCACCGTGAACTCGATTTCGGGAAACTCCTTGGCGACTGTCATCGTTGGCGCCGTGTAGGCATAACCGACCGCGACAATGACGGAGGCGCCTTGCTGGGCGACCGCGCGCAAGGCCGCTTCGTGGCTGAGGGTCGGCGACGCATCCGCGCTCAGATAGGCGATCCCGGTCTCGCTCTTGAACTTCTCCGCGCCTGCGACCGCGGACTGGTTGAAGGATTTGTCGTCCCGGCCACCCTGGTCAAAGACGATGGCCGGCTTGAAGTCGCGCGCCGCACCGGGCAGAGCCACGGCAGCGGGCAGAGCCACGGCGGCGGGCAACGCCATGGCCGCGATCAACGCGACCGGTCCCAGGACGCGCCCTCTGAAATGCGGATGCCGCATGAGATCTATCCCTCTCGAAGGTCGAGACGATAAAGGTCAAAGCCGTTGTCGCCCGGCCCGATGAGCGCGACGCGGGGGTGGTCGGCCAGATACGCCTTGGCCTTGGGCGAGGTCTGGAAACGGACGTCGACCGGCGCCGCGATCGGCGCGAAGCGCCAGTTCGGCTCGGCCGTCGGCGTGATCTCCTTCACCTGCCGGATATAGTCGGCGATCAGGTTCTGCATGATATCGGGCGAGGCCAGTACGACGCCGTGACCGTCCATGCCTGGGAAGGAGCCGCCGCCGTTTGCCCGGTAGTTGTTGGTGGCGACGACGAACACCGCCGCGTCGTCGAGCGGCTTGCCGCCGAAGGAGAGGTCACGGATCCGCCGCGCATCCGGCGCCACCAGGTGGCCGTTCCGGTCATATCGCGGCGGCTCGGTGATATCGATGCGGTAGGTCACGCCCGAAATCGTGTCGCAGTTGAAGCTCGGGCCGTTGCCGACGAGCATCTGCGGCGCGGTGCTGGCCGGATCGACCTGATGGAACAGGATCGCGGACATTTCGAGCCACTCGCGCAGCTCCGCCCCGGTCACCCGCACCGCCTGCAGCGTGTTGGGGTAGAGGTAAAGGTCGGCGACATTCTTGATCGCGATCTGACCAGCCGGAATATCGGTGTAATAGTCCGGCCCTGGCGAACCGCCGGCGCGGAACGGTGCGGCGGCCGAAAGGATCGGCAGCGTCTCGTATTGTCCGCCCTTGAGCGCGCGCTCTACCGCCCAGCGCTGCACCGCGTTGACGATGGCGATCGACGGGTCGGGCTCGACGATCGCGAAGAACGTGTTGATCGGCCGGGTCGTCCGCCCGATCGGCTGCCGGACATAGGCGAGCGTGCGCTGATGATCGCCCGCGACGACGGTCGTCAGCTCCGGGTCGGATGCGACGATCGGCACGGCCTTGCCATGGTCGCGGCGATAGACCGGCCGCGCCTCGGCCTTGGCGCCCGTGACCCGCCATCCTGACCCGATTCGCGCGAGCTCGAGGTCGACCACGCCCAGATGGCTGCCGTAGAACCCCGGCATCACAGTGGGATGATCGTGGATCTTGCCGTCAGCCAGATCGGCGTCGGACATGGAGGCGTAGGACGGATCCGGAAAGACGCGGTGCTGGTGGCCGACGATGACGGCGTCGAGCCCGGTTTCCTCCGTAAGGTAGAAGCCGGCATTCTCGTCCATTCCGTGCGCCGGCCTGGTGTCGAAGCCGGTATGGGCAAGCGCGATGACGAGGTCGGCGCCCTTGGCCCGCATCTCCGGCGCGACCTTGCGGGCACGCTCGACAATGTCAGCCGCCGCGACCCGCCCTTCGAGGTGGGCCTTGTCCCACATCATGATTTGAGGCGTGACCAGGCCCAGGACGCCGATCCTGATTTTCCGGACCGTGCCGGCCGTGTCCTTGAAGGCCTTGTCGAGGATCACGTAAGGCGGCAGCAAGGAGCCGCCGCCGGAATTGTCGACATTCGCCAGCACATAGGGAAAATGCGCGCCCTTGATCGCGCCTTCGAGGAAACCGAAGACCTGCGTCAGGATCTGCTCGAAAAACCGCCCACCGTTGTCCTCTATGTGCGCGAAGTTCGTGTGTGATCTGACGAGGTCATAGAACGCGGCCGAATGGATCGTGATATCGCTCGCTGCCGGACAGCGGAAAACCAGGTCATACCGGTAGTAACCGGCGGAAGCGGCCAGCGCAC
>CAZVYC010000334.1:0-3772 GCA_964631425.1 uncultured Rhodospirillales bacterium
ATGCATGTGGTAGAGCGTATCGACCATCGCGATATCGATGTACTGGCCGATGCCGTCCGCTCGCGATGGTAAAGCGCATAGCCATCGCCAATTGCTCCGTTTGCCGCTTTGGCGGCCGGTTCGGCAAGTAGTCGTTCGCGCGTTCGGTGCAGAATGCGGTGAGCGTTCTCCCGACCCAGTACGGGAGCCACGATCAGTCGATAGAGCCCCTGACTATAGTATATTCTGTCGACGCGCGCGCTTCGGTTCTTTCGATTGCAGCTCAGATGCTGGAGAAAGATCATGCGTTAAAACTCCGCAAGGTCGGGAAGATCTCATTCACGTAAAGCTGAAAAGTTATTAACGCTCATCTGGCCAAGGAGTGCATCGGAATAAAACCTTGGAAGCCTAGCGCCTTTCCCGTTTCTGTCGCAAGTGATGACAGAAGTTTTGCTCAGTATAGTGCTCTTACCAATGCTGGCCTGCTTCAGCGCGACAGATACTTTAGTTCAGCCCACAACAGGCGGGATGCGACTGATCAGAGCAAAAGTGCCAGGCCGTACATATTCGCTTACCGATGAAGGTCGGCGGGTACTCGAGGATCCAGGGTCAGCTACATTTTGCGCCGGGCATTACAAAGGTTGATGAAGTCCTGGACTTCACCGTGCCGGGAAATGCGATGGGCGCGACAATCTCTGAGGTTCTTTGTATGTACAGTCCGAGCGACGTTCTTACGTGGGTTTCGAGTTTCGACATCCAGTCGGCGTTTCCTAACCTAGCGCTGCTTCGTGCCTTTGGGACGCTCGGTTGTCTTCATGATTCCGTTCACAGTCCGGTGCTCACCGTGGCTTAGAGTCGAACAAACCGCCTGGGAATTCTGTTATGAATGGAGTCTGAACGTCCTTCGGGCCGGCAGTGGAATCGATGTCAACTCGACCTATTCAGGTGCTCGTGATCGTCCCGGTAGCGACCGATAATTTGAGCCGCATCGCGGATGCAGATCCGCGGATTAGGGTGGTCGATGCTCGCGGTTGGTTTGACGTTGAGATAGCACAAACATGGCCTCGCTGGTCGGTCGAGCGTTATCTTGCTCAGCGCGCAGTCACCGAACGTCCACGCCAGGAGCGCGATCGAGTCCTCGCCAACGCGGAAATTATTCTCGGTGGCTGGCCCTTTCCGCTCGATCTGCGGGCGCGATCACCGCGCCTGCGTTGGTTCCATCAACTACCCGCAGGCGCGAGCAATCTGTTGCGGGGCGACCTGTGGAAGAGCGATGTGATGGTCACTACGTCGCGCGGCTACGGTAATAATCGTGCAATGGCGGAGTACGTGCTCGCCAGTTTCCTGCTTTTCGCGCGTGGCCTGCATCGAGCCTTTTACGATCAGCAGCGCAATCGCTTTGACCATGGCGCCTATGGCCCAGTGACGGTTGAGGGAAAAACCGCCTGTATAGTTGGCGCGGGCGGAATCGGCCAGGAGGTCGCTCGATTATGTGCTGCTGCAGGCATGCGCGTGATCGGAACGCGGCGCTCAGCGCCATCTGCCAATCCGCTGCCGGAGGGATTCTCGAAACTGGGCGGACCTGAGTCCCTCAAGCAATTCCTAACGGAAAGTGATTTCGTCGCGGTTTGCTGCCAATGGACGCCGGAAACGACCGGACTGATCGGCCGCGAGGCACTTGCCTCGATGAAGCAGGATGCGGCTCTGGTGAACGTGGCGCGTGGTGAAATCATCGACGAGAACGCCTTAGTCGCGGCTCTTGACGGCGGCAAGTTGCGCGGCGTTGCGCTAGACGTCTACCTGGGTGAGTTCGAGGGCCCGCCCGATGTGCGGCTCTGGGATCATGAGCGGGTCATCATTACACCCCATCTTTCGGCGGCAACCGATCTCAGCCGTCACAGGGGAATGGAGCTTTTTTTCCGCAACCTTGACGCTTACCTGAACGGCCAGCCACTCGCCAACCTTATCGATTGGTCTATTGGTTACTGAACAGTCCGCTTTTGGGTTCAGGTGTATAAGTTGAGAATTCCTGGGATGCAAGATTGTGCGCCGAGGCCCATCTTAGCTGTTCCCACAGGATGGCCTTAGCGATGTGAGACACGCCCGCAAGGAGACGAGCGGTTACCGATCTAAAGAGGTAAACACCAACTTGTGTGCTGTAGAGGGCGATCAGCCTGAAAATGCAACGCGCTTCTCTTCGATCATTTCACGAAAGTTATTTAGGCTATCGTGGTGAGCCGTCCCTTGCTGGTTATCGATGGCGATTCGTTTGCCCACCGTGCCTATCATGCACTGCCAAAATCGATCCGCCGGCGCGGTGATCTGGGAGGTGGAGCGATTGTCGGATTTGCCAACTTTCTGCTGCGGCTCTATGAGAGCGAACGGCCCCGCGCGGTCCTGGCTGGCTGGGACACGCTCGATGTGCCGACCTACCGTCATCGTGCTTTCCCTCGTTACCAGGGTGGCCGTACGTTCGACTCCGAGTTGCGCGATCAACTTGAACTCTTGCCGGAATTTGTCGTTGCCTGCGGCTTTGCGTCGGCCAAAAGTCCCGGTTATGAAGCCGATGACTTCCTGGCGGCCGCGGTTGCCAAGGAGGAGCGGCGCGGCGGAACGGCTATTGTGGCAACGGGTGACCGCGACGCTTTTCAGCTCGCGTCCGAATTAACCACGATTCTCCAGCCGGTGCGCGCTGGCCAGATGGCACGCATCGGCCCCGCAGAGGTTCGCGAGCGGTACGGGGTCGAACCTAAACAGGTGCCGGATTTTATCGCTCTCCGAGGCGATCCGTCGGACAAGCTGCCGGGTGCGAAAGGAGTTGGTCCTAAAGGCGCGGCGAGCCTTCTGCGCAAATACAGCACGCTGGAGGAAGTGCTCGCCAATGGCAGATTCAAAGACGAGGCTGATAGTCTGCGGCTCTATCGTTGGATTGCCACGATGGATCAAGCTGCTCCCGTACCTCCTTTGAACGACCAAGCGCCCACCTGGGCGATAGCGTCGGCTCTCGCTCGCGACTGGCAGTTGAACGGATTGGCCGATCGCCTCGACACTCTCGCTTCTTCATCAAACTGAGGGCAATTGTCGTGAAGACCCCGCCGACATCAACGCCTTTCCCTTAATACGACTCCGCTCGGCTCTTTATCGTCGCGCAATCCAACAAAGACCGGCTGGCGCAGTTTCTGGTCGGCCGTCCATTCCTGATACGCGATCTGCGCCACCAGCCGCGGCTCAAGCCAGGTAACGTTCTTCTCGCGCGGCGGCTGAATGAAAGGCGGACTGTTGCGAATCAGCGGCCGGAATGTTTTGGCTAGCTGGGCCAGTGTGTGTCCATCGAATCCGGTACCGACTTTGCCAACGAAGCAAAGATTTTTCCCGCGGTAGGCGCCGAGCAGAAGTGCTCCCAAATACTTCCGCGCCCCGGTTGGTGCTGTAAATCCGCCGATCACAAACTCCTCTTCCTGGTGCGTCTTGACCTTGAGCCATTTCCGGGAACGGCGTTCTTCATAAGGACTATCGCCGTCCTTGGCTACTATTCCTTCAAACCCTTCGCGCTTGGCGATTCTGTAAGCGGTAAGGCCGTTCGGCGCCAGGCGGCGCGAAAGAAGCAGTTGCCTCGGTGGCTCTCCCACGGCGGTTTCTAGTTCCCGCCGGCGCCGCATAAGTGGTTCGGACCGGAGATTGAGGTTGCCACGAATGCGTGGACACTCGGGTTAGGCAGCGATTGATTGATGATGTCTAAATTCGAATTCATCGGGAGACAAGTAGCCGAGGGCCGAATGCCGCCGCTGGCGAT
>CAZVYC010000335.1:0-3764 GCA_964631425.1 uncultured Rhodospirillales bacterium
CGGCGTCGATCCTGGACCAGACGATCGACTATCTGAAAACGCGCGAGCAGTTCGGCCGTCCGATCGGTTCCTTCCAAGCCCTGAAGCACCGGTGCGCCGACCATAAGGTGGCGCTCGAAAGCAGTGGCGCCGTGGTCCGCGAGGCGGTTCGCAAACGCGCCAGCGATGCCGCTGATGCGGCGCTTTATGCCTCGATGGCGAAATTCTATGCCTGCGACGTCTACAGCACGATTGCGACCGATGCTGTCCAGCTGCATGGCGGGATCGGCTTCACCTGGGAGCATCCCTGCCACCTCTATCTCAAGCGCGCCAAGCTCGACCAGGCGCTGTTCGGCACCTCGGCCGCGCATGCCGACCGGGCGGCACAATTGCTGATGGCGGCATGATGGAACCGAACCGACGCTTCGACCCGCTGAGCCGCACCGGCGATCTTGAAGGCTTCCGGTCCGAGGTCAGGGCCTGGCTCGCCGCCACGCTTCCGGCGGATTGGCGCCAGCGTATGGCGGGCGCGACGGAAGAAGCCTCTGTCGATTTCCAACGCTGGTGGTTCGGCGAGATGAAAGCGGTCGGCCTGGCAACGCCGCACTGGCCACGCGACTGGGGCGGCGCCGACCTGTCGCTCAAGCATCAAAGCATCATCTTCGAGGAGATCGCCCGGATCGACGGACCCAACCCGGACCTGTTCGTCATCTCGCTCTATCACCTGCCGGCAACCCTGTTCTCCCATGGCTCGCCGGCGCAGCGCGACCGCTACCTGACGGGCGTGAAGGAGCGCGGCGAAATCTGGTGCCAGGGCTTTTCCGAGCCCAATGCCGGTTCCGACCTCGCAAGCCTGCGCACGCGCGCCGAACGGCGCGGCGACGTCTATGTGGTCAACGGCCAAAAGGTCTGGTCGTCCCACGGCATGTTCGCTGACTATTGCCTGCTGCTGGCCCGCACGGACCCGAACGCGCCCAAGAAGCATGCCGGCATTTCCTATTTCATCGTCGACATGAAATCGCCGGGCGTGACCGTGAGGCCCATCCGGCAGGCCACCGGACAGGCGGAGTTCTGCGAGATCTTCCTCGACGATGTCGAGATTCCGGCTGAGAACCTGATCGGCGCGGAAAACCAGGGCTGGCTCATCGCCCAATCGACCCTGTCGGCCGAGCGCGGCCTGATCGTCTTCGAGCATTCCGAGCGCATGGCTCGGGCATTGGAGCGCGATCTGGCGTCGGTGCGCGAAGGCCGCGAAAGCTGGTTCGCCGACGACCAGTTCCGCCGTGACTATATGCGGGCCTTCGCGGAGATGACGGGATTGCGGCTTCTGATCCGGCGCATGCTGGAAGAGATCGAGGCCAACCCGGAAATGGGCGCCGCCACCACTCCGCCCCTCGTCAAGATCCAGTTCTCCGAGCTGTTGCGAAGCTATACCGAGCTGCGCCTCAGGATCGAAGGCCTGGCGGCGCAGCGCCTTGAGCCGGTCATCAAGGGGGCAGGCCATCAGACCGGCAACCGGATGTTCGACTTCCTGTGGAGCTATGCCTGGACCATCGCCGGTGGCGCGAACGAAATCATCAAGACCGTAATCGCCGAGCGGGCGCTCGGGCTGCCGCGTGGCTGAGGGGAAAGACCCGTGACCAAGGACGCTGAGCCCGAACCAACCATCCTGATCGACGAACCGGCCGAAGGCGTCCGCCGGCTCACACTGAACCGGCCGGACGCGCTCAACGCGTTCACCTTCGCGATGTACGAGGCGTTCATCGCGGCGCTGGAGGCGCTGCGCCACGACACCAAAATCCGCGTCGTCATCCTGACCGGCGCCGGCCGGGGATTTTGCTCCGGCCACGACACGAAGAACGGCGGAAAGCCATCCTGGGTCGCCCCGGGGCTCGGCCGGATCCAGTCCGGCAAGTACACGATGAGCGTACTCGGCAGCATTCCGCCGCTGATGCGCTCCCTGCCCCAGCCGATCATCGCGGCGGTCAACGGCACCGCGGCCGGCATCGGCTATTCGCTGGCGCTCGCCTCCGACCTCTGCATCGCCGCGCAATCGGCCAAGTTCGTGAACGTGATCCACAATGCCGCGACCGGAACCGAGCTCGGCATGAGCTATCTGCTGCCGCGTGCGGTCGGCACCCAGCGCGCGGCGGAACTGCTGCTGACCGCGCGCCCTGTCCTGGCCGACGAAGCCGAGCGCATCGGCCTCGTGCTGCGCGCGGTCCCGGACGAAGGCCTGATGGACGAGGCGCTCAAGCTGGCCGACGCCATCATCGTCAACAGTCCGCTCGGCATCTGGCTGACCAAGCAGTCGCTCTGGTTCAACCAGTCGATCGGCAGCCTGGAGGCAGCGATCGAGTTCGAGACCCGGGCGGTGCTCGCCAGCCAGGCGACCGAGGACGCCGCCGAAAAACGCACCGCGGCCATCGAGAAGCGGCGCCCGCGATTTACCCAGACCTAAGGTAAGGAATACAGGATGAGCAACGAACTGCGGTTCGACGGCAAGGTCGTCGTGATTACCGGCGCGGGCAACGGGCTCGGCCGGACCTACGCACTGCAGATCGCGCGGCGCGGCGCCAGGGTGGTGGTCAACGACCTGGGCGGCGCCACGGACGGACAGGGCAGCGACCAGGCCGCCGCCCAGAAGGTGGTGGATGAAATCCGCGCCTTCGGCGGTGAGGCGGTACCCAACTTCGACACGGTCGCGACGCAGGACGGCGGCCAATCCATCATCCGGACCGCGCTCGACAGCTTCGGCCGGGTCGACGCGGTCATCGCCAACGCCGGAATCCTGAGGGACCGCAGCTTCGCCAAGATGAGCCTGGCCGAGCTCGACATCATTCTTGACGTCCATCTGCGCGGCACGATCTTCACCATCCAGCCGGCCTTCAACTGGATGCGCGAAAACGGCGGCGGCAATATCGTCGTGACCACCTCGCCCTCCGGCCTGTTCGGCAGCTTCGGCCAGGCGAACTACTGCGCGGCGAAGATGGGGATCGTCGGGCTGCTGCGCGCAGTGGCGATCGAGGGCGCCAAGCCCCGGATCAAGATCAACGCGCTCGCGCCGACGGCGGCGACGCGACTGACTGCCACTGCCGGGATGCCGGGCGCCGCGCCCGGCGACAGCGACCCGGCCGAAGACCCGATGTCCACCGCCCGCGTCTCGCCCCTGGCGCTGGCATTGGCCCATGAAAGCTGCCCGGCCACCGGCGAAATCTTCAACGCCGGCTGCGGCTGGATCAGCCGCACGATGATCGCGGTCAACGACGGCGTGGTCTTGAACGACTACACCCCTGAAGCCGTAGCCGCCGACTGGCCCGCCATCCGCGACGAATCCCGCCTGCGCATCCCCCGCGACGGCGGCGATTATTGGGCCATGGTGCAAAAAGCGACCGGCGCGGCGTAATCCCCTCGCCCGCACCGCGGGAGGGGGTGGCGCGAAGCGCCGGGTGAGGGTCATACGTGGATTACGGTGACAGTGCATTTAACTCCAGCTGCCCAGGGATGGACTTCGCCGATGGTTTCGGTCCGCGCTTGCCAGGCTTGAGGGTGCGCTCGGTCATCGCTTCGAGGGCGCTCACGAAGGCTTCATCGCCCAGCGGCCGCCCGATGCTCTCGGCGCGCCGCAGCCGCTCAAGCATCTCAGAATCCGGTTCGGCTTCGATGAACTCGGCAAACCGCGGAAAGCGATCAAGGATCGGCGACAGAGCGGTGATCCCGTCGGCGCGGCCCGACAGATGCGCGTGCACGCTGGACCAGCGCCAATCGCCCGCCTGCCGGACGAG
>CAZVYC010000336.1:0-3760 GCA_964631425.1 uncultured Rhodospirillales bacterium
GGATGCATTTGAGCGACGTCCAGAACTCCTCCAAGCCCAGCCGCTCTGACCGGCCGTTATCGACCAGCACCACATGCATCTCGCCGCCCTCGCGCGGCCCGCGGAAATGCGACGTGTACTGGGTGATCGGCGAACCGAGCGCGCTGCGCGACAGCAGGCGGACGAACACCGCAAGGTGCTCGAGACGCGGGATGATTTTCTCGATGCCGATCGAAGCGATGTGCAGCTTCGGCACGTTGGCCGAGAGGTCTGCGTTGCCCTCGTTGGTGCAGACGGTAACGGTGCCGGTCTCCGCGACGGCGAAATTGCAGCCGGTCATGCCGGCATCGGCGGCAAGAATCAGCGGCCGTGTTGCTTCGCGCTGCGATTCCGCCAGATAATGGACGTCGCTGTTGTCGGGGTCGGTGCCGATCGTCTTCGAAAACACCTCGGCAACGTCGGTCCTGAGCTTGTGGACCGCCGGCACGACGATATGGCTCGGGTCTTCATTGTCGAGCTGCTGGATGCGCTCGCCGAGGTCGGTTTCCACGACCTCGATCCCGACCGACACCATGTAATGCCGGAAGCCGCACTCCTCGGTCAGCATCGACTTGCTCTTGATGAGCGACTTGGCGCCGTGGTCGGCGAGGATGCTGTGGACGATCTTATTGTGCTCGGCGGCGTCCTGTGCCCAATGGACGTGGACGCCATTCGACCGCGCATTCGCCTCGAACTGGTCGAGATACTCGTCGAGATGGGTCAGCGTGTGTTCCTTGATCGCCGACGCCAGCGACCGCAGCTCTTCCCATTCGGGAATGCCGTGCATCTCGCGGTCGCGCTTCTGCCGGAGGTCCCAGAGCCGCTCGTCGTGCATCTTCTCGTGCTCGGGGGCGGCAATGAAACGCGCGGCGGCCTCCGCCTGGTCGATCGGCCGGTTGCCATGGACTTTCGCGCCGCGCGGCTGCGGCTCCGGCCGGGACTTGAGCGGCTTCGAGGCTCCCTCGGCGTGATCGAGACGGTGCCCGTCGGGGGCCGCCGGGGCCTCGTCGCGATCCGCTTGAAGCTCGGGATGCAGTATGGCAGGCGAGGCGCTCATGCGCTGGCTCCATTCAAGATCTGGGCGATGTGGATGAACTTGATCGGCACGCCGATGCGCTCGGCGCAGCCCTGCTGGTGCAGCAGGCAGGAGCTATCGGCTGAAACGATGTATTCGGCGCCGGCCTGAGCATGGTCGCTGACCTTGTCGTAGCCCATTTTCGTCGAGACGACCTCCTCGAAGACGGAGAAGGTGCCGCCGAAGCCGCAGCACTCATCCGGTCGCGCCGGTGTCACGAACTCGAGTCCCTCGACTTTCGAGAGCAAATCGACGGGCTTGGAGAAGAACGGCTCGTGCAGCTCCGATGGCGTCGCATGCTTAAGCCTGCGCAGCGTTCCGCAGCTGTTGTGCAAGCCGACGCGATGCGGGAACCGGGCCCATGGAAAGGCATCGACTTTCTGGATGTCGTGCAGGAATTCGACGAGCTCGAGGGTACGCGCGCGAACCTCCTTCACCTCCAGCGTCTGTTCGATGGCATCGAAATTGTCGCGCACATGGTGGACACAGCTGCCGGACGGCGAGACGATGTAATCGAAGCCGGAGAAGTTGCGCACGAACAGGGCTTCGGTGTCGGCACATTCGGCATTGAAGCCCGAATTTGCCATGGGTTGTCCGCAGCAGGTTTGGTCGCGCGGATACACGACTTCGTGGCCGAAGCGCTCCAGCAGTTCGAGAGTCGCGATGCCGACTTCAGGCGCGAAGGCATCAATAAAGCAAGGGATGAAGAGTCCGATGCGCATGGACCTATCCTAGTAATGATGGGCATCGAGCCGGATTGTCTTGAGACGCGTCTCTGATTATTTCCAATGTGGCGTCGATGCCGCACGACATCGCCACACTATTCGGAAAGCTACGCGTACGGCTCGGCTCGTCCAATTGGCCGTGCGGATTGCCACTATGACCTACCGGATGCGGCTTGTAATACTTTGGTTTACGAGCCACCACAGAGGCAGTTCCCTGCACCAATCGAAATGCCGAAATAGGACGCGGAAAGGATGATGCTTTCGTCCACTCTCGCCATTCGGGCCCGCTCCTCTCAACTGTCTCCAACCGGCACCGGCAGTGCCGCCGCGGTCAGTGCTCCGTAGCCACAGATAAGGCGCGATACCTACTAAGTCATTGAAATTACGCTGAATATATCTAAAAAATTCCAAAAGACGCCTGCTCGAAGGCCGCGCTGATCGGGCCGTCCTAAAGAAACTAAATCCTTTCGCGCCGCTATAATCCGAGCGATGGATTCCGCACCCAAAACATCGCCGGGCATGGCATTCGGTCGATTCCGAGTATTGCCGCATCGCCTCGCCCGACGGATGCAGGATCAGGGCCAATCCGCCGACGCGATCGCGCTGCTGCAGCCGGTCCATGACCGCTTCACTGAGGGCTTCGACACCGCCGACCTCAAGGCGGCAAAAGTGCTGATCGATGCTCTCTCGCAGGCATAGCCACTGGCGAAGGTCGTCTTTAATTCCGCAACAACGCGCTCCCGCAATTTCTGTGCCTCGACGGGCCCGATCTTTTGCAGGAACGGCGTCAGCAACCACCCCCCGATCCCCCGGGCGAGGCCGAAATTGCGGTCGATCACGGTGGGGCGGGTATCGAGGGCGCCAGAGGTTATGCTGATGGCCTGGCTCGTTCTATTAGCCGTGCGGAGCACCAATACATCCTGCCAGACGAGGCCTATGACACCTTGGTTTAGCAGCGGGCGCAGGTCTTGACCGGCCGTCCCCATTACTGGCGCATAGGATCGCTTCGCCGCGTCTTCCGATATTTCCCTCTACGGATCCGGCTCGCCGATCTTCGACCTTACGACGCACAATCGGCGCAAGCAGACGCTCCTCGGCAAAATGAATGAGGCCGCCCACGGTCGCGCCGGTCAGGACTTCGCAGCCGCGGAAAAATGCCGTGACCTCGGCGGGCGCCGAAGGGGTCGTTGTCGCCAGCACCAGCGGGGCGGTCCATAGGCAAACCCGGATCGCCGGCCGCTCCTTAGCGCAGAGCGCGCAGAGCGCGACGGCAATTGCCATCTGCGGTGTCAGCGAGAGTCCGATCAGCGCGCCGAGCCGATTCACCAGCAGGGCCACCAGCACGCCGACTAGCGTGCCAATGAAGCGTCCGAGCACGGAGGTTCGGGTCGCGTTCAGGCTCTCTTGCGAAACAATCAGGGCGGAAATCGGCGCCCAGACAGGATGGGGCAGATCAACCGAAGAGGCGAGAAAATACGCGGCCGTCGCCGCGGTCGCGCAACGAACGACAAAGCGTCCATGCTCGACCGCGATCGATGCGAAGTGCCGGGCGCCCGTTTGGACCACGGTGTGACTCAGCGCCAAAGATTGGAGCGCGCAAGCTCGAGCACCTCGTCGGCGCGGCCGTTCAGGATCGCCTTGACCATGTAGAGCGTGAAGCCCTTGGCCATCTCGGTCGTCACCTTGGGCGGGATGGCAAGTTCCTGGCGATTGACAACGGCGTCGATCAGCACCGGCCCGTGATGGGCGAGAGCCGCCGCAATCCCTGGCTCGACATCTGCTGCATCCTCGAGCCGGATGCCGCGAATGCCGACCGCCTCGGCCATCGCCGCAAAGTTCGGGTTCTTGAGCTCCGTGCCGGTGTCGAGGAAGCCCGTCGATTTCTGCTCGAGCTCGATGAAGCCGAGCGCGCCGTTGTTGAAAACTACCACTTTCACCGGCA
>CAZVYC010000337.1:0-3740 GCA_964631425.1 uncultured Rhodospirillales bacterium
GAGCGGGATGATACGATCGCGACTCACGATCGGATGATCGCGCTGATCGGCCAGCGAGTGACCGTCGATGTCGTCGCCGGTCTCGTGGCACGCGGACTGGTCGACGTCGAGCCGCCGATTACGACCGACTCCGTCCCGCAACTGACCGAATCAGGCCGCAAGGTTATCGTCGAACTCGCCGCCGTCGCCAAGGCCGCCGAAGCAGATGCGATGGAAGAGCTCGATCTCAGCGAAGGCCAGATGCTCAACTTTCTGCTGCTGCGACTGATCCGAAGAACACGCCCGCCCGACCTTTCTGAAACCAGGGCGCCGCAGGCCGACGCCGATTGAGGTCACCGATAACGCTGCCGACGACGACGGCCGCAACCATTTGGTGCCAAGGCCATCCGCGGCATCGTCGGAAGGTGATTCTCGCTCATATAGCTTTATTCCGCAGTTCTGGCACTATATTGGCGTGAAATTCAAAAACCTCGTGGGCGCTCTACGACCCGCATTAGCTGAGAAATTAAGTTGACAACACCAGGCAACAAACACCAACGCCGTGCCTGTCGGGATGATTCACCTTTTGGCCCTTTCCGATAAGGCTTCATCGGGGTGGCGCTGATCGCCGCGCCGATTAGCGCGCCCTGCGTAGGTAATGGCAGCATCAGGATTCTGATGCTTGGTCTTGAGTGCAGCAATGAGCGCGTCTTCAGCCTCAATCGTCAACACCTCGGAGCCGGCGTTAGTTGAAGCCCGACAGTGTATGCAGCGGACATGCCAACCTCTCCCGATGACAGGGACCAAAGCACTGTAGACAGGCCGCCTTTGATCACGAGCGATGATGCACCGGATGTGCGCCGACAATCAGGGTGGAAAAAACCCGGTGTCGGGCGCTGCTCGGCAGACCCGTCGGCGCAGATCCCAGCCGACTCGATAGCCAGCCCCTCGCGACATCGCTCGAAATGCGAATTCGACCGCAAGAAACGGAGTTCGCGGCAGAGCTGAGGGGCGTATTCACGGCTCATCATATCGGAGGGCGCTGCGGATGACCGCCCGATAAGGAGGACGCCATGACTTATTCCATCACCGGCTTGCCCGTCGAACCCTTTCGGCCCTTCTTCGGTCTATCGGACGAGGAGCTAGCCAGACACCACATTGTCCGCATGACTGCGGACGTGCCGGTCGGCTACCCTTGTCGGGTATTGCTGGAGGATGCCAACCCAGGTGACACGCTGTTGTTGCTGAACCACGAGCATCAACCCGCCGACACACCTTATCGCGGTCGCCATGCCATTTTCGTCAATGAGGCTGCCACCGAACCAAGGACCTTCGTCGACGAAGTCCCGCCCGTCCTTTCTGTTCGCAAGGCGATCTCGCTGCGCTCGTTCAATGACGCGGGCATGATGATCGACGCCGATGTCGTCCCTGGCCTCGAGGTCGAGGCCACAATTATAAAACTGTTCGGCAACCCTGAAGCCGCATACCTGCATGCCCACAACGCTGCCCGCGGCTGTTTTGCCGCGCGCATCGATCGAAGCTGAGGGGCTGAGAGTCGCGCAACGGCACCATTTTGCCCAGGCATCCGGTTTGGCTGCCCTTCGTGGACGATTATCGAACCAAGTGCATTGTTCCAAGGCACTCATTTCGTCTGCTCCTCGAAGCCGTGACACACCTGGGTACCGCAGCATGATCTATGTTCTTGTCGAGCGGATCGAACCCGCCGTCCAGTCTTCCATGGAAGAGAAACCCCGTCTCAGCCGCACCCGAAGATAAAAGTTGTACTCGACAGGGGTCATCTTCATGGTTAAACATGTAATAGTATCCAGCGATCCAAGATAATCCGGATACGGCCATAACAGAGGGATGACGGCCCGCTTTCCGCGCGGCTGGCGAGTGAGTCATGACCTGTCGTTCGGGATTATCCATACCGTCGAAAATCGGCGCCGCCGTGGCTGCCGTCATGCTCGCGCCGATGCCGCGCGCCCAGGCTCAGCAGGCGCCGCTGGTGACGCCGCGGGACCTCAGGCCGCAGACCCAGGCGCCGCCGCCGCAGCAATTGCCGCAGGCCGCTCCGGCAGAGGCGCCGCCACGCGCGGACCAGCTCTATGCCACGATCGGCGACGTGACGGTGGAGAACGGGTTCGACGCGTTCGCCGCCCCGACTCAGGCGCTGATCGCCGAGGTGCGCGGAAGGCGGGTTTCGGTTGCCGACCTCTACGCGCTGGCCAATGCCATCGAACAGCTCTACCACGCCGGCGGCTATCCCCTGGTGCGCCTCACTTTGCCGCCGCAAAGGATCATGGACGGCGGTACGGTCAAGCTGGCGGTGATCGACGGCTTCATCGAGGCGGTCGACGTCTCGGCGCTGCCGGAGCGTATCCGCGGCCGGGTCGCGGATGTCACCGCTGCGATCGTGCGACAGCGCCACCTGACCGAGGCCGCGCTGGAGCGGGCGCTGACGCTCGCCGGTCGCGATCCGGGCGTCGCGCTGCGCAGCACGCTCGGGCCCGGGAACGAGCCGGGTGGCAGCGTGCTGCTGCTCGATGGCGGACAGTCCCTGTTTTCGGCGACCTACAACGCCGACAATCACCTGTCGAAATCGCTGGGCACGTGGGAAAACACGCTTCAGCTCTCGCTCAACCAGCCGCTCGGGCTCGGTGAGCAGGGTTACGCCTATGTCTCGGGCGCGCCCAACTGGCTACGCTCGTTCCGCGATCGGGAGCCGCGCCAGGTGGCGGGCGGCGGGGCCATCATTCCGCTCGGCACGGACGGCCTGTCGCTCAACCCGGAAGTCACCTGGTCGGATACGCGCCCGCTCGTCTTCTCCGACCTGGTGCTGCCGTCGCGCAGCCAGTTCAAGCGCTACACGCTGCGCCTCGTCTACCCGCTGCTGCTCGACCATCGCCAGTCGCTGACCCTCACCGGGACATTCGATGCGACGACCCAGGTCGACAGCATCCCCACGTTCGATTTCATCCTTGACCGCGACCAGACACGAGTCCTGAGGGTGGGCGCCGATTGGAGCACGACCTTCCCCTGGAACGGCCAGGTCCATGCCGGCGCCACGCTGTCCAAGGGGCTCTCCGCCTTCGGCGCCCGCACCGATCCGCAGGTGACGTCAAGCGGCATCGGATTCTCACGCTTCGGCGAGGATCCGAACTTCTTCAAGCTTGAAATGAACATGGCATACACCCAGCCCATTCCCTATGGCGTTTTTTCGACGACCACAGGGCGCGGCCAGGCGGCGCTGCGGGGCGCGCTCCCGACGTCGGAGCTGTTCAGCCTCGATGCCGAGGATGGGCTGTCGCTCTATACCGAGGGGTCGCTTTCCGACGACAGCGGCTGGACCTTGCGCCAGGAATTTGCGCGGCCGACCGGCGTGGACCTGATGGCGGTCAGCCTGTCGGCGGCGCCTTACGTGTTCGGCGCGGCCGGCGAGTCATCGAGCGCAGTGCGCGGGGCCCCGGGCCTTGGGCTGAATGCGATGTACGGCGCCGGCCTTAAGCTCAACTGGAAAATGGTCAGCGTGTTCACCGAGTTCGGGCGACGGATATCGGCGCAGACGGCGCTGGCCGGCAACCAGTTCTTCTTCAGAGGGCAGGTGCAATTTTGAGATCGCCGCTCCTCCGAGAACTTCTCGCTGGCGCCGCCTTGCCGGTGCTGATCGCCGGTCTTGGGGTCTCCGGGCCGGCCCAGGCCGGCAACCTGCCGATCGGCGGACAGGTGAACGCCGGCGCCGCTTCGATCGGCGCGCCGGC
>CAZVYC010000338.1:0-3720 GCA_964631425.1 uncultured Rhodospirillales bacterium
GAGAGGAAGGGGCCCGTCGCAAAGCGACGGGAGGGTGAGGGTGCAGCATCTCACGATCGCCCAGTCTGCGCGCGGCCAACGGGCACCTCACCGCCGCCGATCGGAAGGTGGCGCAGCGGCTCGCGCTGCTCATCCCAGTCACAGCTCGTGGCGCTCCTCGCGCCGACGGTGGCGGCGCTCAGCACCGTCGACCGGGCCGCCGACACGACGGCTCTCGGCCGAAGGCGCGCCTGAACATCACGCGATGGACCGCTACCCGGTGCCCCTTGGTCCCCGGAATTACACGGGCCAACATGAGAAAACTCTCATAAGGGATCATACTTAGTGTTCGCCCGGATAGGCGGTCGCCGCCGGGTTTGTATAATCCAGCCCAAGACAAGGACGCAGCAATCGTCCACGGGCGGACGGGATGAGGGACCACTCACTACCGTCAAGACATGATACCGCCGCCCGCCTGACCACCCCGAGCGGCGTCGGGACTGCCGATCTCTCCAGCCATCCGGCGGGAGCAAACCGGAAGTCCCGGCGTCGTTTCGTTTTTCCTTGGTCGCAGCTGGCCAACGCAACCGCTCTCCTGGTGGTGATTTGGTTCGCAAAGGGTCGGCAGGCGCACTATACCGGCTGAAACTCGGCATAGTGCGATCGCGAAAATGGACCGGCCTCTCAAACACGACCTCTCAGGTGAATGGCACGGGCAGTATACTTATCCTCGGTATAAGGGACCGGTACATTTCACGACCCATCTGATCCAGACGGCCTCCTGGTTCACAGGCAGGACCGAGGAAATCGGCACGGCGGGCCGCGCACGCGGTGTCACGATCACCGCCACCTTGCAAGGTCGCCTGACCGGGCAGTCCGTGATCTTCCTGAAAATCTACGACGGCGAATATCGCGGATACGACAGCGTGCAGTATTCCGGCGCCGTGAACGAGGATGCGACCGAGATCGAGGGCACCTGGACCATTTCGAACAGCTGGTCGGGCAAATTCCTGATGATCCGCCCCTCTGGACTCCTCGTGGGCGCGGCCGCCAAGGCGACCGAGAAGGTCTGATCGCGGACCCAGGCGGGCGGAGACCCGTCCCTCGCCTCAGGCGGAGCGATACTGCGGAACGATCTCCTCGCGGATGGTCCGCAGCACGTCGTTGCGGCGATAGCCCAGCATTGCGGTGTCATCCGGGTCGGTCTCGAAGAACAAATTGTTGCCGCGGCCCCACGTGATGGCGCCGTCGGGCAGCAGCTTGTGTTCCTGGTCGATCACCGGCGGCAAGGGCTTGCCCAGTGCGGTGAAGAACGCGCCGAAATATTGCTGCAGGCTTAGGTTCTCGTCGCCGATCAGATAGGCCTTGCCGTTCTCGCCCTTGGTCAGCACCGTCTCGACGCAGTCGGAGATCGAGTTGGTGCTGACGAAATTGACGCCGCCCGGCGGGGCGAAGATCGGCATCTCTTCGAACTTGCCCTCGGCATACTGGACATAGGCCGCAAACATGGTGGTGAGGCCGGGCACGGCGCCCACAACGAAGGGTGCATCGATGCTGACGACGCGGAAATCCGGGCCGGCCAGTGCCTTGATGCCGTCATGCGCCGCCTGGCGTGACTGCATGTAGGGATTGTTCTTCATCAGCTCGGGCGCCACGTGCGGGTAGAAACTGCCGATATTGATGCCCAGACGGATGCCGGCGTCGCGAGCAGCCTGGAAAAAGCGCGGCTGGGCGACGGCGTTAGCGTGCGTGACGTGGGCATAATAATCCGCACCCTGTGGCACATGGCGGATGTCGTTGCCCGCGGCGAACAGCAGGGCGTCGAACTCGTTGAGCCGCGGCGGCGGAGCGTCATTGATATAGTCGAGCTTCAGGTAATCGAGCTGCCCCAGAGGCGTTCCGGCCGCGGGCGGCTTGCGCCCGGCGATGGTGACCCGATGGCCATTCGATTGCAGCCGCAAAGCCGCATGACCGCCAATCATGCCGGTGCCGCCCACAACGAGAATCTTCATGAGATGTTTCTCCCCTTTTCGAGTGGCAACCTATGAGCCGGAATGTGCTTTGGCAACCGCATCGGCACGCCTCGGCCGGAGGCTTATTCAAGGCATTCGCACAAGAAATAAGAATTCACCACGAAGGGCACAAAGGACACCAAGTAACAGCCGAAAATCTTTCGCTGCGCGGCTTCAAATCGCCATCGGTGAAACATTCGTGGGTTTGACTTCGTGTCCTTTGTGTCCTTTGTGGTGATTTCAGACAGCATGGGTTTCGCTGACGCTCTACCCATCCTACATCATTGTCGGAACGTCGCCGCCGGGCGGCGCACCGGGAGCCCGGCGGCGCGGTAGATGTCGTCGATGACCGCCATGTTGGCGATGCCGTCATCCATCGCGGTCAGGATCGGCGCGCCGCGCAGGCAGGCATTGAGAAAGGCTTCAAGCTGGTAAAGATAGGTCGGGCGGCGGCCGAGCGTCTCGACCCGCTTGGCGACCTTGCCCCGTACGGTCAGGCGGTGCCAGAGTTGCGGCATCACCGGGTTGATCACGCGCATCTCGCCCTCGCTGCCGACGACGCGGAGCGAGATGCCGAGCAGGTTGTGCGACCACAAGGAAACCGAGACGTGGCCCACCGCGCCCGATTTGAAGCGAAGCTCGGCGTCCATTGCCCGGTCGACGTTCGGATCACGGAGCCTGGCCCTGGCCGAAACGACCTCCGGGTCAGGGCCGCCGACCAGCCGCGCCATGTGCACGGCATAGCAGCCGGCATCCATCGCGGCGCCGCCGGCCAGGTCGAAGCGATAGCGGATGTTGCCGAACAGCGGCAGCGGAAACCACATGGTACTGTGGATATGCTCGATCCGTCCAAGCTCGCCGGACGCGACGATATCGGCCATGCGCTGCGCCAGCGGGTGATAGCGATAATGGAACGCCTCCATCAGGACGCGTCCCCTCTCGTTAGCCGCCTGCGCCATCGCCCGCGCCTCGTCGGCATTGGCGGCGACCGGCTTCTCGCACAGCACGTGCTTGCCGGCCTTGGCCGCGGCAATCGCCCACTCGCCATGCAAGCCATTCGGCAGCGGGATGTAGACGGCATCGATCTCGGGATCGTCGAGCAATGCGCTGTAGCTGTCATAGCTGCGCGGAATGCCGTGCCTGGAGGCAAACGCCCGAGCTCGGGCGATATCGCGCGCGGCCACGGCGACGACGCTCGCTTCCGGACAGGCCTTGGCCGGATTGATGATCGCCGCGGGCGCGATCTTCGCAGCGCCGAGAAGGCCGATCCGCAGCATGTGGCGCCCTGTCAGATGGTGACCGCTAGGTCGGCGGCGCCCGCGATCGCGCCTTCGATATACCCGACCCCGGTGCAATCGCCGATGCTGTGCACGCTGAATCCGGCCTTTTCGAGCTGCTCGGCCAGGGTCAGGTCGCCATGCGCGCCCTTCGCGACGATGACATGGTCGGCGGCAACCATGTGGCTTCGCCCTTCGGCGTCCATGTAAGAGACGCCGCGGTCGGTGATGGCGATATCGCGCATGCCCGGCAGCAGGACGACCCCAAAATCGCGCGCGTCCGCAAGCGCGCGCCAGCGCCGAACGATGTGGATGCCGGCGCCGAGCTTTGGCTGGTCGTCGATCACCGTCACCTTGCGCCCGCGCTCGGCCAGGAACTCGGCCAGCTCGATGCCGACGAGTTCGCCGCCGATGATGACGATCTCCTTGCCCAGCGGCATCCAGGTCTTGGT
>CAZVYC010000339.1:0-3713 GCA_964631425.1 uncultured Rhodospirillales bacterium
AGGAGCGGGTACCGGGCGCCACCGAATTCAGCCGGACCGTCGCGCGCTATGCGTTCAAGCTGATGGCCTACAAGGACGAGTATGAGGTGGCGCGGCTGCACACCCACCCGGCCTTCCTGGCCAAGCTCAGGGCCGAGTTCGAAGACGGCTTCACGCTCGCCTTCAATCTGGCCCCGCCGATCCTGGCCAAGCCCGACCCGGTATCAGGCGAACCGACCAAGCGCCGCTTCGGCCCCTGGATCCTGCAGGTGTTCCGGGTACTGGCGCGGATGCGGCGGCTGCGCGGGACGCGGTTCGATGTGTTCGGCTACTCCGAGGAGCGGCGGTTGGAGCGCGCGCTGGTGGCGGAGTACGAAACGCGGATGCGCGACTTGGCGGGGCGGCTGACGCCGTCCAATTACGACGTGGCGGTCGAGATCGCGAAGCTGCCGGAGCGGATTCGGGGGTATGGGTATATCAAGCGGCGGCATCTGGCTGAGGTGCGGCCGCGCGAGGCCGAACTGCTGGCGGCGTTTGCGGAGGTGCGGCCGGAGGTGGCGGCGGCGGAGTGAGTCCGTCGCCGCGTAGGACGGGTAAAGCGCAGCGAAACCCATCCATGATCCACAGGGCGCGCCTCTCGGCATGAAGGACATTATCGTTCTCGGCGGCCCGAACGGCGCGGGCAAGACCACGGCAGCCAGATTGCTGTTGCCAGACGTGCTCGGTGTTCGCGAGTTCGTCAATGCTGATGAAATTGCACATGGCCTGTCTCCCTTCAATGAGAGCGCCGCGGCGGCGGCGGCGGCGCGTTTGATGCTGGAGCGGATGCGCGAATTGGTGCGTTCGGGCACGAGCTTCGCTTTCGAAACCACATGCGCCGGTCTGGGACATGCCGCTTTCCTGCGGCAATGCCAGGAACAGGGCTGGCGTGTGACTTTGCTCTATCTGTGGCTTCCATCGCCGCAGGCCGCGATCGCACGGGTGGCAAGGCGTGTCGCCGCCGGTGGGCATGACATTCCAGCGGACATCATCAGACGCCGCTATCGGAAGGGCGCCCGCAATATGCTTCGCCTCTATCTTCCATTGGCCGATACCGCCGCCATCTATGACAACGGCGACGCCGGGCGCATATTGATTGCCGAGCGGGAAGTTGGACGTTCAATGGTGATTCACGATAGAACGCGTTGGGAACTGCTGCAGCGGGTGGGACAGTGACCGTGCTGAGCTCACGTCAGATACTGGACGCAATCGACCGCGTGCTGGCCGAAGTGTCGCGCCGGTTTGCCGAGGACGCTGCGGGGCGATCCGCAGCCGGGGGGCGATCGGACTTGGATGCCCGTGGTAATCGGGAAGCGTTTCTGAGGTACTTGGACAACAACGCGGGGGACGAGCCGCCGGGCGACGGGGATATGGTGCGGGAGAAGAACGAAAGGGCGCGGGATTCGTAAAGTGTCACCGGAATTCAGGTGCACCGGAATTCAAGCGGCCGACGACCGCGCGGCTGTAGCGCTGATAGGCGTCCCAGCCGCTGCCTTGGCCATCGCGCGACTGCGCGCGCAGCCGCACGAGATTGACCATCACCACCGGGCCTTCGTCCGGTAGCGCGCGCAACAGGTCGGTGTTCGCATGCGCCAGGGCCGCGTCGTCCATGCCGTTTCCTCCCGATGCCGGTGTCGTCGTGGACGGTCATGCGCGCCTCCGCCCCCGCGGTCAACGCTGGATGGCGGACAGTGCAGTCAGCCACCTGAGCAAGCGTAGGGCGGATGAGCGCAGCGTAATCCGCCATGTCGAACGGCAATTCTGATTGGCGGATTGCGCTCCGCTTATCCGCCCTACATTTCTGATTGCGCCAGCCGCACTGGGGCGAGGAACGCTACTCCAGTTTCAGAACCCCGGAGCCTCATTTTTGGGTCAGTTCGTCTGACTACCAGAGCTCACTGCGCGCTTGATGCAGGCTTTGGCGGAAAATTTGCGAGCACTGCAGTAACCGCCTCTTGAATCGGCGCTTGCGAATGCTCGATTTCGGACAACGAAAGCGATTTCTCCGCCGTTCCATGCCAATCCGGTCTGGGAGGGCGAAGATCGAAGACGTCGATCGCCAACGAGCCCTCATGGTACTGACGGACGTCGACTTGGTCGCCCCACCAGCCCGGACCGAAGCCCGGACCGACCCAGCCGCCAAAGGTCGCAGGGTAAGAATGCACGTCGAGCCGATCGCTCACCCCGATCGTAAAATCGACCGCGAAATCTGCCTGTGCCGGATCCGGTACATAGACGAACCCCTTGCTCATCAATTCCGTTCTGATCGCGTCGTAGGTGCGCTGGACGGCGATCGGGTTCTGAGCGGCAGGGTGCGGCCGCTCGATCAGCGTGAATCGGTGGTAGCTCGCGAACGGAGCGCCGTGATCGTAATCGCTTGCAACATGGGCCGTATTGCATCCGGCAAGCGCCGTCATTGAGATGAGCGCGATCGTCGCGGCAATTACTCTGCGCCACAACTCGGTCAAGGTGTTCATGGTCCCCTCCGATCGGAAGTCGATTTCGCGCTGAGATCCGTCTCTTGAACCCGCCAGAGCGATCTGCCCTTGCGGGCGAGCCATTGGCAGAGTGCGGCGTTGACCTCGACGGGCTTCTCTTGGGCCATCCAATGGCCGGACATCACCACGGCCTCCTCCAAATCGTCGCACCACTGCCGCATCGGCTCCGCCAGGCGCGATCTCAGCGTTTCGCACACGGGGTCATAGGCGGCATGGACGAACAGCACAGGCATCTCCAGACGCCAATGCGCGCGAGCCCTTTCGGCGAAAGCGAGATTGCGCTCGGCATTGACATACCAACTGTCGGGACCTTTGAAGCCGTTGCGTGTGAGCGCCGCGACGTAGACGCTTTCCTCCGCCGCCGAGATCACGGTCTCGTCCCTTGGCAGGTCCGGCGCGCCCGCGCCAGGGCCGAAAAAGCCGCCGCGAGCCCTAACGCCGGCCGTGAAGGAGGGCATGCTGACCGCGTCCGGCAACCCCGCACGGAAAAGAGCTCTGACCGTCGCACTGACGTTCTTTTCCCACGCGGCCGAGGCGGCTTCCAGGTTTTCGGCATAGAAGAGCTGATAGTCCCATTGCGCTGCAGGATGCTCGTGTTCCGGATAGATCGTTCGGTCGGACAGAGGGATCAGCGTGGACGGGGCGAAGCCTTCGGGAATGTACGGAACGCAGAGAGCCGCGACCGCCAGGCAGCGTTCGGGGTGATGCTGGGCCAGTGACCACACGACGGGCGCGCCCCAATCATGCCCGACGAAGACGGCGGCGCGGATCGCGAGGTGGTCCAGCAGCTCCAACACGTCGCCTACGATCTCCTCGAGCGTATAGGCCAAAGGGTCGGTCGGAACGCTTGATCGCCCGTAGCCGCGCATGTCCGGCGCGATTGCCCTGAATCCCAACCCCCCGAAGACGGGAAGCTGACCCCGCCAGGAGACGCCGAGCTCGGGCCACCCATGGAGGAATATGATCGCCGTACCGTCCCCCGGACCGCAGCTCAGGTAGAAGCTCGTGTGCCGCTGCGACCGGGCTACCCCTTCTAGAATCTCGACCATGTGCTTCTCCCGTGGATCCGATCAGAATTGATACGCGCTCAGAGCTTCCTGTTCATCCCGGCACGCCTCGGCGAAATCGCCCAGAATATCGAGCTTATCGTTATTCGCCATCTCGCGAAGCTCGGCGAAACTCCTGCTCGGTTCCAAA
>CAZVYC010000340.1:0-3689 GCA_964631425.1 uncultured Rhodospirillales bacterium
GGCAGTATAGAGACTCTGGTCCGGATACATGTGGCCGGCGAGGTTGGCATCGGCCGCGACCTGCCAGCCGGAGAGGTAGATTGCCTTCAGGCCGGCCTTGACCATCTGCATGGCCTGGTTGCCGGTAAACGCCCCTAGCGCGGGCACGAACGGCCTTGTATGAAGCAGATGCCACAGGCGTTTCGCGCCGAGCTCGGCCAGCGTGTATTCGATTTTCACCGATCCACGCAGACGCTCGACGTCCGCCATCGTGTAGTCGCGCTTGATGCCAGCCCACCGATCCGGAGCCAGCGTTACAACCTTACCATCTTCACCGAGCGGGCTCATGCCGTCACCGTTATGTTGCAATGCACAATAAACAAACTTTACGCGTTTCCGGTTCCCAAATCAACCCCCGGAGCCGGGGCATTTGGTTATTGCGTTACAAAACAGACCCGACAACCGGCATTATTGTTTCGTTGTGCCTGGGTCTGGCCGCAACAAACCACACTTTTGCCGCAAACGCGCCCGGCTCCGCCGCGATAACGGCGTCTACGCAGCAAGGCCCCGGACGACCGCAGACCTACCGCATCGCGGGGTCTGAGCGCCGCGCCTACAACTACGACGCCAAGGCCGAGATCCTGGGCTATATGCAGTTGGTGGGGGACAGCTACTCCACGGCGCTCAACGACGCACAGCGGATGAAGGCGGCGATCGACCAGATGCTGGCGAAACCGGGGGAGGACACACTGACCACGGCGCGCGATGCTTGGATTGCCGCACGCCGCAGCTGGGAGCAGACTGAAGCGTTCCGCTTCTATGACGGGCCGATCAACGCGACCGATACGGGGCCGGGGCCGATCGATCGGATGGATGCCTGGCCGGTCGATCCGGCCGCCATCGACTATGCTGAGGGCAACCCGACCGCGGGGATCATCAACAACATGAAGCAGGCGCTGACCCGGGCCACCTTGCTGGGGCGGCAGGCCCAGGCCGGTCCGACTCTCGCCGGTCCGACTCAGGCCGGCACGGCACAGGCCAGGGCGACCCAGGCGGGCGCGACCCAGCCCGTGACGACCGGCTGGCATGCAATCGAGTTCCTGCTGTGGGGCGAACAGCCGAGCACGCTGGGCGAGCCCGGCGACAGGCCGGTGACCGATTATCTGCCTGGGCAGCCCAACAACGACCGGCGCCGCGCCTATCTGAAGCTGGTCACCGACATGCTGATCGAGGACATGCGCTACCTGGTCGAGTCCTGGGAGCCGAAGACCCGCAATTCCTATGCCGGCGCGTTCCGGCTGCTGAACCAGCGCGAGGCGCTGGGGCGGATGATGAACGGCGCTGCCCAGCTGGCGGTGCAGGAATTGGCGACCAAGCGCCTGGCGGCCGCGCTGGACAGCGGCGACCGGCATCTGCTGACCTCGCAGTTCAGCGAGGACAGCTATGAGGACTTCGTCTTCGCGCTGAGGGGCATCCGCAACGTGTGGACTGGTGACCAGGGCGGCGAGACACGGGCGGGACTCGCCGTCCTGATTGGGCGGGTGGACCCGACGCTGGCGCAGCAGATTCTCCATGCGATCGATCATGCCGAAGAGTCGGTGGGCGCGCTTCGCACGCCGCTCGACCGGGAAACTCTGCCGGCGCCCCCGAGTTCCCCGGCGCGGCAGACCGCCGAGCGGGCGATCGCCGACCTGAAACGTATCGCCAGCCTGCTCCGCGACGCTGGCGTCAGGCTGGGCGTGCAGGTCTTTCTACCGAATTAGCCCAGGTTTGCCTGGGCAGGCGATAGAGGACGTGGCGGCGGAGCGAATGGCCCTCGGGCAGGACCGGGTGGTCGAAATCGTCTTCGGGATTTCGTGTCATGCCCAGCCGCTCCATCACCCGACGTGAGCGGATATTCGCCGGGACCGTCATCGCCACGATCTCGGCGAGGCCCAACGTCTCGAAGCCGAAGGCGAGCGCGGCCCGCGCCGCCTCGGTCGCGTACCCCTGGCCCCAGACGCCGCGGCTGAGCCGCCAGCCGGCCTCGACGCAGGGCGTGAAATGCGCCTCGAATAACGGGACCATCAGGCCGACGAAACCGACATAGCGGGGGCCGCCCACGACCGAGACGCTCCACGGACCGAAGCCATGGGTGTCGAAATGCAGCCTGATGCGCTGCGCCAGCGCCTCGGCGGCGGGGCGGTCCATCGTCTCGGGGAAATAGCGCATGACGTCGGGATCGGCGCACAAGGCGGCCAGGCCCGGCAGGTCGCTGTCGTGGAACGGGCGGAGGCGAAGGCGGGGCGTTTCGAGCGTGGGCCCAATCCTCCCCTGCTCCGCGCTCATTCCGCGAAGTCGAGGCCGATGTCGAGCGCGGGAGCGCTGTGCGTCAGCTTGCCGATCGAGATGATGTCGACGCCGGAGCGGGCGATTGCGCCCACGGTTTCCAGCGACACCTTGCCCGACGCCTCGGTGACCGCGCGGCCCGCGACACGGCGCACAGCCTCGGCCAAGGTCGGCGGGTCCATGTTGTCGAGCAGCAGCACGTCGACGCCGAGCTCGAGCGCCGGCTCGATCTGGTCGAGCCGGTCAACCTCGCAGCAGATCTTGACCATATGGCCGACCGACGCCTTGAGGCGGGCGATCGCGGGGCCGATGCCGCCGGCCGCCAAGACATGGTTGTCCTTGATCATTGCCGCGTCGTCGAGGGCGAAGCGATGATTGCCGCCGCCACCCATGCGGACGGCGTATTTCTCGAAAACCCTGAGGCCGGGCAACGTCTTCCGGGTCTCGACGATACGCGCTCTGGTGCCGGCGACGGCGAAGACGTAGTGACCGGTCAAGGTCGCGATGCCGGACAGGTGGATCATGAAATTGAGCGCCACTCGCTCGGCGGACAGGAGGGCGCGAGTCTTGCCGGACAGGTGGGCGATGACCTGGCCGGCATCAACCGGCTTGCCGTCGGCCACGCGGACGTCGAAGACGATGTCCGGATCGAGCGCACGGAACGCGGCGCGGGCGAGGTCGAACCCTGCGACGATGCCGATCTCGCGGGCCACGAGGTCGGCAGAAGCGGTGGCGCTCTCGTCAATCAGCGCGTCGGTAGTGATGTCGCCGCGTCCTAGATCCTCCGCGAGAGCGCGCCGGACTGCGTCCTCGACCAGGTAGGCGGGAAGCTTCAAGGCCGCCGTCAGGCCCGGGGCCGGCCGACCGCCAGCATGCGCTCGACCGAGAGCCGTGCGCGGGCTGCGATCTCGGGCGCCACCTGCACTTCCGTGGTCATGGTCTCGAGCGCGTGCAGGATCTTGGGCAGCGTGATCCGCTTCATATGCGGGCAGAGGTTGCAGGGCCGCACGAACTCGACCTCGGGATGCTGCACGGAGACGTTGTCGCTCATCGAGCATTCGGTGATGAGCACGACCCGGCGGGGGCTGTGGATGCCGACATAATCGGACATACCGGCGGTCGAGCCGACGAAATCCGCCTCGGCCAGCACATCCTGCGGGCATTCGGGGTGGGCCAGCACCACCAGATTATCCTGGCCCGCGCGCAGCGCGCGGATCTCTTCACCGGTGAAGCGCTCATGCACTTCGCAGTGGCCGTGCCAGGTGATGATCTTGACCTTGGTGTGGTTGGCCACGTGCTGGGCCAGGTACTCGTCAGGCAGGCAGATGACCTCGGGAGCGCCCAGCGATTCGACGATCTGAACAGCATTGGCCGAGGTGCAG
>CAZVYC010000341.1:0-3620 GCA_964631425.1 uncultured Rhodospirillales bacterium
TCGTCGTCATCGTCGAGCAGGCCGAGCTCGCGCAGCCGCACGTCCATGGCGCTGACCGACACCTGGAACAACGTCGCCAGGTTGTAGACGTCCTGGATGCCGCTCGTCCAGCTGTTCTTGACCCAGGTCTTCGGCATGAGGAAGCAGGCCGCGAAGTGCTGGCAGAGCGCCTCAATGTGCGCCTGGTGCTTGGCGTCGTCGCCGTAGCCGAGCCGTTTGTAGATCAGCTGATCGAAGGGGTGGTCGATGACGTGCTTGAACTCGTGCGCCAGGGTGAAGCGCCGCCGGCCGTGGACGTCGTTCTTGTCGACGACGATCAGCCAGCGGCCCTGGTGGAAGTGGCTGAGGCCGGAGATGTGCTCTAGCAGGTAGCCGGGCTGGACCATGATCTCGACGTTCGGCAGTTTAAGCAGCTTATCGTAGGTGACGTGCGGCCCGCGAATCTCTAAGAGGTCGAGTAGCGTGTAGGCCTGCCTTTCGGCGATGCTGTACGCCTCGGTCAGGGACAGCGGCCGCCGCGGCATGAGGTCGCGCACCTGCTCGATCACCGTCCGTTTTGCTGGTCCTTGCGTGTTGCTCATCGTGCCCCCCCTCCTTGGTCCGCTTTGTTATGCTTAATGCTTATACTGCTTTATTGCCGTCGGTGTTCGCCTCCGATTGTGGAGTGCCCGGTGTCCGGTCATACTTCTCGAGGATGCCCTGCAGTGCCGCGTGCGCCTCGGCGACGGCGTGCGGCGGCAACCGGTACTTGGCGCGCAGGTAGGGCGCGAGGCTCGGCAGCTGCTCGCTCGGCCGGTAGCCGGCGAAGGCGAAGAGGTCGTCGCTGTTCAGCTCCAGCGCCTCGGCCACGTGGTGCAGCAGCGTCGGGCTCGGGTTGCTGAGCTGGTCCAGCTCCAGCCTCTGGAGCGTCGGCCGCGAGATGCCGGTGATGGCGGCCAGGTCGCGGAAGGAGAAGCCCATCCGCTCGCGGGCCTGCCGCACGAAGCGGCCTAAGGTCACGGGGGCGGGGGCAGCAGGTTCATCCATGAGACAATCCTCCTTTATCAATCATGCAATGATTCCATAGTAGCACGGTTGGCTCACATTTGAGCCGGTGGAATGTACAACGCGGCGGTGGAAACGCGGGCATGACCGCGCGGGCGGTGGTAAGGCTCCGCCGCTCAGGACCGTTCGGCAGCGGCGGACACTAGCATAGGCCGGCAGTCGGCAGTGCTGACACCGCTAAAATCCAAGGTGAGCCTTGAGGAGGTCTAACAGATCGGCCACCTCCTTAGGAGGCGGGTAATGCTCGGCGATGTAGCGACCGCGGCGGGGCTTGCTCGACCCAACCTGCTTGCCAGCTTGCACCACATTATTGCTGATTACCGGCAGTGCTTCGAATTCGTCGGTGGGGCCATTCGCCAAGGAGAAGACGCCGACCTGTCGTAGCGTGTCGCGCGTCTGCGTGAAGTCGAGGCCGGTCGTGTCGGGCAGATTCGGGACCTTGGCGGACGCCAGGTACTTCACGATCCTCGGCGGGACCATGTCGCCGATGACCTTGCCATCGCACACGATCGCCCACGGGATAGCGAACTCGCGAAGGAGCAGCACGGGGATGGGGAATCTCGTATCGCCATCCACGGTGTACAGGGCGATGTCATGCTCGGGCAGGGAGAAGCCGGCCGCCTCGAACCACACCGGGAACGCCCCAAGCTCGGTGTCGCCCTCCGTGAGGATGACCCCCCGGCTGAACAGGAGCGCGCGCAGGTCCGTCGAGCGGCGCAGCTCTTTCCGGATCTTGTCGGCCTGCTCGGCGTCCATCTGGCTCAGATCCAGGGAGACGCGCACGCTGCGCCCGTCGGAGACGTGCAGCCGCGACACCTGCGTCAACCCCTCGGGCAGGATGAGCGAAGGCGAGTGCGTGATGACGACGAACTGATTGTCCTGCCGCCGGCGGATCTCGGCGAGCAGCGAAGTCTGGACCTGCGGATGCAAGTTGCTCGCCGGCTCGTCGAGCAAGACGACGCGATGGTCAGCGCCTTCGATAATCGCGCTGAGGAGGAGTGCCTCCACCACGCCGGCGCCGCTGTATTCGAGCGGCGCGGCTCCCCATGGGGTCCGCGTCGTAACGTTGAGCTCGATGCGCCCCGGTGGTTGCGCGGCACCCTCGGTGCGACTCACAAGCGAGGCGTCCGGCCGCGCCGAAGGATAGAGGCCGACGTCGACGATCCGCCCCGTAAGCGTCTGGAACAGACCCCGAATCCGGTCGTAGCGGCTGGTTTGCTCGTCCGTGAACCCGTTCTTCAGTTGGAAGAGCAGCAGCGCCAGATCTTCGCCACTCCTCAGGTCGACCTCGGGGGCGGTCAGCTCATCGGGGGCGAAGCTGTCGCGGGGTAGCAGGCGCAAGTTGTCGGTGAAGACCAGGCTGTGCTCCAGGAGGAGCCCGAAGAGCCAGCGGGCATCGTAAAAGCGACTGCGTTCCAGGCGGACGCCGGATACCTCCTCAAGCGCTTGCTGCGTCGCCAGGGAGGCATATTGCGAGCGTTGCACCCGGATTCCGACCCCGCTGAGGTACGAGACCAGGGCCGGCAGAGTGTCCAGTGGCGGGTAGATGTCCGCGGGGGGCGCCGGGCTATCGCCGCTCGGCGGCGTGGTGAGGAACGTGATCAGCGCGTCGTTTCGCGACGACCGCGCCGCTCGCTCGTCAGGCGTGATGTCTTCGGCACCCGTCGTGTTCTCCGGGGGACTCGTGAACCAGGCGGCGAGGATTGTGTTTGTCGTCAGCGCCCTGGACGTGCCCAGGAGGACGGAAGTGCCGCGCGAGTCCCCAAAGGACAGGTGGAAGGGAATGGCGGCACCCGGGCGCGCTTCGTACCACGCCTGCCACTGCATGCCGTCAAAGGCGACGACGAGTCGGCCTTCATACAGCCACGCGAGCGCTTCCGGCCGCATGGTCATGATGATGTGCGACACATACTTGGCGGCTGCTTGCCAATCCAAACCCCGGCCGATGTTCGGCTGGCTCTGCACGTATTGCTGGATGACTTGATCGTCGAACAGCGCGGCGGCGAAAAACCGGCAGAGCAACTGCCGCTCCCAGGCGCCGGTGAATTCCAGATCTAGGGCGATTTCGATGGCTCGGCTGCCGGTCTGCCGGTGCGTCGCACCCGCCCACACCTGCGTGGTCCCAGTGCGCTGCAGAGCGAAATAATCGGCAACGACGCGCAACGCATGAAACAAATTCGTCTTGCCCGCCCCGTTGGGACCGATGATCACGTTCAGATGTGGGTCGAGGCCAGACCAGCTGAAGTCATCGAAGGAGAGGAAGTTCTTGATGTGGATGCCGTCAATTCGCATGTGAACTCTCTCGTTAGCACGCCGCCGTCATCGCGCTGCCAAATTGTGTCTCACGCCCTCCGTGGAGGGCAAATCGCTCGCTGTACATGCCCGAACGACCGCGAATGTCTGACCCCAGTTTTGACCCCAATGGTGGCGAATGACCGCGACTCTCGGTGAATGCTGGCGAATAGACGAAACGCGGGAACCCGGAAATTCCGGGTTCCCGCGTCGTTGCTGCCGAGCAGCGGTGGTGGAGATGGGGGAGAGTCGAACTCCCCGTCCAGTCGAGTGACTGAAGCGAT
>CAZVYC010000342.1:0-724 GCA_964631425.1 uncultured Rhodospirillales bacterium
AGGAGATCATTGCCTATATTGAGCGCGACCCGCGCCTCCTCAGGCCCATCAACTATCCCGAGGGCACGCCGGGCAAGGGGGCGGTGATCCTGCAGGCCCGCGACGGGCGCCGCGTGCTGGTGGTCAACCTTATGTGCCGCCTCTACATGGACGCGCTGGGCGACCCGTTCGCGGCGCTCGACCGGGTGTTGAAGCAGAACCCGATGGGCCGCGCCGCGCAGGCGGTCATCGTCGACGTCCATGGTGAGGCGAACAGCGAAAAAATGGCCTTCGGCCATTTCTGCGACGGCCGCGCTTCGCTTGTCATCGGCACCCACACCCACGTACCGACGGCGGATTACCAGATCTTCCCCGGCGGCACCGCCTACATGACCGACGCCGGGATGTGCGGCGACTATGACAGCATCATCGGCATGGAGAAGTCCGCCTCGCTCGCCAAGTTCGTCCGCAAGATGCCGGGTGAGCGCCTCAGTCCGGCCGAGGGCCCGGCGACGGTGTGCGGCGCGTTCGTTGAAACCGATGATTTGACCGGGCTGGCGAAGCGTATTGCCCCGGTGCGGGTGGGTGGCCGGCTGGCGCAGGCGCTACCGGAGGTGGTGGCGAGAAGGCCGGCGCTGGTGTAGTGGGCCAGACTCAGTGCGATGTCAGTGGGGCGGGGGGCCCTAGCCCCACCACGACCCCCCAAACGCGGGGCCCCAGCCCCCCCCCCACGAAAACCCCAAGC
>CAZVYC010000342.1:734-3602 GCA_964631425.1 uncultured Rhodospirillales bacterium
CCCCCCTCTGGGCTGTGTGTGGGGGGGGGCCCCCGGGCCCCCCTTGGCCCCCCCAACGGGGGCCCCGGGCGCCCCGCCCCACTGAAATCCCATTGCTCCGATCCGTCACCCCATCCCGAACTTCGTGTTGGCGTACGCGCTGTCCATGTACTCCTGCAGGCGGTCGATCTTGGCGCCGACAAACTTGCAGATCACCACGTAGTAATTCTCGTATTCCTCGCCTTTGATCGTCGTGCCGCGCACCGTCATCTGGGTGATCACCGTGTCGCCGTCGACATATTGCGCGGTGTATTCGCGTGTCGGGCCATCGGTGAACAGGCCCTTGGCCAGGCCGCTGAAGGCTCGGGCGCCCCCCGGGAACGGGTTGTTGAAGATGATGAAATCCGGATTGCCGGTGGTGAAGGCGAGCGCCATCTCGGTTTCCCCGGCATGCAGCTTCTCCAGGAAGTCGCGTACTGTCTTCTTGCCCTGCTCCGCGTCCAAGATTTCCTCCGCCCGGTCTTTCTGATGCCGCAGTGCTATAGCAGGTAGGGCGGAAAAGCGGGAAGCGCATTCCGCCGGACCGGAAGCATCCTGAGAAGATTCGTCGCCTTGGCCGGGCATGCTAGACTTGCCTCGGCGAAGCGGATTCAATACGCGATCCGAGTCGCGTCGTTCCCTTTTCGAAAACAGACCATGGCCGGACATTCTCAGTTCAAAAACATCATGCACCGCAAGGGCGGTCAGGACGCCAAGCGGGCCAAGATCTTCAACAAACTTGCGCGCGAGATCACCGTCGCCGCCAAGGCGGGCCTGCCCGACCCGGCGATGAACCCGCGGCTTCGGGCGGCGGTACAGGCCGCACGGCAGAAGAACATGCCGCGGGATCGCATCGAGCGGGCCATCAAGGTCAGCGAGGGCGGCGATGCCGCCAACTACGAATCGATCCGCTACGAGGGCTACGGCCCCGGCGGCGTCGCGATCATCGTCGAGGCACTGACCGATAACCGCAACCGCACCGCGCCGGAAATCCGTACCGCCTTCTCCAAGGCCGGCGGGGCGCTAGGCGAGACCAATTCGGTCAGCTTCATGTTCCAGCGGCTGGGCGTGATCGCCTACCCGGCGAATACGGCGTCCGCCGATGCAATGTTCGAAGCTGCAGCCGAGGCCGGGGCCGACAATGTCGATTCCGCGGGCGAGGAGCACGAGGTCACCACCAGCGTCGAGAATTTCTCCACCGTCCGCGACGCGCTGGAGGAGAAGTTCGGACCGGCGAGCAATGCCGCGCTCGAATGGCGGCCGGTCACCATGTCCACGCCGACCGACGAGCAGGCCGAGAGCCTCCTGAAGCTCGTCGACGTGCTGGAGGACAATGACGACGTGCAGAGCGTCGCCGTCAATGCGGAGCTGTCGGACGCGCTGATGCAGCGGCTGGCCGCCGATTGAGATGGGGCCGACGCGCATCCTTGGCGTCGACCCGGGCCTCAATCGCACGGGCTGGGGCGTGATCGAAACCGAGGGCAACCGCCTCAGGCACGTCGCCCATGGCGTGGTGACCTCCGATACCGGCGATGCGCTGGCCGCCCGACTGTCGGCGCTCTATGCCGAGTTGGCGAAGATCATCACTGTCTGGCAGCCGGACGAGGCAGCGGTCGAGGAAGTGTTCGTCAACCGCAACCCGTCCTCGACCCTGAAACTCGGCATGGCGCGCGGCGTGGCCTTGCTTGCTCCGGCGATGGCGGGCCTTCCAGTCGCCGAATATGCCGCCAACCTGATCAAGAAATCCGTCGTCGGCACTGGCCACGCCGATAAGGTCCAAATCGGGATGATGGTGGGAATATTGCTGCCCGGCGCGTCGGCGAAGGCCGACGCGGCGGATGCGCTGGCGGTCGCGATCTGCCATGCGCATCATCGAAGCACACTGAGCACGGCCGCTCGCGCGGCCGCCCCCACACCCCAACCCACACCCCGTGGGGGCGAGGGCGAAAATCCCCACGCCCCAACGGGGAGAGGGAGGGGCCCGCGCGTAGCGCGGGAGGGTGAGGGGGCCTACCGCCCCAAGCCCGATGCTACCCAGATCGCCAACGCGCGACGCCTGCGCCGAGAGGGGACCGATGTTGAACGCAAGCTCTGGCGTTCGTTGTGCAATCAGCAGCTTGGCGTGAAATTTCGCCGGCAGGAGCCCGTGCTGAACTACATCGCCGATTTCCTTTCCCATGACGCCAGGCTGATTGTCGAACTCGACGGCAGCCAGCATGCCGACAGCGCCTATGACGACCGGCGGACCAAGGCGCTCGAACATGCCGGCTTCCACGTGATTCGGTTCCGGAACAACGAGGTCATCGAGAATCTGGAGGGCGTCCTGCAGACGATCGCTGACGCGATCGCCCCCTCACCCTCCCGCGCTCTGCGCGGGCCCCTCCCTCTCCCCGGTGGGGAGAGGGTATCAGACAGCGCCCCAGCGATCGTCTCAAGCAAATGATCGCCAAGCTCAAGGGCATCATCGACAGTATCGGCGAGGATTGGCTGATCCTCGACGTGCAGGGCGTCGGATACCAGCTTTCCTGCTCGGCCCAGACTCTGGCGCGGCTCGACAAGCCGGGTGCCGCCGCCCAGTTCCACACCGAGATGCGCATGCGCGACGAGGTCCCGCACCTCTATGGCTTCGCCGATCGCCGCGAGCTCGAATGGTTCCGGACGCTGACGACCGTCCAAGGCGTCGGCGCCAGGGTGGCGCTGGCGATCCTCTCCGTACTCGACCCCAACGCGCTGGTGATGGCACTGGCCTCGGGCGACAAGGCGGCCTTGTCGCGGGGCGGCGGGGGGGGCCCCCACCATTGCGCCCCCCAACCCGCCGGGCCGGAGGGTAGCGCGCCGACGGGGTGGCGC
>CAZVYC010000343.1:0-3598 GCA_964631425.1 uncultured Rhodospirillales bacterium
CTGGCTCGACGACCGATTGAACGGCAGGGCTCGCGTGGGGCTCCCCTGGGCCTCATTGCTGGCATTTCTGCGGCTGGCGACCAACGCGAGGATTTTCGAGCGCCCGCTCGGGGTGGCCGACGCCTGGGGTCAGGTGGAGGCATGGCTGGATTGCGATCCCGCTTGGATTCCATCGCCGACCGAACGGCATGGTCAGGTGCTCGCCCTGTTGCTGGCGAAGCCCGGTATCCAGGGAAATCTCGTCCCCGATGCTCATCTCGCGGCGCTGGCAATCGAGCATGGGTTGGAGCTTTGCTCCACCGACGGCGACTTTGCGCGGTTCGCGGAACTTCGCTGGTCCAACCCGCTAGTATCCGATCGCTGAGGCCGCGCCACACTGTGTCCCTTGAATTGCCCGGGCAACTTCAGTGTAGCTCATGACCTCGGGCAGAAAGCGCGCCAAGAGGGTCATGACTGCGGTCGTGCGACCGATGGTATAGCGCGTGCGCGGCTTGCGCGCCGTCACTGCCTTGGCGATCATCCTGGCCGCCGCGTCGGCAGCGCGGTGAAGCTTGGCCTTGCCGCGCTTTATTCGACCGGACAGGGCGTTTCACCCCCATCGCCGTGGAACTCGACCAGATCGGCCACGCCGGCCAATACCGAGCCCTGCGCATACACCTCCGCACATACGCCGATCCTACGATTCAAAACAAGACTGGTCGAGTCGATTCGTTCTCTCCATGTTCTCTCTATGGCACGACCGAGAGCAGAGTTTGAACCGATACCGAAGCCAAGTCCATGGCGGCCGAATGGTACCCCGGCGATACCGCCGACGTTTCAAGAGGCACGCAACAGGACATGCTGGATTTGGGTCTATTGCCGTAACTGTATGCGGGGCGAACCCTGCGCGGTCACACCCTTTCTGATCCGGTGGGGACCTGGCGCCCCGATCACGGAGTTGCTGACACGGGCGCGCTGTATCCGCTGTGGTCACCGGGGCGCTGGTTATCAATGGCCTGGCTGGCACAATCCCTCTTTGGCCGAGACGTCCTGGCCCGGACATCCGAAGCTGATTCCGGTGGGCACGCTCGACAAGAAGGCCCTGTCGAGCAGTGGGTAGACGGCGGCCGGAATCCAGTCCAGGACTGTGCCTCGGCTTCCTGGCCGGCGTGGAGCTCTACGGCAAGTGCGGGGGCTGCGGCCACGAACGGCGCTTGGCGATCGCGCCGCTCGCCCGCCGTTACGGCGCCAACACGCATTACACCTATGTCGGGCAGCTCATGCGGTGCGGGGTCTGCGGGCACAAGGGCATTTGGCTCCGGCCGATCAGATGGGACGAGGACCCGGCCGACCTCGAGCAATTCGGCGAGCAGTGACGGCTTGGATCAACCCGGCCGCAAAGGATGGCTCATCGTGAACGCGTCGGGCCGCAACCCGTGCTCCACTTGACTCCACGTCACCGGTCTGGCGATCGGAAATCCCGGGCGCACGCGCGGGGAGTAACCTCCGACGGCCGTATTGCCGCGCCCGTTGCGCAGATAATCGAGATAAATCCGGCCGCGTCGCAGATGCGGATCGGGTGACGTCGTGTAGCGGTCCGGGTCGGTGCCGGCCAGCTCTTGGACAAAATTGCGCGCGAGGATTCGGGCTGCATCGTGCGCCATCTTGCGGGCGAACGGCGCCATGACGTGGATGCCCTTGCCTCCGGTCAGCTTGGGCCAGGGTTTGAAACTCTCCCCCTCGAGTGCCCGCCGCAGCCGAAGCGCCGTCTCGACAACGAAGGGCCATTCAATGCCCTCACCCGGGTCGAGGTCGATCACCAGCCGGTCTGCCCGTTCGATATCGTCGACGGTGGCGTTCCAGGGATGGAGTTCGACGGCGCCGATGTCCACCAAGCCGAGAAAGCCCGACAGGCTGTCGATCCAAAGCCGTGTGCCGATTCCGCCTTCGCGCTTCTCAACCTTGAGCTGATGCACGTCCGGCGGAATCTCAGGGAGCGGCCCCTTGTGGTAAAAGGTCGTCCCGTGAACCTGCCGGACCAGCTTCAACGGGCGATGGCCCAGATGTGGCAGCGCGCGCTTCCAGATGCGCGTCCAATAGGCCTTGAGCTCGTCTTTGGACGGCACGACGGCGTCAGGCAGCAGCTGAAGAATATTCTCGCGCGGTACACCGATGTGCGCTTTGCGATCGGCGGCTGGCTTCGCTGCCATACTGCCGGACGATGCATTCGCGCCGGCGATGTCGTCTCGCAGACCTTTGTACACGGCTTCCCGCAGGATTCCGCCCTCGTTGTTCCCGCCATATTGCACTTCGGCCAGGAGTTCGGGGCGGACCCAGGTCGCCTTCGGCTTGGAAATCGGGTGCGATAGCGGGGAGCTGCGAACGATGAGCGGGTCCAAGCGCTCGCGCAGTTCGCGGGCGAGCGCCTCGGTGTAGCCTGAGCGCACCTTGCCGGCGTAGAGCAGTTCGCCACCCTCCCAGCGCCCGATATAGAGCGAAGCCACCCGCCTTGGACGTGCGCCCAGCTTCTCAACGAAGGCGACAATCGGATAGCTCTCTGTCGCCTTGCATTTCACCTTGATCCAGCTGCCTTGCACACCTGAGCGGTAGGGAGCGTCCCGTTTTTTGGAGACCACACCTTCGAGCCCGAGCCGGCACGCGTGCTCGAAGACGAGCGCACCATCCACGTCGAACGGCTCGACATAGACGACCTGCTGTGGCGCATCGCCGAGAAGCTGATGCAACGCATGCTTGCGGTCTTCAAGCCGGCATGGGCGCAAATCAAAGCCGTCCAAATAGAGCAGGTCGAACGCGAAGAATTGCACCCGTTTCGAATTCGGATTGCCGAGCTCCTTGCGCAGCAGATTGAAATCTGGTTGGCCGGACGCGTTCAGCACGACCGCTTCGCCGTCTATGATGCAATCATGCGGCCGCAGGAACTCCGCTGCCTTTGCAATCGGTGCGAACTGCTCCGCGCTCCAGTCGAACGCCCGGCGCGAAAAAACCTTGATGATGGCGTCTTGGATCAGCAGCTCGGCGCGGTATCCGTCGACCTTGATCTCTTGAATCCACTCTGGCCCCGACGGCGGGTGAGCCCGCGGCTCCGGATGGCAGAATTCGATGAACCCTGGGAAAGGAGCCGCCCGGGCGCCAGGTAGAGCTTGTCTTTTCGCTTTGGACTTCAGCGCTGCCGCGTTCATGCTGATTGAAGCCTCAGCACCCCGGCGGGTTCCCGACGCAGGATGCGGCTCCTGTCGTAGAGCGAACGCAAGTTAGGTATTGGGAATACGATAGCAAATCAGGATGGCGGGTAAGCTCACCATGATTCCCTTGAGGGAGAATTCCTACTTCGTCGACTTACCTGCCTCCGCGATCCCAAAAATCAGAGCTAGCTCGTCCCAACTCTGGACAGCTGGAGTTAAATGCTGGGGCAGCGGCTTCGACGGCAAGCCGAACGAGCGCTTCGGCACGCTCAACATTGGAAACCTTCAGGTGGTCGAGGGGCAGCTCTTGCTGCTGTGGACGGAAAAATACGGGATTCAGAAGTTTCGGAGTGCGGAGATACGGGAACTGCCGTCGGAGTAGGCCGTAGGATGGGTAGAGCGGAGCGAAACCCATC
>CAZVYC010000344.1:0-3588 GCA_964631425.1 uncultured Rhodospirillales bacterium
CGAGCGCCAGCCGCCGTATCTCTGTACCGGGGAGCTGCGTCAATTTCCAGGTGCGACGTTCGCGTTCGATGACCGCTTGCGCGTAGGCAATCATTGGTTCACCTGGGAACACATCGGCGCGGAGCCAGGCCCAGGTGCGCGCGACCCGGCGAGCGCCGGCTTCGCTATACGCGCCATGCAGACCGGCGCAGGTGCGAAAGACATTAGCCGAAAGTATATCAAGTTGCTGTGGTGGCAATTGCCAGCCAAAGGCGGCATATTCTGCCCGGATAATCGAGCGAAGCCGGGAGATTTGTCGCTCGCTGAGTGGAAGTGTTGAACCGGCAAGTGGCATCGCTTTCTCCTCTTGCCCTGGCGCGTGATGTTCCTGGTTAAGCTTTCTGGCTTCCCTGGTTGAGAGCATCCTAACATACCCAGATCAAGCCGTCAAGTATCTGAACCATTCTAACTACTTCCGTCACCCATTTTGAGCGCGTCAGCGATAGCTTGCTCCAACGGCTGGATGTGCCCTTCGGCCCAGGCAGCGGCAAATGCGTTTACCCCAAGGTGGACGCGGGCCGCTTCTACAGCCTGCTCATATCCGACGCGATATACTGGCGGCAAGGGCGTGCCAATGGTTTCGCGCAGCGCTTCGGCAGCGCCCCACAGCCGGGTGGCCTGTTCTGCCATCCCTTGTTGGGCCAGCACAGCCGCCAATCCCTCCAGGCAAGAAGGCGTGATTTCGCGGTCCTGAATCTGATGCAGCAGAGTCAAACTCTCCTGGTAGAGGGCGCGAGCCTCTGCTGCCTGACCCTGCTCTGCCAGGATGCGCGCCAGGGTGATTAGCGATTCGGCAGTCCCTGCGCGGTCTCCGACCTCTTTGAACGCGGCTACACTCTCCTCAGTTAGTTCATAGGCCAGGGCGAACGCTCCCCGCGCGAGATGAAATTGCCCCAGCACGTTCAATCCAATGGCTATGAACGCCTTGAAGCTCTCTGCGCGCCGGAGCGCCACGCTTTGCTCAGCCAGGCTTTGGACCTTATCCACAGCTCCTTGTGTGAGCAGAAGCATCTGAGCCTGGAGCGCGAGAACCCAGCTAATCCGTTCCAGATCGCCCAGCGCTTGATAGAGTCGCAGACTTTCCTCAAGGAGTGCAGCGGCCCGCTCGTATTCGCCTTGCACCTGTGCAATACGGGCTAACTGGGTGAGGCAGCGGCCCCGTCCCCAGGTATCACCGGCGACCTGGAAGAGATCATTGGCCTCTTCATAGCGCAACCGGGCCTGAGTATATGCTGATCGTGCCCAGGAAATCGCTCCCAGGAAGAACAAGGAAGCCGCCATACCTGCCTTGTCGTCCAGTGTACGGTAGAGCGTCAGACTTTCCTCAGACCACGCCTCGGCACGGGCATAGTTATCCATAAAGAAGTTGAGTTCGCCGGCTCGATAGAGCGCCTTCGCCTGAACTGGCGCGGCAATATGCTCTCGGTGCGCTAGCGCTTGTTCCAGAAAGGTCAGGCCCTCACGAAAGTAGCCCCGGACATACCAAAACTGACCGAGCGCGGCGCTGAGACGCAAAGCTCGTCCAGCTTCCTGCTCGCTTTCCTCTGTCCCACTGCTGTTTCGCGCGCGCTCCAGCAGCCAGGACAAGGCCGCCCGCAGGTTCTCGTATTCTTGCTCAAGCCGATTGAACCAGAGTGTCTGTTGGTTTCCTCGTAACTGTGGCTCTGCCTCCTCCGCCAGGGCCAGGTAATAGGTCGCATGCGCTGTGCGGGTTGCCTCCAGCTCTCCTGTCTCGACCAGTCGCTCCAGGCCAAATTCGCGCAAGACCTGCAACATCCAGAAGCGCGCCTCACCTTCAGCCTGTTCCTCTTGTCGTACCAGACTCTGGTCCACCAGGGATGCCAGCACTTCCAAAATGTCATTTGCGAGTGGTCCTGCCGCCTGGCAGATGGTTTCGGCAGCCTCCCAGGTCCAGCCGTCTACAAAGACGGCCAGCCGCCGAAAAAGCATTTGCTCCGCTGGCGGCAGGAGGTCATAGCTCCAGGCGATAGCAGCCCGCAGGGTTTGCTGCCGCGCCGGCAGGTCGCGCGCGCCCCCTGAAAGGACACCTAGCCCTTGCTCCAACCGCGCCAGGAGCGTTTGCGGCGGGAAGACCTTGACCCGCGCTGCCGCCAGTTCAATTGCCAGGGGCAAGCCATCCAGGCGGGCGCAGATGCCCGCGACCGCCGGGGCGTTGGCGTTGGTCACGGCAAAATCGGGCTTGACCGCCAGGGCGCGCTCGATGAAGAGCGCTACTGCCGCATATTGCGAGAGCGCTGTCAGATTGGGCAGTCGCTTGGGGTTGGGCACGGCCAGTGGTGGTACGGTGTACTCATGCTCGGCGCGCACATGCAGCGCTACCCGGCTGGTTACCAACACCTTCACATGCGGACACGCGGTAAGCAGGTCGATTACCTGGACGGCAGCCGCCGCCACCTGCTCCATGTTATCCAACACCAGCAGCAGATGTTTCTCCTTGAGGGTCGTCTGAAGTGAGACCAGTGGCGGCAGTTCGCTGGCCTCGCCAATCCCTAGCATCTGGGCGATGGCCGGCATCACCCGCTGCGGATCGCTGAAAGGGGCGAGCGCCACCAGGAAGACTCCATCGGCAAATAGATCGCTCAGTTCGGCAGCCACCTGCAAGGCCAGGCGTGTTTTGCCTACACCGCCTGGCCCGGTCAGGGTCGCCATCCGCACTTCCTCGCGCGCGAGCAGGCGATAGACAGCAGCAACATCCTGGTCACGTCCGATGAATGGGGTCAATTGGATGGGCAGGTTGTTGGGGTGCGTGTCCAGCGTCTTGATCGGCGGGAAATTGGAGGGTAGGTCGGCTAGCACCAGTTGAACCAGACGACTGGGGCGGCGCAAGTCCTTGAGCCGATGCTCGCCCAGGTCGCGCAAGCTCACGCCCGCCGGCAAATCTTGTTCTACCAGGGTGCTGGTTGTTTGCGAAAGGAGTACCTGGCCGCCATGCCCCGCGCCCATGATGCGCGCTGCGTGATGCACATCCACGCCAATGTAGCCATCTGCCGTGAGTTGCGGCTCGCCCGTATGCAGGCCGATGCGCACGCGCACCGTCACGTCTTCCGGCCAGGGATGCTGCGCCAGGGCACGCTGGCAGGCGACAGCAGCGGCGACGGCATCGGTGGCGCGGGCAAAGACCACGAAAAACGCATCTCCCTGGGTATCCACCTCATGCCCATGCCATTGTTGAAACGCCATGCGCATGATCTGCCGGCAGTCGGCCAATACATCGGCATAGCGCGCCCCTAGCTGCTGGAGGAGGCGCGTCGATCCTTCTATATCCGTAAAAAAGAGTGTGACGGTTCCTGTGGGCAAATCAGGTATGGGAACCTGTGTGTTGCCTGGCGGCGGCAGATTGGTCATCATCGAGACACACTTTCCAGGTAGATATGCCACAAGAGGGCACTATGCAGTATACTCCATAACAGAGTTCTGAAAACAGCTAGAGGGGATAAAGGAGCGCGTCATGTCTGGTTCTCCTGACAAGAAGGTCATCAGCAGCGCCGAATCGGCGATGAAGCCAAAGCATGTCCGCGTGGCTATCGT
>CAZVYC010000345.1:0-3577 GCA_964631425.1 uncultured Rhodospirillales bacterium
CCTACGTCACGGCGCTCTGTGCTCTTCCACCACGAAGAACCGCGTCTTGCTGCGGTCCAGGAAATTCTCCTCGTCATCGGCGATTGCCTGCCCCACGTCCGGGTTAGCGTGCGCCGCCAGCATCTGTTCATAACCGCGCCGGTCGGAGAACCACAGCTCGGTCACGACGTCGAAATCCGGCGGGGCAACCCCGTCGGCAATGATCGCGCCGGTCAGGTCGACGAAATTGCGCCGGTATTCGGCGATGCCGTCGAACTTGCTGCGGATCAGCGGCACATGGCGGGTTTCGTAATAGTGGATGAAATCAGCCTTCGACAGGCCCTTCTTGCATGACAGCAGGGCGATCACCTTGAATCCCGGGGCCTTGTCCGCGTCGCCAGCCGCGGTCGCGCCGTACTCGTCGACGATGAAGAAGCGGGTCTTGGTGCGGTCCATGAACCGTCCCTCATCGTCGGTCATGGTCTTCTCCAGCTTCGGCGCGGAGTGGTTCGCCAGCATCTCCTCATAGCCGGCGCGGTCGCGATACCAGATCTCGGTGACGGAATCGAAATCGGGGTCGGGCATGCCGGGGGCCATGATCGCGCCGCGCATATCGACGAAGTTCCGCCGATAATCGATCACCTGCGGGAACACCCGCCAGACCAGCTTCACATGGTTCGCCTCATAATACTCGACGAACTGCTCGCGGGTCATGTCCGGCTTGCGGGTGATCAGCGCGATGACCTTGAACGTCATTTTCCTTCCCCCTGTGATCAATTATCGTTCGATCAATTATCGTTCGATCTATTGTCGTTCGGAATGCCCGCTGGCCGCGCCGGCGAAGCTCGGCACCTGCCCGCCGCCATCGACGGTCAGGCTTGCGCCGGTCACGTAGCTCGATAGCGGAGACGCCAAGTATAGGCAGGCATTCGCCATATCCTGCGGCACCGCCATGCGGCCGAGCGGGATCGTCGCCGCGACCTTCTTGATGCCCTCCTCGTCGCCGTAATGCAGGTGCGCGAGTTCGGTCCGGATCAGCCCGGCGATGATCGCGTTGACCCGCACCTTGGGCGCCCAGGCCAGCGCCAGCGCCTGGGAGAGGTTGCACAGCCCGGCCTTGGCCGCGCCATAGGCGGCGGTCTGCGGCTCGGGCCTCGGCACCGTCACGCTCGCGATGTTGACGATCGCGCCGCCGGTCTCCTGCTTCTGCATCACTCGGTTGGCTGCCTGCGAGACGAAGAGCGGCGCCAGCAAATTCAACTTCACGATCGATTCGGAAAAGCGCGGCGAGACTGTGGAGGGGTCGGAGGGCGGCGCGCCTCCGGCATTGTTGATCACCACGTCCAGCCGGCCGAAGCGCTGCTCGATCTCGGCGACCATGGCGTCCACCTGCGTCGCGTCGCGCACGTCGGCCTTGATGAAGGCAGCCTCGCCGGCCGGACCGCGGCTGGCAACCTCCGGCTCATTGCGGCCGCAGATCACTGCCGTCGCACCGTGATCGAGGAAGCTCTGCGTGATGCCCCTTCCGACGCCGCGTGCCCCTCCGGTGACGAGGACGACCTTGCCGGTGAAATCGAGCAGATCCATTGGTGAGCTTTCGCGAGGGTCAGTTGAAGGCCGGCGCGATCATAACGATTCGCCCGGCCTTGGCGAGGCGAGAAGGGCACTGATCGCGCCATCGACGGGAATCATGGCGCCGTTGATGAAAAACGCCTCGTCGGTTGCCAAGAAGGCGGCCGCCACCGCGATATCCTCCGGCGTTCCCAGCCGCCCCGACGGCACCTGCGCCTCGAACGCGGCGACCCCGCCGACCATCGTCTCCAGCCATCCGCGCATGGTCTCGGTCAGCATCGGTCCCGGCGAGATCGTGCAGGCGCGAATGCCGAGCCTGCCATACTCGACGGCGACGGTGCGCATCATATTGATCACCGCGGCCTTGGCCGCGCTATAGGCGGTCAGTTCCGACACGCCGTTCTGTCCGGCGCCGGACGCCGTGGTCAGGAACAGCCCGCTGCGCTGCCGCATCATTACCGGCAGCGCGGCGTGGACGCCATAGAACACCGCGTCCTGATTGAGCGCGATGATGCGGCGATATTCGTCGACGCTGGTCTCGTGCGTCGGCTTGGGCATCGCGCCGCCCGCATTGGCGAACATCACGTCGAGCCGGTCGAACTCGGCGACTGTCCGGTCCACCATCGCCTGGACCGCATCCGGGTCAGTGACGTCCGCCGTATGGGCGACCGCGCGCCCGCCGGCACTGACGATTGCCTCGGTTACCGCGGCAACGTTCTCCTCGTCGATATCGTTGACCACCACGACCGCGCCTTCGGTACCATACCGCTCGGCACAGGCGCGCCCGATACCCTTGCCGGCCCCGGTGATGATGGCGACCTTATCCTTCAGCCGTTGCATATTTTCCTCCCTGTTTCGGTCAGTGTTCGCGCGAACGCCGACTTCCCGCAAGAGGAAGCTGTCCCGGGGCTCACTTGTGATTCCGAAAACTGTCCTGTAGAGGATAATACGGCTCTATGATTTCGATGACGTACCGCCGCGCCCTTGAAGTTCATAGGCAGGATGCGTAAGAAACACCCGGCAAAATTCCGCACTTGAGGCATTTTGCCAATCCAACGCCTGGCCATGCGTCGGGCGCGGATGACACGAAGCTTCGCGGGAAGGGTGCATGAAAGCCGTCTTGTGCAAGGAATTCGGGCCGCTCGACCAGCTCACCATCGAGGACGTGCCATCGCCCACCGCCGGTCCCGGCCAAGTGGTCGTTTCCGTGAAGGCCTGCGGCGTCAATTTCCCCGACGGCCTCATCGTTCAGGGGAAGTACCAGACAAAGCCGCCTCTGCCCTTCTCTCCCGGCCTCGAAGTCGCCGGCATTCTCAAGCAGATCGGCGAAGGCGTGACCGACCTCAAGGTCGGTCAGCGTGTCATCGCATTCCCCGGTGTCGGCGGGATGGCGGAGGAGCTGGCGCTAGAGGCTGGCCTCGTCTTCCCGATGCCAGAGTCCATGAGCTTCACCGACGGCAGCGGGTTCATCATTACCTATGCCACCTCGCACCACGCGTTGAAGCATCGCGGACAGCTCAAGCCCGGCGAGACGCTGCTGGTTCTAGGCGCGGCCGGCGGCGTCGGCCTGACGGCCGTCGAAATCGGCAAGGTTATGGGTGCCAAAGTCATCGCCGCGGCGTCGAGCGACGAGAAGCTGGCGCTCTGCCGGCAATACGGTGCGGACGAGGTCATCAACTACACGACCGAGAACCTGCGCGACCGGATCAAGCAGATCACCGGCGGCAAAGGGGTCGACGTGGTCTATGACCCGGTGGGCGGCGAGCTGGCCGAGCTGGCGGTGCGCAGTCTGGCCTGGCTCGGGCGATACCTGGTCATCGGTTTCGCCGCGGGCGACATTCCCCGTATCCCGTTCAATCTGTTGCTGCTGAAAAGCTCGTCGTTGGTCGGGGTTTATTGGGGCGCGTGGCTCAAGTCCGATCCTGCGGCCGGGCGTCAGGCCATGGCCGAACTCTTGTCCTGGTACGCGGCAGGCAAACTCAAGCCCGCCGTCTCCGCGACTTATCCGTTGGAGAAGGCGGCTGAC
>CAZVYC010000346.1:0-3562 GCA_964631425.1 uncultured Rhodospirillales bacterium
GCTTCGGGCGTTCTTGCCAACAGGTCGATGTGGTGGAGATGGGGGAGAGTCGAACACCACCATCCCAATCCCCGTCGCCCCTGCATTTAAGCCGCTGTCTGTCGCCTGCCGCACGCTGTGACCCCAAACCTGACCCCAATCAGCTCAAGCTACCCTCGACTTTTCCGGCTTCCTGGCTAGCGAGCAGCACGTCCATGGCGCTCACGGCCGACTGCTGCATGTGGGGCAGGACGTGGGCATAGATGCTCAGGGTGATGCTAACGCTACTGTGCCCCAGCATCTCGCTCACGACCTTGACGTTGACGCCCGAGGCGAGCAGGAGCGTGGCGGCGGTGTGCCGCAGGTCGTGGAACCGAACCGACCGACTGAGCCCGGCCTGCTCCAGGTAGCGCTTGAAGCTGCGCTTGGCGATATTGTGCGGGATCATGATGCCGCCGTAGCCGTTCGGGAAGACCAGGTCAAGCGCGTCGTCATACAGGCTGCCCATCCGCGCCTTCTCCAGCTGCTGCCGCTGCCAGTGGGCTGCCAGGGCGTCCACGGCGGCCTGGGTGAGCGCCACCGTCCGGCGGGAGTAGGCCGTCTTCGTCTCGGCGAGGATGTAGCGCCCGGCCGTCTCCTGGACGTTCAGGCGGACCTGCACGATCCGCCGCGTGAGGTCCACGTCCTGCCACCGCAGGGCCAGCAGCTCGCCTTCGCGCATGCCGGTGGAGAGCGCCAGGATGTACAGCGCCTCAAAGCGGTCACCACGCACCGCCGCCAGGAAGTGCCGCACCTCGATGACCGAGAGCGGCTGCATTTCGCGGTGTCCCCGCTTCGGCGGCTTGAGCATCTCGCTGACGTTGCGGCTCACCAGGCCCATCTGCAGCGCGTCCTCGAGCGCCCGGTGCAGCATGCTGTGGATGGCATGGACGGTGGTCGGGCTCAAGCCGTCCGCCAGCTTCTTGGTGTAGAACGCCTGCAGCTGCTGGGGGCTGAGCTTGGTGAGGCTGTGCCGGCCGAGTGCCGGCACGAGGTGGTTGATGAAGTCGCCGTAGCGGCGGTAGCTGCTCTGGCGGACTTGGGGCTTCATGCCCTCGTACCAACTGGTCAGGTACTGCTTGACCGTCTGCCGTTCATCGGGCAGCGGGATGCCCTTGCCGACGTCGTGCAGCGCGTCCCGGAGCTTCGTGGCGACTTCCTGGCGCGTCTCGCCGTAGAAGCTCTTCCGTACGCTGTCCGGCAGCATGACCCGTGCCTCCCATCTGCCGTCGGCTCGTTTCCTGATATTGCCCTCGCCGTGGCCGCGTTTGCCCGCCATGAAGTGCCTCCTCGCACCAGTGCCTGCTCCGGAAAGCGGGACTTGGCGTTACTCCCGACGCAGCAGCGTCGTAATGTAGTCGTTGAGCGATGCCACCACCACCCGGCGCGTCCGACCGATCTTGACGCTCTGGAGCTCGCCGCGGAGCACCAGCATGTAGGCGGCGGTGCGGCCGATGCTCAAGCGGCGGGCGGCTTCTTCGACCGTCACCAGCATCGGCGGTTCGGACCGTGGCTGCGACATGGGCACCATTCCTTTCTCAGGCCGGTGATCGGGTCATGGCGGGTCAGTCGCGGAGGCTGCCGAGGATCATCGCCGGCGCCTCCGGGTGCGTCACTACGAGGAACAGGTCGCTCGCCGGGGCCGGTAGCTGGCTGACAATGACCTGGATGGCATCGCGGCGCTCGGGGGTGACGGTGCTGATGAGCACCCGGGGCACGACGCCCTGTGGTCCGAACTGCCCGCGCGCCACGAAGTCGAGATAGACGGTGAGCTTGCGGGTGATTGTCGGCAGGCTCTCGGTCGCGAGGTCCACCTCAATCCACCAGTGCTCACGGACGACACCGGCTGCCAGCAGGGTATAGGCGTCGGGTTTGAGGTAGCCGCCGAGGCCGTTCGGCCACCACGACGCCGGCTCGGCTTGGAAGGTGACGACACTGGCGTTGTGTTGGCGGCCCTGTTCGACGAGGCTGACGTAGAGCTCACTGACGGCGAGGGTATGTCGGACTGCGCGCTCCGTCGGCACGCCGGGGTGTCGGACGCGCGGACGTGTCCCCAACGCTGACTGTTGCGTGAGGCAGAGGCGGGCGCCGGCACTGCCGAGGGCGAAGGCCGCACCCGCCGAGCCGCGGGCGGTGCCACCGATCCGCCGGGCTGACACGGCGAGCACCTGCCACCGCACCAGCCGGCGCAAGACCCGACCGCGGACGACTTCGCGGGCGTGGCCGTCAAGAGCCTGGAAGCAGAATCGCTCCAGCTGTTGGCCGCTCACCAGGCGCAGGCGGTTGGTGACCTCGATGATCTGCCAATCGCGGGCGCTCAGGTGGTCGGCGATCTGAGAGGCGTACGTGGGGCGTCCCCGCCGAGCGGCGCCCGGGCGCTCGGGCACATTAGGACTTGTCATATCCCACCCCATTCTCATGCCTGTCTGCACAGGCATGTCGGCGGCGCAAAGTGCCGGCCGGCGACGGCACAGCCAGGGGTGCGCGGCCGCCGAGTCGCGCGGCGACACCACCAGCGACCACAACAGCGACGACAGCACGGCCGCGGCTCATGGCTGGCCTCCCGCCGCCTCCCGGCCGAAGCGGCCACCCGACGGAGCGAGCGGAACGCCGACGCGGGCGTGCAGCCCGGCCTCGATGGCCGCCCGCGTCAGGCCGTAGCGCTTCCGGCTGGCGCGCGCCAGCTCGTCCGGGTCGTGGAGCGGCGCGCCGAGCGGCAGCGTCGTGCCGGTGACCGGCGGGAGAGTGGTGCCGTCCACGCACGGCTTCAGGGCGAACTCGTAAGCGCTTAGGCCCGACAGGTCGTCGCGCGTCAGCGGCGCGAAGCGCGGCTCCAGCGTCCGGGCGTCGTCCCACTCCAGCTGGAAGGCGACGTGGCTGCGCACCGTGCCGAGCGTCGCCTCGCGCACGGTGGCCGGCAGTTGGCTCAGGTACTGGTGGGCCAGCGTCAGCGACAGGCCCAGACCCCTCGCTTGGGCCAGCATATCGGCCAGGCTCTCGTCAGCGCCGAGCCGCACCACGTCCTGGAATTCGTCGAGGTAGGCGAAGATCGGGTGGCGCTCGCTGGCGGGCTGCCGGACCCGCGCCTGGGTGGCCTGCCACAGCGTCGCCACGAATAGCGAGCCGAGCAGGTTGGCCGCCTCGCCGCCGATCTTGCCCTTGGCCAGCGACAGCAGCAGCACGCCGCGCCGGGCGAACAGCTCGCCGAGGGTCAAGCCGTCGCTCTGGCCCAGCAGCAGGCGCAGGCTGCTCCGCATGGAGAAAGCGCGCAACTTATTGAGCACCGGGCCGATGGCCTCGATCCGCTGGGCGTCGCTCAAACTGCCGTCGAACCACTGCCAGAAGGCGCGCACCGCCGGCGGTAGGGCGGGGTGATTCGTGACATAGCGCCGCAGGGCGGGGTTGGTCAGCAGCTCCGGCACCTCGATGAGCGTGAAGGCCGAACCGTCGGGCGCGGGGACGTGCGTCAGGCTGAAGAGGGCGGCGCGGAGGATCTCGTCGGTGCGCGGCCCCCAGAAGGCCTCGTAGATGGAGTGGAAGATGT
>CAZVYC010000347.1:0-3526 GCA_964631425.1 uncultured Rhodospirillales bacterium
CGCCCGAAGCCTGGCGCACCGGCGGGGGATATGCGGCGGCGCGGACGAGGAGGCTGTCGCCGCCGCCATGCCAAAAGCGCATGTCGTATTCGATGAGTTGGCGCATCTGCTCGGAAGCAAAGCCTACCTTACCGGCGAAACCATGACCCTGGCCGACCTCCTGGTCGCGCCGCAGCTCGATTTCCTTGCCCAGACGCCGGAGTGGGAACCCTTGACGGCGAAATCTCCCAACCTCGTTTCCTGGTTCGAACGCATGCGCGCGCGCCCAAGCTTCGCGGCGACAACGTGGGAGCGGGTGGCGGAGCTTGCCAAGGCGGCCTGAGCGGGGCTCCCAGTCTCTACGGGTGCAACCGCGCGACTTGGCTCGACGCGAGCTCGTCTCGCGCAACCGGAGACTATGTCAGCGGGAGGCCGGTCGGGCGACCAACCCCCGCACCGGCAAGTTCGCCACAATCGATGATGGCCTCGCCGCCGCACCATACGTTGCCGGTGTGGTGCCGGTGACGAGATTTCGTTGGAAGCTTGGGCGGAACGGGAATTGGGACTCTGAATCCTTTCCGCCCACCCGTCTCGGCGGTGCAGTCGGAAGGGGCGCAATGTTTGGCGGCAGCGCCCCTTCCTTGCATCCCTGAGAGCGTTGCGCCTCCCGTGAGCTCGCGCAGGCGAGGCAGCGTGTTCAACGGGCATCCGGCCGGTTCGGCGCTGTGCTGCCGATCCGCTGCATGCCCGACAGCCGGGTTCCAGCAAAGATGAAGACCAGCGCGCCGACGACCCAGTGATCCCAGGCGGCGGCGGAAGAGCCGACCAGCGCGAAGCCCAGGACCCACGGCGCAATGAAGATCCAGATGCCTAGCAGCAGGTTGAGCCATTCCGGGGCGCGAGCGTACGCCGACAGAGCCACTGCGGCGACGATGAACACAATGACGCCAAGGACCCACGCGTTCCAGGCGGCATTGTCGAACTGGCTGCCGGTGCCCGAAGCCGCCGCGAATTGCAGCACCCATGGAGAGATAAAAAGCCAGATTCCGAGGAGCAGGTTGACTATGTCGGTCCAGGCATATGTCTGCCGAGATAGCGCGAAGTAACGGGGGTGTGTAATTGCCATACTGGCCTCCTGACCGGTCGACGGTTCCGCCCCGGCGAACCGGATATCGGTGAATTAAGGCCGCTCGGAAGCTGTCTGGACCAAAGCGGAAAGTCTGCAGCAGAAACGATCGACGAGCGTTGCCTCTGACTAGGAAAATCATTCATCAAAGATAAGGTTCCAGTTTTTAACTGCGGAACGGATTCATTGCCCCCTTTTGTCGTGTTTATCATTCAGAAGCCGGGCGGACCCGATAGTCCATACCGGGCCGTTGCCTCAGGACGACGGCCGCATCATCAGCGGCATCGTCCATCGTCCGTGCGCCTATTGCCGGTGCCGGGCGCCGCCGGACGATTACGGGGCATACAACGGTCTTCACCGGTATCATCGTTGCCAGAGGCGCGGAATCCGTCGTTCGCACAGCGCATTGCGGCAATCGTCCGCGCACACTAAGTTCCGGTCAGGAGATTCATGATGACCGACCTGACCACCGTATCCGAGATGAAATCCGCCCCGCCGGCGCGCGCCGTAAGTTTGAGCGCTTCGGCGGCCAGGCGGATCAATTTCCTTTCCGCCAAGGAACCGTCGCCCAAAATGTTCCGCATCACCGTCTCGGGCGGCGGATGCTCCGGCTTCCAATATGCGTTCCAGCTGGACGACCAGATGCACGACGACGACGTCACCTTTGAGCGTGACGGCGCGACGCTCGTGACTGACGAAATGTCGCTTGACCTTATCGCCGGATCGGAACTCGATTTCGTCGATGACCTGATGGGCGCCTATTTCCAGGTGAAGAACCCCAACGCGACATCCTCCTGCGGCTGCGGCACTTCCTTCGCGATCGGCTGAGCCCAAGCCCCTTGGTCACCCTCGCCACTTGGAACGTCAATTCGATCAAGGCGCGGCTGCCCATCGTGCGCGACTGGGTAGCCGAGAAGACGCCCGACATCGTCTGCCTGCAGGAGATCAAGACTCCCGACTTTCCGTCATTCGAGTTTCAGGCCCTGGGCTACAAATGCCTGTTCGTCGGGCAGAAGGCCTATAACGGCGTGGCCCTCCTGTCGCGGCTGCCGATCGAATGCGCCGAGCGCGAGCTGCCGATGGGCGATGGCGACGATCATGCGCGCTTCATCGCCGCCGATATTGACGGGCTGCACATCATCAACATCTACCTGCCGAACGGAAATCCGATCGGCACGGACAAGTTCATCTACAAGCTGTCCTGGATGGACCGGCTGAACCGCCATCTGGCAGCGCTGCTGGATGCCGAGCGCCCCTTCGTGATCGGCGGCGACTTCAACGTGATTCCCGACGATATCGACTGCTACGATCCGCGCGCCTGGGTCAACGACGCGCTGTTCCAGCCGGAGAGCCGCGGGCGGTATCGCGCGCTGATCAATATGGGCCTCACCGACGCGCTGAGGGTGATGAACCCCGGCCGAGCGCATCTCTATACCTTCTGGGACTATCAGGCCGGACGCTGGCAGCGCGACGAAGGGATCCGCATCGATCACTGGCTCCTGTCCCCGGAAGCAGCCGACCGGCTGGAAACTTGCAGTATCGACCGCGCGCCCCGAGGCCTGGAGAAGGCATCGGACCACACGCCGGTGATCCTGACGCTCAGGGACTGACGACGTCGCGCGCCACCTGTGCCAGCAGGTTCTTCATCGCGGAGATCGCCGGAACCGCTTCAGCTGTGACCCCGTATCGTTCGGCGATCCAAGCCGGGTCGTTGTAGGACAGCCGTGTCCGGCCCTGCTCGTCGCCCCAGACCAGGAACTTGAGCGGCAAGTCGATCCCCAGCCGCTGGTCGGCCTGCATCAGCTTCGTTCCGGCCTTGGCATTGCCGAAGATCACGACCGTAGTCGGCCGCAACGTCAGCCCCACTTCGGCCGCGCCAGCAGCATGATCGACCACTGCGAAGATCACCATGTCCTTGGCGATCAGCGTTGCCTTGAGCCGAGCGAGCGTGCCCTGCTCATCCAACGGACTGTCCAGCGTGATAAGACCAGCAGGTTCCATGATGGTATCCTCTTCCGGTTCGAGACGGCAGGATCGGCGCAAAAAACTATAGTCGAATCGCCAGAGCTCGAATATTTCCGATATAGGTCGTCCGCCATCGTGCCGCAGGGATCATTCGCCCCCGGGCGTACGGGATACGCTGAACAGTCACGGGAGGGGCAGAGATGAATCACGGCGCATGGTGCTTGAGGGCAATGCACCGGCCGCGATCAATCGCGGCTTCCATTGCCGCCGCTCTGCTCCTCCTCTTTCTGATGGCCGTGCCGGGCGCACAGGCGCAGACCGACGAGATCCAGGTTTATACCGGCGAAATCAACGACCCGGGACAATTCAGCGTCACGCTGCACAACAACTACACGCCGTCAGGCCGCACGGAGCCCGCTTTTCCCGGCGGCGTGGTACCCGGCCATGCTTGGAACG
>CAZVYC010000348.1:0-3512 GCA_964631425.1 uncultured Rhodospirillales bacterium
CGGCGCCGACCCCGGCGCGTACGTGGGCGCAGCGCGCTGCCACCGCCGGGCTGGACGAGCTGACCACTATGCCGACCATGCCGGTGCGCGCGCAACGCCCGGCCAGCGAGAAGGTCATGTCGCCCTCCGTTCGTCTGGAATAACGGCGATGACGTCGATCTCAACCACCCACTCGGGACGGGCCAGCGCCGAGACGACCAGGCCGGTCGAGACCGGGAAGACGCCGCGCAGCCAGCGCCCGACCGTCTGGTAGACGGCCTCGCGGTAGCGTATGTCGGTCAGGTAGATGGTGATCTTGCAGATGTCCTCCAGTTGCGCGCCGCACTCGTCGAGCAGTTGCTTCACGTTGGACATCGCCTTCTCTGCCTGGGCCGCGGGATCGCCGATGCCGACCGATTCGCGCGTCTCCAGGTCCTGGCCCACCTGGCCGCGCAGAAAGACCATGTTCCCGGCGACCACGGCCTGGCTCAGGTCGTTGTCCAGGCGCTGCTCCGGATACGTGTCGCGCGTGTTGAAAGGGCGTATGCGGCGGTGGCTCATCTCTGCGCTCCCGTGCTGATTTGCCTGGTGGGTAGCACACGCTCGGACAGGCCGGCTGCCTGCTGCACCAGCGTGGCCGATGCGTCGAAGTCGAAGTTGCGGTACACGGCGGCGAGGTGGGCAAACGGCGGTGACTGCGCGAACAACTCGAAGGTGACGCGGTGTCCGGCATAGTCGGAGTTGAGCAGATCGCGCCCGAAGGCGAGCAACCGGCGCCGATCTTCGGCCCCCCACTCATCGCTAATGGTGTAGAACTTCTGCATCCAGTGGCCTATCTCCGGGCTGTGGAACGTCGCCGCGTCAGGGGTGATGCAGATCTGGCCGCCGCACAGCTCGCGAGCGATATGCATCATGGCCGGCAACTGCGAGCAGGCCAGCACGCGCCCGGTGTACAGCAGCGACTGGTTGGGCATCAGCAGCCCGCCGGGGCTTGTCTGCGCCTCGGCGATCGCCGCGGTCAGGTGGGCATTGATGCCCTCGCGGTAGCAGGCCAGCGCAGCCAGTTTCTCCTGCACGGCCTGCTGCTTCTCCAGCCCGGTCTGGCGGACGTTGAGCAGGGCCGCGCCGATCATCAGGTCGGCGATACGCTGCAGGCGCTGCACGAACGGAAAGGCGCTGTAGCGGTGCAGGGTGCCGCGGATGTAGGCGGCGGCGCGCGTATGGCGATAGAACAGCACGTTCTCCCACGGGATCTCCACGTCGTCGAAGATCAACAGCGTGTCGACCTCGTCGAAGCGGTTGGCCAGCGGGTAGTCCTCGATGGGCGCGCGTCCGGCGAAGCCGGTGCGGCAGATATGCTTGAGGCCCGGCGCGCCCATATCGACGATGAAGCCGAGGGCGTAGTCGGAGAGCTCGCTGTCGCCCCAGTTGGCGATGGTGGGCTTCACGAAGGCCTGGTTGGCGTAGGCCGCCGCGGTCTCGTACTTGGCGCCGCGCACCACGATGCCGCGGTCGGTCTCGCGCACCAGGTGCAGCAGCATGTCGGGGTCCTGATCCTGTGGTCGTTTGGAGCGGTCGCCTTTGGGGTCGGTGTTGGCCGAGACGTGGAAGAGATCCTCGTCCAGCACACGCTTGACGTGGCGGCGGATGTTATCCGAGAAGCGCGGATTGACCTCGTTAAGGACATCCTGCCCGTCGTACAGCGACCACATCTCGCCGACCGTCTCGTCGCCAACGCGGATTACCACGCCGCCGATGTCGTCCATCACCGCGTCCACGGCGCGGCGCTTGGCCTGCCAGTCCTCGCGCGTAAACGGCAGGCTCAGGGCGATGGCGTGGCGCTCTCCGGTCGCGGGGTCTTCCTGCGACAGGATGTCGCGGGTCTGTGCCTCGTGCGCCATATCGTAGATGCGTGCGCGGATATCGACCAGGGGCTTGAACATGGGATGGGTGGTCACGTCGTTGACCCGCTCGCCGCCGATCCAGACCTCCCGTCCGTCCCTGATCGACTCGCGATACTCGTCGCCGGTGCGCAGCATCGTGCTTTCTCCTCCGTTACCGTACATATCGGGTCGGCCCGTCGCGCTGTATCGAGAAGAGATCAGTCGGGCCGGTTTCCCCTACATTCTAGGCCAGCGTTGCGTCAGGATGTGCCCGTAGCCACTCACCGAGGCGCAGGAAGGGCCGCCTGTCCCGGAGTTATCTCACGGGATCATTCGTGAATCCACGCCACGAGCGTACCACGCTCAGCCCGAAAGCGTATGACAGACTCTAGCGCGTACACTAGAGGGCAAAGGAGGCCATCGGTGGAACAACGCATTGACGCTTCTAGGCTGTTGGCGCTGGTCACGCAAATCTTTGGGCGCTGCGGTATGACGCAGGCCGATGCAGGACTGCTCGCGGATTCGCTCGTCGCGGCCGACCTCGGCGGCGTGCACTCGCACGGTGTCTTGCGGGTGCCCGAATACGTCAGGAAGCTAACACAGGGCGGCGTAAACCCACACGGCCGGCCCACCATCGTACGTGATGAGGGGGCGTGCCTGGTGGTTGACGGCGGCAACAGCATGGGGCAGATCGGGGCTCACTTCGCCATGGCCCAGGCCATCGAACGCGCCCGCACGACGGGTCTCGCCGCCGTCGCGGTCCGTGGCAGCAACCATTGCGGTGCCATGGCCTACTTCGCCACCCAGGCGCTTGCGCACGACATGATTGGCCTTGCCACGACGAACGCGCTGCCCACAATGGCGCCGTGGGGAGGGACGGAGCGCATCCTGGGCATCAATCCACTTGCCGTCGCCATTCCCGCGGGCGCCGCCTTCCCTATCGTCCTCGATGCCGCCTTCAGCGCGTCGGCGCAGGGCAAGATTCGCGTCTACCAGCAGAAGGGTCTGTCTTTGCCCGAGGGCTGGGCGCTGGATCGCGACGGACAGCCTACCACCGACCCTGCCGCCGCCCTCGGCGGTTTGCTGATGCCGATCGGCGGCCACAAAGGGAGCGGGCTGGCCATAGTCATGGGTATCCTCGCCTCACTGCTCTCGGGTGCCAGCTTCGGGACCGAGCTGGGGAGCCTGGAAGCGGGAGCAACGCCGGGACAGGATGGCCATTTCCTCGCCGCCATCCGCATCAGCGCGTTCGAAGACGTCGAGCGATTCAAGGAACGCGTCGACCGGGTCATCGAGCAGGTGCACAACTGCCGGCGCGCACCCGGCGTCGATCGCATCTACGCGCCGGGCGAGCGTGAGCTTCTCAACCGGGCCGAGTATCTGCAGTACGGCATCCCGCTGAACGCGGTCACGCGCACCGACCTATACCGGACTGCCGGCGACATGGGCTTCGCGCAAGACGAGATGGCGTGGCTTGTTCCGGAGGGCGTGGGGCACTAACGCGCTCGCGTCGAGCGGCGTTGCTGGCTTGCGACCGAGATCAATCGGAAGCCGCTCCCTTTTCATGTTGCCTTATGCGAATAGGAGTGGGCAGCACCGGCGACTGAAGTCGCCTGGCAGGGACGAACCGACTAAAGTCGGACGCGTGGC
>CAZVYC010000349.1:0-3496 GCA_964631425.1 uncultured Rhodospirillales bacterium
GTTGGGCTCGCCGACCAGCCAGCCCGTGGCGTCGTCCAGGTTCATGACGCAGGTCGACGAGGCCTTGATCCCCATCTTGTGCTCGATGGAGCCGCAGAAGATGCCGTTGCGTGCGCCGGGGACTACCGCGCCGTTCTCTTCCTTGGGCAGGAACTTGGGCACGATGAACAGGCTGATGCCACGCGTGCCCGAGGGCGCGTCCGGCAGCTTGGCGAGCACCAGATGGATGATGTTGTCGGTCAGGTCGTGCTCGCCGGCCGAGATGAAGATCTTGGTGCCGGTGATCTTGTAGCTGCCGTCTTCCTGCGGGATCGCCCGCGTACGGATCAGGCCCAGGTCGGTGCCGCATTGCGGCTCGGTCAGGCACATCGTGCCGGACCAGATGCCATCGACGAGCTTGGGCAGGTAAAGGTTCTTCTGCTCCTCCGACCCATGCTGCGCGATCGCGCGATAAGCGCCGGCCGACAGGCCGGGATACATACCGAATGACGTGTTGGCGGCCGACACCATTTCGTCCAGCGCCGAGCTCATCGTATGCGGCAGGCCCTGGCCACCATAAGCCGGATCGGCTGTCAGCCCGACCCAACCGCCCTCGCGGAACTTTTCGTACGCTTCCTTGAAGCCCTTCGGCGTGCGCACGACCCCGTTCTCGAACGTGCAGCCCTCGGTATCGCCCGGCAGGTTGAGCGGCTGCAGTTCGGCTTCGCAGAACTTGCCCGCCTCGTCGAGCACCGCGTCCAGCACATCCGGCGTCGCGTCGGCCAGGCCGAGCTTGGCGAACACATCGCCCGCCTGGAGCACATCGTTTAGCACAAACCGGAAATTATCGAGCGGGGCGGTGTAGGTAGGCATGGCTGACTATGTCCTTGACGGGGGTCATGAACGGGGTATCCGCAGTTAAGAGTTTAAAACACTAAGGACACTAAGGACATTAAGGAAGAATTATTCACTGCGCGGCTTTCATGAGTTCATGGCGCCGCAGGCAATCTGCATATGCCTTAACTTCGCGTACTTTGTGTCCTTCGTGTTTAATTCTTAATCTGCGAAAATCTGCGTAATCTGCGGATACCTTCCTAATTCCGAAGCGGCTTGCCGGTGTTGAGCATGGTCTCGATCCGGTCGATGGTCCCTTCGCGCCGGGTCAGGCCGATGAAGGCCTTGCGCTCCAGCGTGCTGATATCGTCCTCGGACAAGGTGTCGAGATAATCGGTGTCGCCGCCGGTCAGCACTTCGGCCAGCGCGTCCGAGACCACGACATCGTAGGGCGTCGCCTTTCCGGCCTTGACGAAATCATGCACCGCCATATTGAGCGCGGTCCGGCCGGTCGGCCCCGGCAAATGGTACTCGGTCGGCTTCGGCGGCGTGTAGTCCTTGGCCAGCTCCAGCGCGCGCGCCTTGGCGTCGGCCAGCAGCCGGTCGCGATTCATTGTGATGCCGTCGCTCTCGCGTAGATAGAGCAGATCCTTGGCCTCCGCTGCGGATTTGGAGACCTGCGCCGTAGAGATGGTCTGGAACGTGGCGGCGACCGCCGGTATCGGACCCTTGGGCAAGCGCGGATTGGCGATCTGGCGGCCCAGCAACTCCTTGCAGCCACCCCACCCCGGGATCACGCCCACGCCCACCTCGACCAGGCCCATATAGGTTTCCGCATGGGCCTGCACGGCGGAGGAATGCAGCGTGATCTCGCAGCCGCCGCCGAGCGCCCGACCGGCGGGGGCCGAGACAACGGGGAATGGCGCGTATTTCAGCGCCTTGTAGGTCTGCTGACCCAGTTGGATCATCTGCTCCAGCTGGTCGTAGAGCGCGATATTGATCGCGAAGATAACGAGGCCCAGATTGGCGCCGACCGAGAAATTGTCGCCGTCATTGGCGACCACCAGCGCCTTCCAGTCGCCCTTTCCGTCGCCGATCAGCGCCAGTGCATTGCCGATCATCATCATGATGTCGGGATCGAGCGCGTTGGCCTTGGAGTGGAACTCCAGGCAGACGACGCCGTCGCCGATGTCCCACAGGCTGGCCGAGCCGTTCTTCTTGAGCGGTTTGGAGCGGCGCTTGATGTCCTGTAGCAACAGCACGCCCTCGGGCCGCTCCACGTCCTTGTAGTCGCCTTCGAGCGTCAGGAACTGCAGCTGTCCGTTCTCGACCCGATAGAATGGCCGGCCGGCTGCGATCTTGAGCAGCTTCGGCACGGGCTTGGCCTTGGCCTGGAACTGCTCGGCCAGCCAGCCGGTGCCGATCTGGTCCATGAGCTCGAACGGGCCGTATTTCCAGCCGTAACCCCAACGCATCGCTTCGTCGACCTCGACCAACGTGTCGGCGATCTCGCCGACCAGGTCGGCCGAGTACGCGAAGGTGGCGCTGAGCATTCCCCAGGCGAAGGCCGCGCCCTTGTCCTCACCGGACAGCAGGGTCCTCAAGCCCGTCTTGCGGTCGGCCAGTGCCGCGTCGAGACTGGGGAAGCTGGCAGATTGCACCGGATGGTAATCGCCGGTCTTGAGATCGACGGCTTCCTTCACCCGGGCGCCGCCGCTCTTGTTCATGCGGTAGAAGCCGCCCTTGCCCTTGCGGCCGGTATAGCCGGTCTCGATCAAGCGCTTGATGATCGCCGAATCGCGGTATTCGATGCGATAGAGGTCGCCTTCCGTCAGGTTCGATGCCATGCTGGACGAGACATGCGGCATCAGGTCGATGCCGACCAGGTCGAACAAGCCGAACAGGCCGGTCGAGGGAAAGCCCATCACCTTGCCGGCGACCGCGTCCACTTCCTCGACGGTGAGCCCGTTATCCTCGGCGGCGTTGAGGCCCGCCTGCATCCACATCATGCCGATTCGGTTGGCGATGAAGCCCGGCGTGTCGTGGCAGCGCACCACGCCCTTGCCCAGCTTCACGTCACAGAACTGGGCCAGCGTGTCGGTCACCTCCGGCGCGGTCTCGGGGCCGGATACCAATTCAAGCAGGCGCATGTAACGCGGCGGGTTGAAGAAGTGGGTGATCGCGAAGTCGCGCCGGAATGCCTCCGAGCGATCCTGGGTCAGCAGCTTCAGCGGGATGGTCGAGGTGTTGGAGGTGACGATCGAGCCCGGCTTCCGCACGCCTTCCAGCTTGGCGTAGAGGTCGTGCTTGATCTTGAGATTCTCGATGATCGCCTCGACGATCCAGTCGCAGTCGGCCAGCAGGCCGATATCGTCTTCCAGATTGCCGGCGGTGATGAGCTTCGCATTGCGCGGGCTCATGAACGGGGCCGGATCGGTCTTCAGCATCTTCGCCACCGCGCCTTTGGCGATGGCGCTGCGGTCGCTCGGGTCCTTGGCGACAATGTCGAGCAGCACTACCGGCAGGCCGGCGTTGGTGACGTGCGCCGCGATCGCCGCTCCCATGACGCCGGCACCGATGACGGCAACCTTCCTGATCTCGCGGGCCATCACACGGCCTCGAGAACGGTCGCGATGCCCTGGCCGCCGCCGATGCACATGGTGGCCAGCGCGAACTGCTTGCC
>CAZVYC010000350.1:0-3486 GCA_964631425.1 uncultured Rhodospirillales bacterium
TGGCTCATGTCAAGGACATTTTGCAGCATAAGACAGTTAGCGACCAGGTGATTGTTTATCTAGACAAATTGAGAAATTGCCAAGCAATCACCTCAAACAGTATAACACAAGATGCTCGCCTTGCGCGAGGCAAAGCGGGAACCCGTTTCCATCCTCTGGCGGGGTTTTGATAGGCTACTCTGCCGCTTCTGGCCCCTCCAGCGGCTCTCCAAGATCAGCCAGCAGGTGTTCCAGGCGCCTGATCGTACACTGATGACGTTCCACTTCGCGCTGCCAGCCGCGTTGAGTTGCATCCTCGATCAGGTGCAACTCCGTCTTGCGACGCCGACGAAGGCGGGGCGCATACTCAGGTGTCGTGACAAACTTGGCACAGGACAGATATAAATCGCATTCGCATGGCCCCTCCTGGGGCAGCCGTAGGCAGCGGCCCAGTTCCAATTCCGTTTTGAAGAAGTTGGTTTGTAGCCAATCGACCGCTGAAGGTGGCAACTCACCAGCGCGCAGCGTCTCGGCAAAGGGTCCAGCAATGGTGGTCCCTGGGCCAAGCACCGCTTGATACTCTTTGCGCACCTCCGGATCGCTGATCTGGGCATAGACCATCGACATGGTGGCCGAGGTATGGCCCAAGATCTTCATAATGGTGTTGAGTTTTGCTCCGCGCTCCGCCAGTTGGGTTCCCAGGGTATGGCGGAAGCGATGTGCCGAGATGGTGCCTTTGCCCTGAGCGTCCACTAATCCTGCCGCTTCACATGCCACCTGCATGGCAGTATCAAAGAGATAGGTAATGGAATACAGCTTCCCGTAATGCATGAATAAGTAGCGCGTGGGCACGCCGGTATGTTCATCGCGCAGCCCGCGTTCTCCCCGGCGCAGCGTTTGTAAGGCACCGATCGCCGAAGCCGCTTCCTCGTGCAACGGGATGGCCCGTTCCCGCTTGGTCTTGCCAGCAGGAATCCGCAGCCGCCAACTTCCATCAGGGTAGCGATCCAAGCAATCGATGGGAAGCCGACGGATTTCTCCACGCCGGGCGCCACTCCACCGGGCAACGAGCAAGGCCGCCCGCTGATAGGGGCACCCCAGCCCGCGAATCGCTGTCATTAAGCGGGAGAGGTCCTCCTCAGGGATATAGCGCGGCACCCGCTGCGGAATCTTAGGAAGATCACCCGCTCCCAGCAGCGGGCGTCCGGGCGTTTCCTCCCACTCCCACGCCGCCAAGTCACGAAAGAAATGGGCCAGGTTCGCCAAGCGTCCGCGTTTCGTCAAGGTCGCCAGGGGGCCTCCAGTGCGCTCGCACGTCATCGTATTGAGATGCTGGGCAAACTCGAGCAGGTGATCCCGCGTTATCTCAGCTAGGGAGACGAGGGGTGGATGCGCCTGGGCGATCCAGGTGATGAAATGGCGCAGCGCCACATCCAGCATGATGATGGTCCCTGGCCGATCCGTCAGGCGCCGCATGGCGATATAGCGCTGGGCGACCTGTTCCATGACTGGCCGGATGCCAGGCCACAAGGCCCGGTGGGGCATGATGACCCGCGGTTCCGTGGCGGCTTGTCCCCGATGATAGAGGACGACATGGAGCTTGTGCGTCGCCGCGATGATCATAGCGAGCGCTTTGTGATACTGGGGGAGCGAGCCGAAGAAGAGGGCCACATCCGGGCGTTGGCCAAATTGCCGAGCGGCATCGGTGAGTTCGTGACACTGCCCCTCGCTGAGCTGCGTGACGGGTGGAAAGTGATGCCGCAGCAGGAGGCGGTACAGCAGCCACGTCATCCGTTGCTCAGCCGAGCGCTCCGTGTAGCCCAGGTGGATGGCTTCACGAACCAATTCTTCGACGGCTTCAGCCTGCCCAGCGGCTTGCAGGAGGCCTCGTAAGTGGATATCCGGGACAGCGATGAGCCAGTCCCAGTCGAGGGTGATAGACCGCTGCCATGCCAGGAAATAGAGATACTGCCGGGCCCCATAGGAAACGGGGTTGAGATACTCGCGGGTCCCCGCTCCGTGGAGACGCCCGACGCGCTCCGTTAAGGGCAGTGCCAGCCAGGTTTCCAGGTCCGGGTAGGCCTCGACGAAGCGACGGTGCGCCAGTTGGAGTTGGCGTCGTGTCTCGGGATTGGGGTAGCGCTGTTCCAGGTAGGCCGCATATTCCTCGGCAGGAGCGTGCCGTGCTGGTACGAGGGCGAGCTTCACCAGGGGACGGATCATGAGCGCACCTCCTCACCAAGGGCACGTCGATAGTCAGCAACGACCATCGGATCGGAAACCTGGGTGTAGAGGCGGGTGGATTCTGGGGAGGCGTGCCCCAACCGTTTCTGTAAGGTCAGTTCGCGCATGCCTCCTTCCCACATCCGGGTGGCATGGGTGTGGCGGAGGGCATGTGGCGTCATCCACGGCTCACGGATGCCAAGGTGCTCACAGTGGCGTGCAAACAGCTTGACCAGCGCATGATAGCTCAGCGGTTCACACCGCCGCTTGCCTTGTCCCCCCACCAGGAAGATGAGGGACGTGTCCGCTTCTGGTGGGCGTTCGTATAAGATATACTGGCTCACTGCCTGGAAGGCCTCTGATTCCAGCACATCGACGACTCGTTCCCGTCGAGACTTGGTGCGCACGCCTCGGGGATGATCGGTGCGGTGACGAACGGTGAGGCGCCGCCGCCCGTACTCGATGTCTTCCAGATGCAGATTGAGCACTTCGCCTGGACGCAGCCCGCCCTGGAGCATGAGCCAGAGCATGGCTCGATCACGAACGCTGCGGAGGGAACGGAACAACTGCTCCACCTGCCCATCGCTCAAGGGACGAGGCACCCGCTGAATCGTTTTGACCCGCACCACCCGCCGGACCGGGCGTTGGCGGCTGGCATAGCCCAGGAAGGGGGGATGACGGTCGGACACCCGCGCCTGGGCAGGATCGTCCACCTTCACCATCGGGTTCTCCTCAGCGAGGTGCCCAGCCAGAATGAGGTACTCGTAAAACGAGGAGACGGCAGCAAACACCCGGTTAATGGTCGTGGCAGACAGGCGGGTGGCGGACACGCCATCCTGAGTGGTACACAGTGCGAGTCCCAGGCGCTGGACCCGTTTGCGGCTCGGGGTCTGCCGTAAGTACTCCAAGAACTCCAGCGACTGGGCAGGGGTAAACCGGTGATACGTGAGCTGCCGCTCGTAGAGAAACGTCCAGAAGTGCAGCAGATCGTAGGCATAGGCGACCAGTGTATTGGGTGAATAGTCACGGGCGGACAGATGCCGCAGGAACGCCGAGACAAGGGTAATGGGCTGATTCGCATCATCGAGCAGAACGACTGGCAGTCCCTCCTGAGAAGGGGGAGAACAACGTTGCACACGCATGGGGACATTTGCTCCTTTCCAACTTGCTTGTTGCTTTCTTAAGCGTAGCAAATCTGATTGTTTGGTGCAAATGTCTAGATAATCGTATATTTTACCTGCTTCTCCATCTCTACCGGATCGTTGTCCAGGATGCGGCCCAGGT
>CAZVYC010000351.1:0-3439 GCA_964631425.1 uncultured Rhodospirillales bacterium
TGATGATGCCGCAGCAGGCCTGTGTCCGGCAGGCGCGGAAGCCGCTGGCCGGCCTTCGCGTCCTCGTGATCGAGGACGAATATTTCATCGCCGAGGAACTCAGCCTTTGTTTGTCGCGCAGCGGCGCGGAGGTCGTCGGCCCGGCTTCCGACATCGCCATCGGCCTGACCCTGCTGAACGATAACCCGATCGATTGCGCACTGCTGGACATCAGCCTGCGGGGACGGCTGGTCTTCCCGCTCGCGGAGATTCTGAGCGCGCAGCACATACCCTGGGTTTACCTCACCGGCTACGACGACGGCATCGTGCCTGCCGATCTGCGCGGCATGGCGCATCTGGTAAAGCCGATCGAGGAAGCCGCGCTGGTCGAGGCCTTGGCTGCTATCCGGAACTAGCTGGCTGTCGAGGGAGTGATGATTCTTCCCCTGATCCGTAAATTCGAAAGCCATATTCAGCTGTCGGACGCGGAAAAGAAGGCGCTGCTGCAGGCGGATGTCGCGGTGAACGAAGTGGAGGCGCGCTGGGACCTCATCAAGGAAGGCCAGCCGATCGACGGCGCCTGCCTCGTGCTGGAAGGGTTTGCCTGCCGCTACAAGCGGATGCAGGACGGCCGCCGCCAAATCCTGTCGTACATCCTGCCTGGCGAAATGAACGACCCGCGAGTGTTTCTGCTCGACAAGGTGGATCACTCGATTGGCACGTTGGCGCGGACGACGGTCGCGATGTGGCCGCGAAAGACGCTCTTCAACCTGACAAGTGCATTTCCCCGTATTGCCCGCGCCTTCTGGCTATGCACGCTGGTAGACGAGGCCATTCAACGCCAGTGGCTGGTCAATGTCGGCCAGCGTACGGCGCTGGAGCGTCTATCGCACCTGTTTTGCGAACTGTATTTCCGCCTCGGCGCGATCGGCCGGGTGGATGGGAACAGCTTCGATCTGCCGATCACCCAGGCCGAGCTTGGCGACACGCTGGGTCTGACCGCCGTGCATGTGAACCGAATTCTCCAGGACATGCGGCGCGATCGGTTGATCCGATGGAGCGGTAAGCGCATGACGATCCTTAACCTGCCTGCGCTCAGCATCATCGCGATGTTCGACCCCGCCTATTTGCGGCTGCGGTCCGACAAGCAGGACATGCCGGGCCGGCATCAGGCAACACCCCTGCGTCAGCCTTAGATTGCCCGCCCAAAGAGGTTTCCATGACCGAACGGCACCCGCTAAACGCTCCAGGTGAGTGGTATGTCGACACGCGTTGCTTCGACTGCTCCGCCGCGCGAACCGTGGCCCCCGGTCTCATCGTCGAGCGCGGCGGTCAATCGGTGTTCGCCAGACAGCCCGAAACGTCTGACGAGCTGAGGATGGCATGGCGGGCGCGGCTGCTCTGCCCCACCGCCTCGGTCCGGACCGAGCGTCATGCAGATGTGCCCGACGGGGTATTTCCTGAAGAGATGACCGTCGACATTTATCGGCTCGGATACAACGCGCGGTCTTCTTACGGCGCCCACTCCTACCTGGTCCGCCGCGAGGTGGGCAACGCGATGGTGGACTCGCCGCGCTGGACGAAAATGGTCGTGGATCAGCTTGAGGCATGGGGCGGCCTCTCCGACATCGTTTTGACCCACCGGGACGACGTCGCCGACGCCGATCGTTACGCCGCGCATTTCGGGGCGCGGGTGTGGATCCACGCTGCGGACCGCGCGGCCGCGCCCTACGCCGACAACATACTCGTGGATGAAGAGCCGACCGCGATCGACGACGACCTTCTCGCCATTCCGGTTCCCGGGCACACCAGGGGCAGTGTCGTCTATCTGTTCGACCGGCGCTGTCTCTTCACGGGCGATTCGCTCGCCTGGAGCTTCGAGCGCAACGATCTCACGGCCTTTCGAACATATTGCTGGTCTTGGCGCGCGCAAACACAATCTCTGCGGCGTCTTCGCGACTACGAGTTCGAAGCCGTATTTGCCGGACATGGCGGAAGCCGCATTCTGCCGGCCGACGAGATGAAGGCCCGGCTCAAGGCTTTGGTCGACCGGATGGAGCGCGCGCCGGAGACCGTCTGAGGTCTGTCCTGCGTCGGGCATATGCGCTCGCGAGACGGTCCCACCGGTTGGCGGGCCGAGCGAGACGCGGCCGATCACCCTCCTCAACACGATAGTTTTAATCCCGGACCGCGGCGAGATTAGACCGTCGAGACTTCCGCTCCGGCTTGCAAGCCGGCAGGCAGCCCCTTCCCGTGTGTAGGGTGTGAACGCCGTTCGTTAGCCCGAGCCATACCAAGGTATCGAGGATGCGAAATGGTATCAAAGTATCGCGGATACCATTGTGTAATAGATTCTCTTCCGGGGCGGCGATAACTGTATCACACAAGATCGGTCCATACGCTCGGTACAGATAAAATCGCCTGGAGTTCATAGATGCTTCAACAGAGAAATGGCCTCACAGACTTCAAGGGTCTCGATGTCGCCAATTTCATCGGCGGACGCACGGGGACCTGCCCGGATTTCGGCACTGATATGGCCGACTGCGGGCCTGGCGAGCATCGAAGCGGCACGCGAATTTTGACCATTCGGCACCTCTCCACCTACCGCTATGCGGAACCGGTCGGGCTTGGCGAACATTGGATGAGGTTCCGGCCACGTGAAAGCCTCGACCTGCGCCTGGTCCGGAGTCATCTTGAGATCACGCCCAAGCCCAAGGAAGTCGTCTGGCTGCATGACGTATTCGATAATTCCATCGCCGTGGCCAGCTTTGATGGCAGGACCCGCGAACTGAGGTTCGAGAGTTCGGTGACGATCGAACATGTCGAAAACAGGCTCCCGGATTGGCGCCTTGAGCCCGAGGCAAGGAATTTTCCTTTCGAATATTCCGACGATGAGCGCCCCAATCTGGAGCGCGGGCTGAAGCGACGCTACCCCTCGCAACAGGTCGAGCGCTGGGCCGAAAGCTTTCTTCCGGCGTCGGGATCGACCTCCACAATGACGCTACTGCGGTCGATGACCGAGGGGACCCGTAGGCAGTTCCGCTATTCGCGCCGGGTCGAACCAGGCGTGCAAACGCCTGACGAGACGCTGGAACGCGGCAGCGGAAGCTGCCGTGACTTCGCGCTCCTGATGATGGAGGCGGTACGCGCACTGGGCCTCGCCGCCCGTTTCGTCAGCGGCTACATCTTCGTGCCCGGTCTGGACTCCGGGGATGAAGGGGGCGGGGCGACGCATGCCTGGCTGCAGGTTTATCTGCCGGGCGCGGGCTGGGTCGATTTTGATCCGACCAACAACATCACCGGCAACTCCAATCTCATCCGTGTGGCGGTGGCCTGGGACCCGAAGGATGCGCTGCCGCTTTGGGGGACTTTTGTCGGTTCGGCAGCGTCGTTCCTGGGCCTGGAGGTTTCGGTCAGCGTTACCGACGAAACCCCGCTGCGCGTGTTGATGTAGAAGACG
>CAZVYC010000352.1:0-3409 GCA_964631425.1 uncultured Rhodospirillales bacterium
CAGCGAGCAAAATGTGTTTGACCAGCAGCGCAGCCCCGCACTGTTTCGCCAGCGCCCCGATACGGGCATAACTGGCCGTCTCCAACGGGAGGCCGATGCGGTCATGTGCCAGCCGCGTCAAGAGGGCTACCCGCTCTTTGTCGCGCTCGCGCAAGACCCGCTGGTAATAGTCCAGGTCGGTTTTCTCCCACGCCTGACGAGGCGGCCAGGAGGGAGATGCTCCCGCTTCAGCTGAGTCTCGACCAGGCCGGGTCACAACGGAGACCATTGGAGGTTCTTTTGCTGTAGGCTGACGACCTTCCAAGGGGGACGATGCGCCTGGCGCATCAGAAACAACGGTAGTTGTTTCTGTCATCGTTTCTTCTCTTTCTTCTTTTCTTAGAGAAGTTGGTGGTGTCTGATGTGGAGGGGTCTCAGCGTCATTGCTTGTCACACCTTTGACCACATGTTGTCGTCTTTTTGAGCGCCCTTGTAGTCCGTTTGGACTCGTTGGTAGTCCGTTTGACAGCCCACCTTCTCGTCCTGGTGACGCCTCTTGTCGTCTGTTTGAGGGGTGTCGCCCATTTGAGCCTTGCTGTGCACCTTGATTTGCTGCCTCAGCGTTTGCTTGCCCTGGCCGAGGCCGGGCATAGCGCTGGCGGCGGTAGGTATCGTCCAACGCCTTCCATTCAGTAAAGTTGAGATTCCAGTGCAGCGTGCCCTTCCGGGCGTCGTTTGGGGCCGGCTCGTACCGCAGAATGCCCAACGCCTCGACCTGTTCGCGGATACGCCAGGTATATTGGCGGCTCCAGCCATGCTCTCTGGCCCAGGCTGAGAGTTCGAATGGGCACCAGAGTCCCGGCTCCGGCAAGCGCTGCTGCTTCTGCCAGCCAGCATTGCCAAAAGAGGAAATGGCGATCATGGTCAGAAAGTATTTTGCTTTGGCGGAAAGTGCTCCCTGCTGGATGTGTCGCAGCACGTCTTTACTGATGCCAGTCATACAGCTAAAGGGGAGCAGTGGGGCCGCCGCGCCTGCGGCCCCACCTTTGGCATCTTGAATGGTCAAGGGAAGTGCCATCTCTACCGTCCTCGCTTTCGCGGGCGCGGCTGGGCGCGCCATTCCTCTGGCGTTTTGGTGGCTTTCGCGGTATTGCACGCGAGGCAGGCGGTCACGAGGTTGTCCAGGGTGCTGCTGCCGCCCCGGCTCACGGGGAGGACGTGGTCACAGGTGAGGCTCCCAGAGCCTTTGCCGCAGTAGACGCACGCCCAGCCGTCGCGCTCGAACACGGCCTGCCGGAGCAGTCGCCAGACCGGTCGTGGTGGACGCCCTTTCCAGTGTCTGGTCAAGGCGTCCTGTCTGATCGAGGCCAAAGGACGAGTGGACGCGATGAGCTGGATGCGCGAGAGACGCGGAGTTAGCTCGCATCCGTGGTCCTCGGTCATTCGGGGTGTCCTGGGGGGGTCCTCTGCCAACGAACGATGGTGCTGGTACATCTCTTCCTCCTGAGAGCAGCAGGACTAGGTGATCCTGCTGCCGGAACGTCCGAGCCTGGTCAGGAACGACCTACGATTTCCAGATGCTGAAGGGCTGGTCGCTGTTGGAAAGGAACGCCTGCTCGCGCTGCTCATCCTGGGAGGGGCGATGGGCATAGCCTGCCGAGCAGACAGGGGACATCTGTCCCTGGTGCGCTTTCAGCCAAGCGGAGACCACCACCTGATGGGGGCACACGTCCGGCTGCGTACGGCCTTCCTGGCAGTCGCAGTGCAACATGCCTGCGACTTGCATCACCGTAAAGTACCGCCGCTCATTTCGTGGGCCTGTCACGAGCCAGGCCAACGCCTGGTCGGATGCACGCCGACTGACGCTGACAATGCGAATCTCGGCGTGCTTGCGTCGTGTCTGGGCTGGTTTCTGCGTGAATCGCTGTGGTGAAGTAGCCATGAATGGGTCCTTTCTCCTGGGCGAGAGCTGGGTTGCGGGCACCTCTCGCCGTCCTCTTTACATAGGACAGTGTAGCCCAGTTTGATACGGTTGTCAAGATGGTTTAGGACAGTTTTGGATGGTCTTGACTAAACCCGCTCAAACTGGTACAATGGTGGTGGAAAGGAGGAAGATTCTCATGGGCGATGAGGAAACCTATGTCACGGCCACTGAAGCACGCGAGATCCTGCAGGTGTCCAAGGGCAAACTCACGGCGATGATCAAGAGTGGGGAAATGCCTACCTATCCCGATCCACGTCATAAACAGGCAAAGCTCATCAAGATGTCCGATATCACTGCTTGGCTTGCAAAGGCGGTCAGGCCTCCACGCTCGCATCGACCGGTTCATCTCGAGGGACCGCATCAGGAGGAGGATGCCAAAAAAATAAGGCGCGCCGCCTGACGACCTGGGGAGGCAGCAGACGGCACGACTCGCAACCGACTCGATCATAGAAGAAAGGACACCCAAACCCTATGACCTAGCCAGTAGATAGTATCGCATATCGCAGCAAGTCGCCTCACCTCCGGTTGAGGCATCAAGGGGAAACAAGAGCCCCTTCTTGTTCAGGTGAGATGGGTCATCCATGAAGATGTTGTGTTGAGAGCCAAATGAGGGTGTGTGCCAGAGGTGAACTAAGCACGACTGGCACACTCGCGCACCCTGAGTGAAGCAGGGCGGCCTGAGGCGCATTCTACCCCAGGCCGAATGAGCAGCAGCTGTGCCTTTCCGGCCAGGTGCCCCTGCTCCCATCGGGAGCTGTGCGCCTGGCCGTTTGTTGTAGCCGCCCAGGAGTGGCTCGGAAAGGATAACAGCCATGAAACGTTGGAACTGGCATCTGGGCGCAGGCTCGGGCGCCGCAAGCCGTCCGGCAGCAGCGCCGGACCAGCCGCTCTTCAGCGCCGCCAAGGCGCAAACCAGCGCGGAGGGGGCGAAGAACGGCTACATCTTCCTCGTGGCGGCGGTGGTGCCGTTTGTGCTGGCAACCATCCTGGCGCTCGGCGTAGGGTATTTCTTTGCCGGCTTCCAGGGATTCAGTTGGAGCGTGCCGGGCGTGATGGCCTACGGTGGCGGCTTTGCGGTGGAGGCGGTCTGCCTGGCGTGCTTCTTCGCAGCGGCCAAGGCGTTCTGGGGCGGTGCGAGGTGGCACTTCGTGGCCGCGCTTGTGGCAGCCCTGCTGCTCTCGACCATCTCGATTGCCGCGCAGGTGTTGTACCTGGAACTCGATGCGCTCAAGGGCGCAGCGCACATCCTGCCCGGCGCGCTGGATAACGTGCCGCTCATTGGATGGCTGGTGGGGAGCAATGGCGGCGGCTGGGTCGTGCTGGGAAGGGCGATTGGGTTCCACGTGGCGGAGGCGGCGTGCTGCTTTGTCCTGGCGAAATCGACGGAGAACCCGGAGAAGCGCATGCTGGCGATGCAGCGGGAGCAGCGGGCACTGCTGGAGGTGC
>CAZVYC010000353.1:0-3390 GCA_964631425.1 uncultured Rhodospirillales bacterium
ATCGGCCGCGCCAACCACCGGCTGGACGAGCCCAGCCGCGCCCTGCTGGTGCCCGGCAACCGCTTTGAATATCTCGAATGCCGCGCCGCCGCCCAGGCCGTGGCGGCCAAGAGCTTCGACGCCGACCCGGCCGTGGCGGGCGGGCTGGATGTGCTGGCGCAGCATATCTTGGGCATGGCCTGCTCCGCGCCGTTCACCGCCGATGACCTGTACGCGGAGGTGCGGACCGCCGCGCCCTATGCCGACCTTGCACGCCGCGACTTCGACGACACGCTGAACTTCGTCGCGACCGGCGGTTATGCGCTGGGCGCCTATGAGCGGTTCGGGCGGCTGAAGCTGGATGAGGCAACCGGTCTCTACAGCCTCGCCAGCCACCAGGCCGAGCGGCAATACCGGATGAATATCGGCACGATCGTCGAGGCGACGACCTTGCGCGTGCGGCTGAACCGCGGCCGCATCCTGGGCGAGATCGAGGAATTCTTCGCCAATGGGCTGGTGCCGGGCGACACCTTCATCTTCGCCGGCCGGCTGCTGCGCTTCGTCGGCATCCACGACACCGAGGTGATGGCGGTGGAGGGCGGCGAAGGCGACCCCAAGGTCCCCGCCTATGCCGGAGGACGCATGCCGCTCACCACCCACCTGGCCGACCGGGTGCGCGCGATGCTGGCCGACCCACGCGAGTGGGCCGACATGCCGCAAGACGTGCATCAATGGCTGGAACTGCAGCGCTGGCGCTCGGTGCTGCCCGACCCGCACGGCCTGCTGGTCGAGAGCTTCCCGCGCGAGAACCGCGAATACATGGTCGCCTATTGCTTCGAAGGTCGCAACGCGCACCAGACGCTTGGCATGCTGCTGACCCGCCGGATGGAGCGCATGGGCCTGAAGCCGCTCGGCTTCGTCGCCACCGATTACGTGCTGGGCGTCTGGTCGCTTTCCGCCGTGACCGAGCGCGACCTGGCCGAGTTGTTCGACGAAGACATGCTGGGCGACGATCTGGAAGCCTGGATGGAAGATTCGAGCCTGTTGAAGCGCACATTCAGGAATGTCGCGGTGATCGCCGGCCTGATCGAGCGCAACCACCCCGGCGAAAAGCGCAAATCCGGCCGCCAGGTAACCTTCAGCTCCGACCTGATCTATGAGGTGCTGAAGCGGCATGAGCCGGATCACATCCTTCTTCGGGCAACGCGAGCCGACGCCGCCCGTGGCCTGACTGACGTCCGCCGCGTGGCCGACCTGCTGAACCGGGCGAAGGGCCGGACTACCCTGCAGCGGCTGGATCGGGTTTCGCCGCTGGCCCTGCCGGTGCTGCTGGAGATCGGCCGCGAGAGCGTGTGGGGCGAGGCACGTGATCATTTGCTGGCCGAGGCGGAAGAGGAATTGGTCCGCGAGGCGACGCGACTGATCTGAGCCCGAGGAGCGCCCGGGCAGCCTCAGGAACCGACTGCGATACCGCCTGTTCGAACTGAAGATGGAGTTTCGATCCACCGCGATCGGGAGCGCTGATCATCATGAGCATGTTCGAAGAAAAGACTGTCTCCCTCTGGGCGGCTGAGCAGCGTCCGAATGTGCGTGCGGCCGCGGCTTTTTCGGCATCGTATCTGCACGCCGAGATTGTGGTGATCGGCGCCGGCATCAGCGGATTGAGCTGCGCCTACGCGCTCGCGCGCCGTGGCCGGGAGGTCGTGGTGATCGACGCCGGAGATATCGGCCAAGGAAACACCTTCCGCACGACCGCCCATCTGTCCAACGTCATCGACGACCGCTTCGCCACCCTCAAGCGGGAACGTGGCAGCGACATCGCGCGCATCGCGGCCGCCAGTCATGCCGCAGCGATCGATTTCATCGAACAGGTTCAGCGGGAGGAAGGAATCGATTGCGCCTTCAAACGGCTGGATGGATACCTGATTCTCGGCCAGGGTGACCGGGAATCAACCCTCGACAAGGAGCGCAAGGCCGCCGTCGACGCGGGCCTGGAGGTCGAACAGCTCGCCAGCCCGCCGGCCGGGATACCGCAGGCGCCCTGCCTGCGCTTTCCCAACCAGGCGCGTTTCAACCCGAGGGCCTACCTTGAGGGTCTGGCCGGCGCGATCGGGCAGAAAGGCGGCCGTATCTTCAGCGGCGCGCTGGTGACATCGGTCGAGGATGGCGAGCCCGTCCGGATCGAAATCGCCGGAGACAAGCAGGTTACCGCCGACGTTGTGATCGTGGCGACCGCCACGCCGATCAACGACCGCGTCAAGCTGCACACGAAGCTGTCGCCCTATCGCACCTATGCGATCGCCGCCCGCGCCGAAGACGCCGGGATTCCGGACGCGCTGATCTGGGACACGGAGGACCCGTACCATTATGTGCGGCTGGCCGAGGCGAACGGCTCGACCTATGCCATCCTGGGCGGCGCCGATCACAAGACCGGTCAGGCCGAGGACGAGACCGAATGCCTGAGGAGCCTGACCGCGTGGGCGCAAAGCCGCTTTGCCATAGGCCAGGTCGAATATCGCTGGTCCGGCCAGGTAATGGAGACGATCGACGGCCTTGGCCTCATCGGCCTCAATCCCGGCGACAAGCACGTCTATATTGTCGCCGGCGACAGCGGCATGGGCATGACCCATGGGACGATCTCTGCAATGTTGCTGCCCACGCTGATCGAAAACGGCGATCACCCGTGGAAGGACGCCTATGACCCGGCGCGCAAGCCCATCGGCGCCGCCGCCACCTTCGTCTCAGAGAACGTGAACGTCGCCGCGCAATTCGTCGATTACGTGAGAGGATCGGACGTTTCCGAGCTCAAGGACATTCCGACGGGCGAAGGCGCGGTGCTGCGCCACGGCGCCTCCAAGATCGCCGCCTTCCGCGACGACCGCGGCAGACTGCACGTGCGAAGCGCGGTTTGCCCCCACCTCGGCTGCATCGTCCACTGGAACCGCCTAGAAAAAGTCTGGGACTGCCCCTGCCACGGCTCCCAATTCGCCGGCACCGGCCACGTGCTGCATGGGCCGGCCACGGCCCCGCTGGAGACGGTGGAGGAGTTCAATAATCAGAACAATCCGAACATTGCGGAGGGTGGGTAGCGCGGTGGCGCGGTGAGCCTCGCCGCCACTGACGCAATAAGCCGCTCGTTCGTAGGATGGAGCTGAACGCAGTGAAGCCCATCATCTGCTGCGCCACCCTACCCTCACCGGAATGACGATCAGTGTCGGGCGTTCTCACTGGATCGAGTTTTGAATTGTATTGTTGACCCCGGGAACTCCCGAGGCTCGAGATGCGCTGCTGGCCGAGGCGGAGGAGGAGTTGGTGGCGCGGGAGGCGACGGCGCTGGTGTAAGCAGGCAAACGCCGAATCCCCTCTCCCGCACCGCAGGAGAGGCAGGGGCCCGTCGCAAAGCGACGGGAG
>CAZVYC010000354.1:0-3335 GCA_964631425.1 uncultured Rhodospirillales bacterium
AGCCGGTCGGCAAAGGCACGGGCCTCGGCCTCAGCCAGGTTTACGGCTTCGTGAAGCAATCCGGCGGCCACGTGAAGATCTATTCCGAGGTCGGCCACGGCACCACGGTGAAGCTCTATCTCCCGCGCCTGGTCGGCGACACCGCCGACGCGGACGCGGCAGCCGAGAACGCGGTGCCGGAGGCCGACGCCGAGGAGACGATCCTGGTCGTGGAGGACGATGACGACGTTCGCAGCTATTCGGTCGAAAGCCTGCGCGAGCTCGGCTACCGCGTGCTCGAAGCGCATGACGGACCGGCGGCGATCCGGCTCCTGGAGCGGCAGCCCCGGGTCGACCTTCTGTTCACCGACGTCGTTCTGCCCGGCGGCATGACAGGTGCGCAAGTGGCCCAGCAGGCGCGTGCGCTTCGCCCCGGCCTGCGCGTGCTGTTCACGACCGGATATGCCCGCAATGCCATCGTTCACCAGGGGCGCCTCGATCCCGGCGTGCAGCTGATCACCAAGCCCTTCAGCCTTGCCGATCTCGCCACCAAGATCCGGGACGTCCTCGGCGATTTTCCGACCGCCGGAGCCGCGGGCGCGTGACCCGGCGCGGGATCAGCGATCCGCCTTCCGTTCGGCGAGCTTCTGCTGTCCGGCGTTGCTGCAACGGTTGGTGATGTCGTGGGTGCGCGTCATGGTCAGCGTTCGGCCGAAGAACGGCATCCCGACATAGCCGCGAAGCTCCATCGTATCCGGGCCGGTCATCCATGCTTGGCCCGAATAGGTGCTGCCGGATACCGGATCGTAGATCCAGCCGCCTTCAAACGCCGCCCCGCCCGGCGGCGCCTTCGACCGCGCGGGCGCAAAGCCGCCCAGCAGCACCATGCCGCAGAGCGGCCGGTATCGCGCCGCGGGGTTGGGGTTGTGCGTATCTTTCGGGTCGGGGCCGCGTTCCCCCGGCCGAAACCCCACCAGGCGTCCACAAATGCCGCTCCGGCACGCGAAAGTCTCGACCACCCAGCCCTCAGCGTCATTCTTCCACAGCCCGACAGGGGATTGTCCGTCCGCAGCGAGAAGAGGCGGAGCGCCGACGGCAAGCATGCATGCTGTGCACAAGACTGATAACGAGCTTTTCATGTGAAGCATAACACGGCTCGGATCGGGCTTGCTCCCGGTCTGAGCAGCGGGAGCGGTGCGACAGCGCCATCGATTATCGTGACAATTTCAGGGCCGGCCCCGAATGCGCCTCACCACGTCACGAACATGATCGCCACCGCCACCGCCATCGCGAGGGTCGACAGCCAGCCCATCGCCCAGAGCGGGCGGGGCAGGGTGAAGCTGCCCATGACTTGCGGCCGCATCGCCATCAGCATGATCACCACCATCAGCGGCACTGCCACCACCCCGTTGATCACTGCCGACCAGAACAGGGCCTTCATCGGGTCGATCGCGGTGAGATTGATCCCGATGCCGACCAGGGTCGCGACTGCGATCGTGCCGTAGAACGCCTTCGCCTCGTGCGGCTGGCGGTTGAGGCCGGTCGGCCACTTCAGCGCCTCGCCGACTGCATAGGCCGCCGATCCGGCCAGCACCGGCACCGCCAGCAGCCCGATGCCGATGATGCCTGCCGCAAAGATCGCGAACGCGAATGTCCCCGCGATCGGGCGCAGCGCCTCCGCCGCCTGGGCGGAGGTCTGGATGTCAGTGATACTGTGCGCATGCAGGGTCGCCGCGGTGGTCACGATGATGAACAGGCTGATCAGGTTGGACGCCCCCATGCCCAGATAAGTGTCGAACCGGATTCGACTGATCTCTGGCGCGGCCTCCTCAGGGGCTTCGAGCAAGGGTTGCGCGGACGGGTCGATCCGCTCGTCCTCGGCCTCCTGAGACGATTGCCAGAAGAAGCAATAGGGCGTGATCGTCGTGCCCAGCACGGCCACGATCGTGACGATGTAATCTTTATTCCACGAGAAACTGGGCACGACGATGCTGCGGACGACCTGGCCCCAGGGCACGTGGACGACCAGCGCGGTGCCGACATAAGCAAGCAGCGACAAGGTCGTCCATTTCAGGACGCGGACATAGCGCTTATAGCTCGAGAAGATCTCAAGCAGCGCGCAGCCGACCGCGAACAGCACGACATAGAGCTTGGCCGGGCCGCCGATCAGAAGCTTGAGCGCATCGCCCATGGCGCCCAGATCGGCGCCCAGATTGATGGTGTTTGCGACCAGCAGCAGGAAGACGATCGTGCGCAGGAGCCAAGCAGGATAGTGACGCCGGATGTTGCCGGCGATGCCCTCGCCGGTCACTCGGCCGATACGCGCGCAGACTTCCTGGATCGCCGCCATCAGCGGGAAGCTGAACAGCATCACCCAGCTCATCGCATAGCCGAACTGTGCGCCGGCCTGCGAATAGGTGGCGATTCCACTTGGGTCGTCATCGGAGGCGCCCGTGATGAGCCCGGGGCCCAGCCGCTGGATCAGCCCCGGCTTGTGCTCCGGCGGGATGATCTGGCGGGCAAGGCGTGGCGCGAACGGCAGCGCGGCCCGCGACTGCGGAAGGTTGAGTTCAGGGGTGGTCATGCGGCTGTCATGATCTGGCGTCCCGTGGGTCTAGAAACCGATTCGCGCAGCACCAATGATGTCGGTCAATCACATTCCCCACTCGGCTCCCGGTTTGACCTGAGTCAAAGCCGTTCCAACCAAACCTGCCAGATTTGCTGCCGGTTCCCTTGACCGGAGAAGACAGCGATGGCGCATTCCGATCCACGCCCAACACGCAGGCCCGCGGCGGTCGCGGCCCACCATCCGACGCGCGACATACTGTACGTCATTGTGCTCAAGCTGCTCCTGCTAGCCGCACTGTCCCAACTCTTCTTCAAGCCGTCCGACCGCCCGCGGATCAATGACGATTCGATCGCTCGGCATCTGCTCGCCGGCGAGGGAGGCAAGCGATGATGGCGATGGACGTCGTTCAGCTGTCGCGGCTGCAGTTCGGGATGACCGCGCTTTATCATTTTCTGTTCGTGCCGCTGACCTTGGGCCTCTCCGTCCTGCTGGCCGTCATGGAAAGCGTCTACGTGATGACCGGCCGGACGATCTGGCGGGATATGGTCAAGTTCTGGGGCACGCTGTTCGGCATCAATTTCGCCATGGGCGTTGCCACCGGCGTCACCATGGAGTTCCAGTTCGGCACCAACTGGGCCTACTACTCCCATTACGTCGGCGACATTTTTGGCGCGCCGCTGGCGATCGAGGGCATCGTCGCCTTCTTTCTCGAAGCCACCTTCGTCGGCATGTTCTTCTTCGGCTGGGAGAGACTGTCCAAGCTAGGACACCTGGCCGCGACCTGGGC
>CAZVYC010000355.1:0-3330 GCA_964631425.1 uncultured Rhodospirillales bacterium
TGGACGACCGCACGTCACGCCCGTCAAACCCGCCTGGGTCGATGGGACGCTCTACGTCTCAACAGGGAGCATCGCACAGAAGCTGAAGAACCTGCAGGGGAATCCGCATGTGGTGCTGACGACTGGCTGCAACCACATGGAACCCGGACTCGACATCGTGGTCGAAGGGGATGCCGTCCCAGTCACCGACGCAGCCGTGCATGAACGCCTCTACCAGACGTGGCTCATCCAGTGGGGCGAGGGCTGGCCCATCCAGCTGCGCAACGGGGTCTTATGGGATGAAAACCCTGATGAGCCGCTTCTGCTGTTCGCGGTCACGCCCACCAAGATCTTCGCCTACGCCAGGGGCGAGCAGTGGAGCCAAACCCGCTACCAGTTCTGACCCGTCTCCCACCCCCCCGCGCGCCATTGCTCGGATGTGGCGGTTTCACGAGAACGGAGCTGAAGGCTTTTCACACACTTCATCAGATGAGCAATTGAGCCATGAAGGCATCATTCCAAGCGGCCTGTTTTCGTTTTCCTCGGACACTGCCTGTGGTCGTACTGTGGTGTATCAGATTGATGGCGATTTTTCTCAGAAGAGCGAGATGGTGCCGAGCATGATGTTCTCGGACTCGGGAAGTATCTTCCTGAAACGTGACATCCAACACCCAATGCAGACTGTTTTCAATTGACCAGTGCTGGCGTATTGCTGCTATTTGCCGCTCATCTTCGACTGACAAACTGGAGAGGAAAAAACGCTTTTCTGCCGTAACTCCTCCATCCGGTTTGACCATACGAATCGATTCCACCGCCATGATGCTTTGTACTCCAGGCCATTCTTCGAGAACTTTCAGCTCGGTTGGTGCCGGAGGCACAAACACCCGTCGCCGGGTGAGACGACCATGACGTTCGTCAAAGGTATCCAGCACTGGCTTCAAAGAAGTCGGCACGGCAAAGGCATGCTCCTCAAACCAGGTTTCCACCGCCTGCAGTGTTCGTTTCTGATTCCCTTTCACGGTGAGCACATAGTCGGCTTTCTGTTCGATAATCGTCTGGGTGATGGCTTTCTGGCAGCCTACAGCGTCAATGGTGACCAGTCCACCGGAAAGAGCCAAACCAGCGAGGAGAGCAGGAATGGCGGTAATCTCGTTGGATTTGCTGTCAACCGCTACCTGCCCTACAACGAGTCGTTGTTCACTTGCCCACGCACGCGACCTGCTGCAGTGGTGAGTGCTCCCGCTTCCGATCAAATGAATGTCGTACCGTCTTTCCATCGATGGCAACATGGCCTATCTGATTGGTTCCCAGCCAGTGCCCAATCCATTGGCGAAAACACTGCTCAAATTGGTTGGGATCACCCAGCATGAATACCCGACGAAAGGTGTCATGGGAGGGGATGCCATTCTTCAACGTCAGAAAGCTTCTCAACCAAACTTCCTTACTCTTGGCATACAGCGCAATGTCTTCCCAGTTCGGAGCCGCAAGCAATCACTCCACAGATGGCCATGATCAGAATCTCTATCAGGTTATGCTCCACTTTGTATTCGCATCTGGGGTCGTCTATCTCGGAAAATGCATCGATGAGTTGTTCGAGCAAGGTGGTCACTCCGATCAGTATGGAATGGTAACCTTACTGTAACTCCTCAGCCTCTTTCGAGCAATTTCTCATGCGTTAGCCCTGGGAACCAAGGCCCCAGTGGAAGGGGCAGAGAGGAGGGAAGGTCCGATGAGCGAAGGGAGCGAGAAGCCAGCACGGGTGCTGGTGGTAGAAGACGAGCCAGAGACGCTGTGGCTAGAGCAGGCCATCTTGGAGGAAGCGGGGCTGGAGGTGACGCGGACGTAGCGAGAGGGAGAGGCACTGGAGCGGATGCGAACGGAGCGGTATGATGTCGTGGTGACGGATCTGTATGTGACGCGGGGGCAGGAGGGGGTGGAGAGTATCGGAGGATTGTTGAGGGCGGCAGGGGAAACGCTGGTGGTAGTGGTGAGTGCGTGGCCAGTGGAAGAGGAAGAGGCGAGAGCGGCGGGGATCGCGTATCTGAGGAAACCATTTGAGGTGGAGGAATTGGTGCGGGTAGTAGAGCAGGCACTGGGACGGAGGGGATGAGGGCGAGGCCAGCAGCCACGACAGTGCCTGATGCCAGCGGAAACGAGGCTGAGCAGGCGGATCAAGGGGTAACGGTGCAGCGCATCCTTGTCGGCTACGCGCATAGGGTATTCGGGGTGAGCCGAGCATGGTACATGACCTGAAGGAGGGGGGATCTGGCACACGCTTGGTGAAGGAAACATCCTTCAAACGAGACCAGAACCGGCACGACAGAGAAAGGAGTGAAATTGCTAAGCAAAGTGCCCTCGCATCAAGCCAGACCTGAGTCAATACTCATCCAGCATCACCAAGAGTATGCCAGATCCAGAAAGCGAGCAGTTTTTGTTATCAAATCCGTGCCAGAACCACTCGGTAGGTCATGTACCACTGATCCCTGGTCACCGGCTGGAGGCAGACGAAGCCTGGAAGGGCGGTCTGCAAGCCCGCTCGCGTAGCTCGCCAGATGGCACCCAGCCATGACCTACCACAGCAAACAGGAGAAGAGGCATCATAGCAAGGGAGCCAAAAACTGGCACCCTTTGTCTGGGTATGGAGCCGACACAGATGTATCCGATTGAACCAGGCAAATCCCATCCGCTGGGCGCCACGCCCGATGCCCACGGGATCAACTTCTCGCTCTTTTCGGCCCACGCCACCTCCGTCGAACTGCTGCTGTTCTCCACACATGATGCCCTGACGCCGATTCAGGTGATTCGTCTGGACCCGCTGCTCCATCGCAGTTTTCATTTCTGGCATGTCTACATGCGGGGACTGCGACTAGGCGCCCACTATGCCTATCGACTCGATGGACCCCAGGACATGCATGGACAGGGCCACCGCTTTCAACGGAATAAAGTGGTCATCGATCCGTATGCGCGCGGGATCACGATGTCCCTGTGGAATCGTGCAGAGGCCGTTGGCCCTGGCGATAATCTGCGCACCTCGATGCGCAGCGCGATCATCGATGCCTCCACCTATGACTGGGAAGAGGATCGCCCCTTCAACCGCCCGATGAGCGAGACGATCATCTACGAAGTCCATATCGGCAGCTTTACGAAATCACCCTCCTCTGGCTGTCAGCATCCTGGGACGTTCGCTGGCCTGATCGAAAAAATCCCCTACCTGCAAGCCCTGGGCATTACGGCGGTGGAACTGCTGCCCATCTTCGCCTTTGATGAGCGCGACATCAGTGGCCACAATCCCCTCGACGGCACGCCGCTGAAGAATTATTGGGGCTATAGCCCGGTGGGCTACTTCACCCC
>CAZVYC010000356.1:0-3313 GCA_964631425.1 uncultured Rhodospirillales bacterium
ACGGACTGGGAACAGCGGACAGGTTTATGACCTGGCTCCATCCCATTTATTTAATGCATGCAACGAAAATTGCTGCATATCGACTCTGACAGCTTGAGATGGGCCGGCGCGCCGCGTTGACGGGGGATGCCACGGAAAAGTTCACGAGAGGGGCGGCGACCTGCCCTGAAGGGTCATAGGGACCACGCCCTTCAGGGCGACCGTGGGCCATTCATGGCCACGTTCCTGCCATGAGGCTTCAGCCTCAGGCTGCCCCCGCTCCAGGGGAACAACAGTGAGGCGCACCGCGATGACGGCCGCGGGTTGACAGGGCCACTTGCCGCGTGCTAGATTTGAAAGGGTTCAATTGCCGCCGACTGCTATGGCGTGAGACAGCTCTCGCTGCGGAGAGAGTCAGCGTGAGGTAGCCTGTCCATGCCCATCTCCCCGCCTGGTACTCGGAAAGGAGGATATCGGGAGACTGCTGAGAGAGCGGCTAACCCGGACAGCCCTCGGGCACCGTTGTTCGCCATGCGGCTATTTTCCGGTCGCTCGACCGCGCGACATAACCAGACATGAACAGTTTGGAGGCTCTGGATGACACACCGTGTTCGCGCCATACCATTCGTTCTCTGCGCCGTCCTTTCACTATCGATTGTGTCTTTACCGCGCATGGCGGAGGGTGCACGGCAACAGGCCCCGGCCATCACGCTAACCTATTTCCGGCACACCAATCCGCCGATCGACAAGCTGGAAGCGTCCTATATCAAACAGTATGAGGCGATGCACTCCGGCGTCACGATCAAGATGACCACCCTGCACGACGCCGATCTCTTGCCCAAATTTCTGGCTGCCACGACCGCCGGTGCGCCACCGGATATCCTGGATCTTCCCGACACCAACGCGCCGGAACTCTGGGCCCGCCAGCAACTTGCCCCGATTAACCTCGCCGCCGTGGGCGCCAAATCGGTCGCCCAGGTCTTGCGACAGTATCTCCCCGGCGCCCTCGACGGCTATACCTTCAACGGCCAGCTCTACGCTCTACCCCATGAGCTCAGCGATTATGTCATGTGGGTCAACACCGCATCGTTGAAGGCTGCCGGCCTCAGCGCCGATAAGTACCCGCGCACCTGGGAACAACTGGCCGCGATGGGCAAGAAGTTGACCAAGGTGGTCGGCGGCAAGACGATCAAAGAGGCCATTGCCCTGCCCTTCAACTTCCCTGCCGCCGAGTATCTCGTCCTCGACGCCATGGCCCGCCAGGCCGGCGGATCGCTCTTCAGCGCCGACGGCAAGAAGGCGAACCTGACCAGCCCGGCCGTGATCAAGGCGGTGACCACCCTGGCGAACCTGGTGCAACCCGATAAAATCTCCGATCCCGCGCTCAACGGGCCAACCGCCGGGGCGGACCGCACTCTCTTTACCAATGGCGTGGCCGCCATGATGCTCACCGGGGGTACCTGGTTCCGCGGCAGCCTCGCCGGCACCAAGACCAATGCCGTGGCCGAAGCGGTGCCGTATCCGCGCTTCGCCGGTGGCGCGAACAGTGCCGGCGATCTCTACGGCTATGGACTCGTGGTCGATGCCCATAGCAAGAATCAGGCGGAAGCGTGGAAGTTCATCAACTTCATGCTGTCCCACGGCTCCGACTACTTCAAGACGGCGGGCCTCTTCATCGGCGACAAAGCGACGGTCAATAGCCCTGTCGCCACGGCCTCCCCAAATTGGCCCACGTTCGCCAGCGAGATTGCCCATGGGCACTACACACCGCGCCTGACCAACTTTGCGCAGATCGCCGACATCGTCGGTCGCGGCGTCGACTCCATTATCGAGAATCACCAGGACCCCGCATCGGTTCTGGCATCGCTCCAGACTGACGTGGCTCCGCTACTCAATACCTGATGGTCACACCGCCGGGAGATAGGCCGACGATCGGCGCGGCCCATCTCCCGGCCCGGCTTGCACCGTGCAGTAAGAGGTCCGCCTGATGTTCTCCTCGGCTCACCAAACCGTGCAGACACGAGTGGCGCGCCGACGCCTCTCGCTCTCCGTCCGCCATTCGTTGGTAGGCTTCGGCTTTGTCTTGCCGGCCGTCGTGTTCTTTGCGCTCTTCAATTTTTATCCGATGGCCGATGCGCTCTACCTCAGTTTCACCAAATGGGATATGCTCTCCTCACCCCAGTTCATAGGCTTGGGCAACTATACGCTGATCTTTCACAATCCAGACTTCCTGTCGTCCCTGCAGATCACGCTTATATACACGCTGGAAACCACCATCCCACTCATCCTGCTCTCGTTGGGCTTGGCCTTGCTGCTCAATCAGCGCCTGCGCTTCCACAGCTTCTTCCGGGTCGTCTATTTCATCCCCGTCGTGGTGCCGGCGGTGGTCTCCGCCATCGTCTTTGGGCTGCTGTATCAGCCCACGGGGGCAGTCAACAACCTCCTCGGGTTGGTCGCCATCAATCCCATTCCCTGGATCTCGTCGGCGCGCTTCGCCATCCCCGCGATCGTGATCGTCACGGTCTGGTCCTCTTTCGGCTATGACACGCTGATCCTTCTCGCCGGCCTGCAGAGTATCTCGCCCGACTACCCCGAAGCCGCGGCGATCGATGGAGCGAATTCCTGGCAAATCCTGCGCCACATCACCCTGCCGTTGCTGGCGCCGCGCTTCCTGTTCGTGACCTCCACAACGGTGGCCGCCGTGCTGACGTCCTTCGTCATTCCCTTTGTGATGACCAATGGCGGCCCGGGCGCAGCTACCCGCGTCCTCGCCCTGCTGATCTATCAATCGGCGTTCCAGTTCCTCAATGCCGGCCAGGCATCGGCCATGGCGTTTGTGTTGCTGGTGATCACCCTGATTTTCACGCTCGTGCAGTTCCGCCTGTTCGGCTCGGAGGCCCTATGATCGGACACACCACGGCACCGGCCTCCCGGACGGCGGGACGCCGGCGATCCCACGCTCGGAGGAATGCCGCACGCCTGGCCAGCCTGGCCGCGCTCACCCTGGCCGCGCTGATCAGCCTGATTCCGATTATCTGGACGGTCCTGGGCTCGGTCAAGACCAATGACACCATGTTTATCGTCCCCGTCCAGTGGCTGCCCAGCAGCCTGAACTGGCAGAACTATCCCGATGCGTTCAGCGCCGCGCCTTTTGCCCGCTATTTCCTCAATAGCACCATCGTCGCCGCCGTGGTAACGGCGTCAACCGTCTTCCTTGGCGCCATGGCCGGCTATGGCTTCAGCAAGTTCCGCTTCTTTGGTCGCAACCTGCTGTTCGGGTTGATTCTGACGACCTTCATGATCCCGTTCCCGGTGATCATGGTTCCTTTATACG
>CAZVYC010000357.1:0-3304 GCA_964631425.1 uncultured Rhodospirillales bacterium
GCCGCATGCGCGCAGCACCACAGCAGCGCTTGGCCGAACTCCTGGAAGCGTTGCAGCTCTCGCCGGGCGATCTGGCTGAACGCAGCTGGGTCTCTCAAGCAACACTACGCCGAGCGCTCCGAGGGGACCAAATCAGCGCGCGTAGCCGAGCGCGTCTCATTGCTGCGCTCAACCAATGCCGGGCGGAGTTGGGACAGCCTGAGCTGAGCGCGTCTGAGGTGTTCCCGGCTGGTTAGCGTGGCTGTAGCTCTTGCCCAGGCGGCATCGTGTTGTGCCTCCTGGGCTCGCGGGATGTGGTACCCCCCCCTCCGACCTACCGTGCGGTAATAGTAAGGCCCTCGTTGTGCGACCAGGGAGGCGCCACCTTTTTTGCCGATGGCCCGGTAATGAGTTCTGCCCAGTTTCACCCTCGTTACTGCTCCTTCTTGCTTGCCTGGCTGGCGATAGTAATTAGTGCTGCTTGATTACCGTACGGTGATCAAGCCTGCTTCAAACTCCTTGCGATGCTGGTCACACACCCACCACAGTGTCCCATCGTCAGCGATCACCCGCGTGAGTCCCTGCCAGGGACGCGGATACCCGCTCAGGAAGGTATGCAAGGCTTCCAGCGCCGCCCCTTCCAGGCGTTGCAGCGTTTGCGCCTGCCCGTCCAGGCGCGCATCCTTGAGCGCGTCGCTGGCCTCGATCTCCGGCAGATCGGCCAGAATCTCCTTGAAGATTTCGATCTGGGGGGCGAACCGTTCGATGTCCACCAGCTTGACCACCTTGTTGACCGCTTCACCCAGCGGCAGCCCAATCTCCAGCAGCTTGACTATGCTCCGCAGCCAGGGACGCATCGCATTCCACCATTCCTTGCCCTGGCGCAGCTCGTAGCCTTCCTCGCCCGGCATGAGGTGCGGCCCCTGGGGATACAGGCAGAGCAGGCGCAGGCGGTAGGCGCGGCTGACCCAATCGTGCGGATTGAGCGGCTTCCGTGAAGCGCGCTCCAGCACAAACAGGCCGGGGCAGGGATGGCTCAGCTTCTCCTGCTCCAGCTTCTTTCTCTGCTGATCCAACTGAAGCATGGTGCGATAGAGCAACTCCTGCCCCTGATCGAGCCGGGCCAGCATGCGCTGCATCTCCTGGGCTGACACCTGACTCTGTTGCGCCTGCTGGACGGGCGCCAACTGCCGGGTGATGGCCTGCTGCGTCTTCTGGACGGTTGCCACCACCTGCGGCACCGTGCTGGCATGCAGGCCATAGAGCAGCGTCGCTAGCGGGAGATGCGCCCCTTCCTGGCAGATGATCTTGCTCTCTCCCCGCGCCAAGCGCCGCTCCAGGTCTTCGTAGCTGTGCGCGTGGGGCGCCTGCTGCTGCCTGGCGCAGCGGCAGGGAATGCTGCGCTGCACGCGCAGCCCCTGAAAGGTCTGCAACAGATCATCCAGCGTGTGTTTCAAGATCAGCAGGAAGGTGTAGGGGAACGGCCCCCAGACGGTGATGGTGATCTCGCGCTGCCGGCTGTCCAGTTCAAGATGCGCCTGCTGGCCCGCATAGGCCAGTCGCGCCCCTTCGCGCCAGTGCTGGCGGAGGCTGTAGCGATGCGTGCGCACCAGCAACCAGCTGATCAGCCCCGCCGGGACAAAGCTGAGCGTATAGCGCATCTCCAGCCGCACCTGCCCGGCTGCCGGCGCCGTTGGCACGGGCGGTAGCACGGGCGGCTGATCGGGCAATAACTGCGGGATCAAGCTCTCCCTCGCGGGCTGGCCTGGTCGCTCCGGCTCCAGTTGATAGCATAACGCAAAGCGCTCCATCATGCGCACAAAGATGGGGTAGAGCGCGCTAGGGTAGGCGCGGCCCTGCTCATCCGTTGCCCAGATGCGCGGCAGTTCCCGATAGTCCAGCACCCGGCTGATCGCTTTCGTGATCCAGTTGGGCTTGAGGACCACCAGCGTCCTCAGCACCGGATCATCGTGGAAGTAGAGGAGTTTGCCCAGGTCATGCAAATAGCGCCCGAACGTTTCGCGCTCCGTCTCATCCTCGATCTGATGCTGGCGGCACGCGAGCAGGAAGTCCGCCCGGTCCAGATGATGCTCCGGGCGCGCCAGCAGGGCTTCTTCCGCCTCGACCCAGGCGCGGGGCCACTGCTGCCCAACAAAGGGGGTCTGCATGGCCGCCGCGACGATCTGTGCCTTGAGCGCCTCCAGCCCCGCGCCCGTCTTATTGCTGATCGCGCACAGCCCCACCAGCTGCGGATGGCGCTGCTGGTAGGATGCGAGCGGAAAGTACGGCGTGCTGGTGAGATCGGTATCAATGTGGGTGGCGACGAGTAAGACCGTTGCATCGGGCGCGTGGGCCGTAATCGTCTCCAGCCAGAAGGAGACCCGGCAGTGCTCGGCGCCCCGGCGCGCATCCCAGAGCAGCAGATAGAGCGAGCGCTGCGTCAGAAAGAATTGATGCGTGGCCTGAAAGATCTCCTGGCCGCCAAAATCCCACGTATAGAGCGTGATCTGCTGCCCTGTACGCGTGGGATGCGGGGCAAGCAGCGCGCCCACCTCGATGCCATGCGTCGCCGGCAAATCTGGCGTAAAGGGCTGCCCCCGCAGGGCGCGCAGCAGCGAGCTTTTGCCCATGCCTCCTTCGCCCACCAGGATCACCTTTGCCTCAAAGCGTTCCACCGGTGCTTGTTGCAGCGTCCGCAAATAGGCGAGAATGGCCGATGTGCCCTGCGCAACGATTTCCGGCGGCGGTGTCTGCAATGGGTTGTCGGATAGTTGAGGATATAAGAGCTTGTCGGATAGTTCAAGATGAAAGAGCTTGGAGAGGTTGCCCAACTCCACTGGCAAGGTGCTGAGTCGGTTGTGGGCCAGGTAAAGTTGTTGCAGCGCAGAGAGCTTCCCTATCTCCGCTGGCAGCGTGCTGAGCTGGTTGCCAGACAGGTAAAGCACTTCCAGAGCAGAGAGCTTCCCTATCTCTGCTGGCAGCGTTTCGAGGAAGTTGTGGACCAGATAAAGCTCCCGCAACGCAAAGAGCTTTCCTATTTCCGCTGGCAAGGTACGGAGGCAGTTGGTGTCCAGGTGAAGATTTTCCAGAGCAGAGAGATTGCCCATTTCCGCAGGAAGGGTGCTAAGTAGGTTGTAGGATAGGTAAAGGTATTGCAGAGCCGGAAACTGCCATATCTCTGGGGGAACTTCTGATAACCTCAATCCACAGAGATGCAGTACGATCAGACGCCCCTGCTTGTCATATCTACATGACTGCCCCATAACCTGATGAGACTTACATATCTCATCAGGATTCCAACTCGGCAAACGGCGGTGAAGCTCTT
>CAZVYC010000358.1:0-3276 GCA_964631425.1 uncultured Rhodospirillales bacterium
AGCTCGTCCAGCCCGACAACCTCGTCCCATTCGGCGTCGATGTCGGCCTGTTCGAGCGCCTGGTTCAGGTCGGCTATCAGGTCATGCCAGAACAGACCGAGGGCGCAGACGACGAGGACGGCTAGGGCGAGCGCGAGAGTCATCACGGCCGCTCCCATTCGCCCACAGGACGGCGGACGATGGTGAACGTGTCGGGGTTGCCGCCCATCTCGACCCACTCGGCAAGCCACGTCTCCGCTTCCTCGGCGGTCATGCTGTCGCGGTGCGGGTCGTCTATCTCGCCCGGGCGAGCGATCCCGTACTCGAAGCAGACGCGCGGGAACGGCAAATCGCTCACGCCGCCTCCTCGCTCTCGTCCCACCTGCGCCAGTCGATCTGCTCGAACCCCGCGATCCGGCGGCGCACATCCCTCGACGTCGCCTTCTTATGACGGCCACGCTTCCCGTTCCCGCCGCCGCCACGCTGCGGATGACCCTTCGGGCGGATGTGTCTAGCCACGTGGCGCTCCTGTCACAATCCCGGGGTGCGCGCAGCGGCCGACAGGTGTTACAAGGTCGCCTCCACCGTGAACCCCCTGCAAGGCGCGGGGATTCGATGGGGGTAGACAAGCCCTACCGCGTACTCCGTTCACTCGATTTCCCCCTGAGCAGGGCTTTCCTGAGCAAACGGTTTACGCTCATACATCTCGCGGCCGACCTGCGCGCACTCGATTTCCGCGGCGATCTGCGCGCTAATCAGACCGTCGATCAGGTCGCGTAGACCAGGCGTCGAAGCCTCGAACCATTCGCCTCGAATCCAGCCAGCGGAGAACCGCTCGTGCAGCTCGCGCTCGTCCTTGGCCGTGCCAGGAACCGTCGCTAGCAGGCGCAGGTGATCGGGCACAGCGACCTGCATGTCGGCCAGTCGCTTCATCGGGTCTCTGGCCCAACCGATCTTGGTCGGGCGAGACTCGTTCCCGGCCTGGATGAAGTAGATGTACCGCGCGTCCTTCACTCGACTTCCCAGGCGGGCATCTCGGCCATCGCGTCAGCGAGGTCGGCGGTGTCGTCATGCAGGTACGTGTCGGCGGTCGTCGCGATCTTCTTGTGGCGCATCAGCCGCTGCGTCATCCGCAAGTCGCGCTGCTCGCGCCAGAAGTTCGTGCCGGCCGAGTGGCGCAGCTCGTGCATCGGGAAGTGGTCGACCCCGGCGGCCTTGAGCATCCGAGCCCACCACTTGTCCATGCTCGATGACGCGAGCGGGCGCATCCGGTCCTCCCAGATCACGCCCATGCGCGTCTCCGGATACTGGCCGACCCGGCCAAGCTTCTGCGGGTAGAGCAGGTACTCGTCCGGGTGCGCCTGCCGCTCTAGCCGCTCGCGCATGATCTGCTCGAACAGGTCATCGAACAGCGGCACCTTCAACACGGTGCGGCCCTTGCCGTAGACGGTCAGCTCGTGCGTGTCCGGGTTGACGTGCTTGAACTGCACCAGCCGAAGCTCGTTGCGACGCAGCGCCATCCGGCCGAGCAACTGCACCGCGATGCGGTCGCGCCGCTGATCCTGCGCGGCGACGATCATCTGGATGCGTGGCGGACTGTAGGCGCGGCGCTCGCGGTCGCCAGTGTCGCGGTAGCGGATCACGGTGGCCGGGTTCGACTCCATCCGTCCCTCTTCGTGCGCCCAGCGGAAGAACGCCTTGACGGTGGCGACCTTCGTGTTCCAGGTGCCGCCCGCACACTCAGCGTAGAAGTGGCGGAGGAAGTCACGGGCCAGCGCGGTGCCAGGGCGTCCCTCGAAGTCAGCGAGGGTCTTGTCGGCGTAGAAGACGGCGAGCCGGGCGAGCGTGTATTCGTAGCTCGTGATCGTGCCGTCGGTCTTGCCGCGCTCGGTCTTGAAGTAGCCCAGGAACGAGTCGACCTCGCGACCTAGCCCGGTTCCGTCTACGTAGGAGCGATCTTTCACGGCATCACGGAGGATCCTTGCGGCCTCCGCGAGAACGGTCAAATCGGCAGGCTTAGGAAGTCCGCTCCGTGCGGCAATCGCGCTCATGCCAAGCTGCTTTCTTCGGCGGCCCGGATGAGTTCAGGATCAGGGGCGAACCACTCGCCCCGTATGCGGCAGTGGGAGAAGCGGTCGTGTAGCCGCCGCTCGACCTCGGCGTTACCAGGGATCGTGCCGAGCAGCCGTAGTTCTTCCGGGTGTCCGGTCTGAAGCGCGGCGAGCCGCTTGTGTGCATCCCAGGCGAGGCCGATCTTGATCGGGCCGGCGTCTCCTGACTGAATGAAGTAGACGACGGTCTGCTTCGTGAGGGAGTCCGACTGCGCCCGTGCCTCGACCGCAGCCGACGGGATCCGGAGTGTCCTGCCGACGCGGTACGCCTCGTCCTTTAGGCCGCCAGAGAAGCAGGCGTCGAGGATCCTGCGCTCGTCGATCTGGAGTAGCGCGGCGACCTCCGATGGGGTCAGCCAGTCGCGGTCGGCACGGGGGCCGTGGAACACCTCCGCGACTCTCAGGTCGTGTTCGTAGAGTTCCTGCGCCGTCACGCGGTCTCCTCGCCGCCTGCCAAGCGCGCGCAGGTGCCCGATGGGAGAGGGCTGGGCTGCGTCTGCACGCGCTGGGCGGACGGCGGGACGGGAAGCGGGATGCGCGTTCCTCTATCCACGAAGCTCCTCGACCTTCTGCCAGTCGACCGGAACCTCGCGCGAGAACACCTCGACGCGCCACGGTGGATGCTCAAGCCGGAGCCACTCCCGCGCCATGTGCAACGCCTCGGCCTCCGTCGTGCCGGGATCCAGCCGCTTCTGGACGGAACGCGAACCGTGCTCGGCGGTCACGTAGTGCAGCATCAGCAGGTACTCGGTCTCGGTTCTCACCCCGTCACCTCGTCAGGAAGTAGGTGCTGCACGGCCATCATCTGATCGTTCGTCAGACCGAGCGAATCGCGGGCGAGACAGAGCGCAGTGGCGGGATCTTCCCCGTTGTCGATCAGGTTCGCGACGAGGAACAGCCCGCGACGCACGGCATTCTCGGGGAACGCGCACAGCGATGGGGATTCGCTCATCGTGTCCTCCGGATCAGGAACGGCCACACGGCCAGAACAGCAAGCAACACGTACACGGGAAGGTGAGTCACCGCGCATCACCCGCACCCAGCCCGTAGGCGATCCCGCCGACAGCCAGCGCGACCATGGATGCGACCGCCAGGACGGCTGCCTTCCAGCGGGTCATGCCTGCTCCCCGGTGTGGTCGCACCAAGAACAGCCGTCGCCGTCGCACATCTTGCAGGCCGGGGGCAA
>CAZVYC010000359.1:0-3249 GCA_964631425.1 uncultured Rhodospirillales bacterium
GCGCCACGCGGCGTCTCTCGCCGCCCGACAGGTTGGTGACCGGCAGGTCGCCGGGCGGGCAGCGCAGCGCGTCCATGGCGATCTCGACCGTGCGATCGAGGTCCCAGGCGTCGGCAGCGTCGATCTTCTCCTGCAGCTCGGCTTGCTCTTCGATCAGCTTCATCATCTCGTCGGGGTCTTCGACCTCGCCGAGCTTCATCGAAACTTCCTCGAACCGGTTGAGGATCGCCTTGGTGGAGGCCAGCGCCTCCATGACGTTTTCCTGGACGGTCTTGTCAGGATCGAGCTGCGGCTCTTGCGGCAGGTATCCAACCTTGGCGCCCTCGGCGGCCCAGGCCTCGCCCGAGAAATCGGTGTCAAGCCCGGCCATGATCTTCATCAGCGTCGACTTGCCGGCGCCGTTGGGGCCGAGCACGCCGATCTTGGCGCCCGGATAGAAGCTGAGCCAGACACCGTCCAGGACCTTCTTCCCGCCGGGGAAGGCCTTGGACATGTTCTTCATCACGTAGACGTATTGATAGGACGCCACTGGCGTGCTCCGCGCTCGAGATCGTGCCTTTGGGGACGAATTGTTCTAACCCGACGTGCCGGGCCGATGCAAACGCCGGACAGAGCGCTCTCCGCTCTTGCGCCCGGCGTGCTGAACGGAGATTGTGCGGCGCAATCCGCATTCAAGAGCATAATCCATGTGGCCCGATACGCCAGTCATCAGACTGTTCGGAACCGCCGTGCCGATCGTCCAGGCACCGATGGCCGGCGAGACCGACCGGCCGGAGCTGACCGCGGCCGTGTCAAACGCCGGCGGGCTGGGATCGATCGACGCGGCCTATCTGCAGCCGGACGCGGTGCGTGAGCGGATTCGGGCGGTTAGGGCGCTAACCGGGCGCCCTTTCGCGGTCAATCTGTTCGTGCCGCCGGGCGGCGCGGCGGCTGCGCCTGAGCAGGTGGCGCGCGGCAAGCAATTGCTCAAGCCGTGGCGCGACCGGTATGGGGTGCCGGAAGACGATCCGCCGCTGACCCTGCCCGATTTCGATGCGCAGTTCGCGACGGTGCTGGCGGAGAAGCCGGCGGTGTTCTCCTTCACCTTCGGCCGGCTGGCGGCAGACAAGATGCGCGCCTTGAAGGCGGCGGGGATCGTGGTGGTCGGTACGGCGACGACGGTGCCTGAGGCTGAGCAACTGGAGGCCGACGGGGTGGATGCCATTGTCGCCCAGGGCGCCGAGGCGGGAGCGCATCGCGGCAGCTTCCTGGCGCCGGTGGAGGAAAGCCTGGTCGGGTTGATGGCGCTGGTGCCGGCAATGGTCGACCGGGTCAAAGTGCCTGTCATTGCCGCGGGCGGGATCATGGACGGGCGCGGCATCGCCGCCGCCCTGATGTTGGGCGCGATGGGCGTGCAGCTCGGCACGGCGTTCCTTCCGGCGCCCGAGAGCGGGGCGCCGGAGGCTTGGAAGAAAGCCGTACTGACGGCGAAGGCAGACGCCACCTCGGTCACGCGCGTCTTTTCCGGGCGGCATGCGCGCGGGATCCGCAACGGCATGATGACGGATCTTGAGAAGGTCGCCCAGGAATTGCCGCCTTTTCCTGTTACAAATGCGCTTACGCGCGGCATCCGCGGCGCCGCCGGCAAGGCGGGCGACGCCGAAGGGCTGTCGCTGTGGGCGGGCCAAGGTGCGCCGCTGGCTCGGGCGATGCCGGCCGGCGATCTCCTGCGCGCTCTGTCGGCGGAGACGGGGCTGAGATTGGATGAGGGTTATCAAGGATGAGTCGCGGCGTCGCCCTGTTCGACCTGGATTACACGCTGACCCGCCAGGACAGCTTTCCGATGTGGATCGCGATTCTGGTCGGCTGGAGGCGCACCTTGCGCGCCTTCACGATGGCGGGCTTCGCCTTCCGACCAGGGCGGTCGGACCTTAGGGGCCGGGCCAAGGAGACGATCCTGCGCTGGTCGGTCAAGGGTGCCACGCTTGCCGAGGCGCAGGCAGCCGGGCGGCTGTTGGGCCAGCGCATCCGCTGGCGGCAGTCGATGGTGGCGGCGCTGAGGGCCCATCGCGAAGCCGGGCGGGCGATCGTCGTCGCCACCGGCGCCCCGGAGATTTATGTGGCGCCGCTGCTCCGCGCCGCCGATATCAGGGCCGACGCGGTGATCGCTACCGGGCTCGAGATCGTCGGCGGCAAGCTGACCGGGCGGCTCGCGGGCGCCAACTGCGTGCGCGACGAGAAGGCCCGCCGGGTGGCGGAGTGGCTGGACGCCAATGGCCCGTTCGCCGAAAGCTGGGGCTATGGCAACCGGCCGCACGATTTGCCGATGCTGGCGCTGGTCCAGAACCAGACGGTGGTGGAGCGGCATCTAGGGTTGCGCGGTGCCGACCATCGCGATCATTGATGGAACTGCCATCATCCTGTTCTGGAACGATCACGACCCGCCGCACTTTCATGCGGAAAGCACGGATTTTCGAGCTCGCGTCCTGATGGCGGATGGGGCACTGATCGATGTCAAGGGAACAATCGGACCGAGGGAGTTACGCAAGCTGCGTGCTTGGACAAAGGCACATCGGGACGAATTGCTAGGAAACTGGTATCGTGTCCGCGCGGGGAAATTGCCGCGGAGGATCGAGAACTGACGTGGAAGAGTTAAAAGAGATCAGGCCGAAGCGCGATCTCACGATCGATATCACATGGGCCGATGGACGAAGCGCTCGCATCGATTTCCGACCGATCATCGATCGGTCGCCGATTTTTGACGCCATGCGGGACCCGGATTTCTTCGTCGGTCAGGCCAGGATCACACATCGGGGCGGCGCAATCGCGTGGTCGGATATTCTGGAGTTCTCAGCCGATGGGCTGCGCTACGATGCCTTTCCTGAAGATTACCGCCGCGACTTCGGCGACGCGGCGGCGGAATAGTCCGCTAGCTCATTTCCCATCGACCGTGAAGGCGATCAGCGCATTTCCCGGCTGGTGGACGCCGGCGGAGCCGGAGTTGACGTAGAGCACGCCGTTCGCGACAGCTTCCGCGCCGCCGCTGATGCTGCCGCCGGTGGCGGTCGCGCCGTTCACCGCATGGTATGGATGTGCGGCGGTGTCGAAATCCCACAGTTTGGTCCCGTCCTTAGCGGAGAAGGCGCGCATGTGGCCGTCGATCGCGCCGGAGAAGACGACGCCGGGAATGAGCGCCAGGGCACCGGGCTGGGTAGGGGAGCAGCCGACCGCGCCGTTGGCCCGGGCCAAGGCGTTGGTCTCGTTGCCCCA
>CAZVYC010000360.1:0-3244 GCA_964631425.1 uncultured Rhodospirillales bacterium
TTGCGATCCTCGTGAGTGGGAGAACGGCCCAGACTCTGCGCGGCGCCTGTTAGGCTTGTTTGTGCACTGCGTAAAGTTTTTTTAAGCTCAAGTTCCCGGTGATTCAGCACAGTCCCTGGTCGTGTTTGGCGATCGGATTGCGGAATCGGCGTTCAGAGATTTCGACCCCGCTTCCTGACCAGCGGATCTCGTTCCCACGCTCGTGCTATGATGAGCCAAGAAATGACCACTGGGACCGGCATTAAGAAACCCCCGATGGCGGGTGCTCTGATTCCTTCGTAGAGCGTTAGAGAGGAGATCCCTGCGCCAATGATGTAGCGCGATAGGCATTGATTGTCCAACCGCGGTACATCACGTTTGAATACCGGGATTATCAGAAGGCGTAAAATCGGCCACCAGGTTGGCATAAACGCGAGCACTCCGATAATTGAGAGAGCCGCGACACCGGCGAACATGCCTACGTTAGATTCGTCCATTTACTATGAGCTTCCCTCCCGATGCTGTGTAGATCGCAGCAGCGCGCCTGCCACCATCATCGAAGCCAGCGAATACCCAATTCGGAGTTGTGTAAACATTGCGCGTACTTCACACAGCCACTCTAACGGGCGCGTGTTCCCCGTTCGGCTCCGATTGCAAAGCAATCCGCCTGTCCCGGGGCACTAGCGAATTCAACAATCGCAGGTGCGCCGGCAGACATACCGACCGCAGGTCATATCGATCCAACACCGTCTGCCGCGCATTCTGCTTTAGCGAGGCGAATGCCCGACGGTCCTCGAGCGCCTCTATGATGCGGTCAGCGATCTCGTCGGGCTTGAAAAAATCCACCAGCAGTCCGTTGCCTGCATGATGCAATACCTCCTGGACCGGTTGCGTGCGTGAGCCCACGATCAGGCACCCAGCCGCCATGGCCTCCAGCATCGACCACGACAACACGAACGGGTAGGTCAGGTAAACGTGAACGCGCGAGACCTGCAGGACTTTGATGAAGGCGTTATAGGGGACCTTCCCCAGAAAATGCACTCGCGACAGATCGAGCGAGTCGCCTAACTCCGTAAGCATCCTCTTCTTATAAGATTCCCCGTTGGGCAGACGCGCCCCGTAACTGACGTCGTCGCCTCCGACAATGAGCACGCGAGCATTCGGCCGCGCCGCCAGTACTTTCGGCAAGCTCCGCATGAACGTGGGAAACCCACGGTAGGGTTCGAGATTGCGCGCCACATAAGTCACAACCTCATCGCCGGCACTGATCTCGACCTTCGCGTCCGCGAGGATCACTCGGGCCGTCGGATCGGGCTGGGCGATCGTACTGTCCACGCCCTCATGAATGACATTGAGGATAGGGTGGTGCCGTCGCGGATATACCGACTTTTGCCACTCGGTCGGACATTGGCCGAGATCCACTGTGTCCAGAGCGAGCAGATTCCCCAGATTCTTCGTCCGCAGGCGCGGCGCCGTATCGGGCGTCACCGGCTCCGCCGGGTCGAACCCCACATCCGCCCCGGTCATCCGATAGAAGAACTCGAAGTACCCGATCAGGAAAGCTTCCGGAAAGATGTCTTTGAGGTACCAGATCTCGCCCCACCCGTTGTGACCAAGTATGACGTCGGGAATGAACCCCGCCTTGCGCAGGTCCATGGCCACCCGTGCCACCTCCTGCGCATTGAGCACGGCGGCCTCGGAGTCACGCAGGTAATGATGCACTTGAGGACTGATGGTTCGACGCGGCTTGTAGACGATCTTGCGCACGCCCGGCAGGTCGCCATCCTGACGTTGCGTGATGAACACCGCCTGATGGTTGGGCTGGGTGCCGAAATGCCGCGCGAGGTGCAGGTACTGCCCGGGAAAATTCTGATGCACAAAGAGAATTTTCATTCTCGTCCCTCGTGATTCCTTCCCTCATTGACCCTCTAGCCAGGGCGGCGAAATTGCCGCGACTCCTGGCGATCTCTTTTATGACTATCGGACGACCGGGTCGGGACACATTCTGACATCAACGCTGCCGATCGTGCGACTTTTTGATCGAGGGGGAAGTTGCCGGATTGGCAGACGCGTCGCCCATCCGACGGACGTGAGGGACCCTTGCTTCAGATCCCCAAAAAAAGTTCCGGTGATATGTTGAACATCGCCACAGGCTAAAGTATGTTCCAACCACGGCACGAGCGGCGGCAACGTTCGCGCGAGGACGTTCGGTCTTAGGATAAGAATTGAGGGACGCCTGAATGACGGGGAGGTCAATTGTTGCCATTGTGGGCCGCGAAGGCTCCGCGCGCAGCTCGCTATGAGAGGCGGCTTCGGAGCGCGACTCACCACCCCTGTATGGCCAGGGCGCATATCCGAGTTCATACATCTGTGTGCGGGTCGCCTGATCCGAGTACGTAAACCGATCCCTTCGCCTCACGAAGTGCCTCTGCAGGATGTGATCTGGGCACTCGGCAGCTTCTGCGCACTGAACCGGCGCGCATTCGACGCGCAACTACTACTGCGGGAGTTACCGCCTCCGCCGCTGACGACAGACGCGCTTGTTGCTGGCGCCAGATGGTTGCAATTCAGAATTCAGCGTCGGGACACTCACCGCAACACTCTCGCGAAACTCCCTATGCCGTGTCTGGCGGTGCTCCGAGACGGTGGAACCGCACGGCTCGCGCTTATCGCGAGAATGGATGCCGCGCAGGCGATCGTCTTCCGTGCCGGCACCGACCAGCCCTCCACAGTTCCGTTCGACGCCTTTGACCGCGAGTTTACCGGTACGGTATTCGAGCTTGCGCCGGTTGCGGAAGCGGTCACCGATCCTGACGGCGCCTGGCGACCGAAGGTTTTCGGTTTCCGCTGGTTCGTCCCCGAGCTGCTGAAGCATCGCCGCGTTTGGCGTGATGTTCTGATCGCCTCCTTATTTGTACAGCTTCTGGCACTGGGGACCCCGATCTTCACCCAGGTTGTGATCGATAAGGTCGTCGTTCACCGGACCCAGAGCACTCTGATCGTCATTGCCCTCGGCATGGGCCTGTTCACGATCTTTTCCGCACTGCTGACCTGGGTACGCCAGTACCTTATCCTCCACACCGGCAATCGCGTCGACGCAGTACTCGGCGCGGCCGTGTTCGAGCACGTCCTCAAGCTGCCAACCCGTTATTTCGAGAGCCGGCCGACGGGCGTCATTACGGCGCGCCTGCGCGGGGTGGAGAACATCCGTGAATTCATTGCCAGTGCTGCCGTGTCGTTGGTCCTGGATCTGCCGTTCCTCGGT
>CAZVYC010000361.1:0-3222 GCA_964631425.1 uncultured Rhodospirillales bacterium
ACCAGTATGTTTCGCTGGAATCCGTGTTGCAGCGCTTGCGGGCGCCGGGCGATAATGTGCCGGTCGTCCTGACCACGCATGAAACCGACGAGGCGCGCATGACCGCCGCAGTGGCCCAGATCGGTGCTCTCGACGCGGTCGTCGAACCGCCGCGGTTGATCCGAATCGAGCAGTTTTAGGATAAGGGGTCGATGCGTTCGACTTCCGCCAAGCACAATACCTGACAACGAGGAGAATCGAATGCCGAGCAGTGACAAGCGGGTGATGGATCGCAATCTCGCGCTCGAAGTCATGCGCGTGACGGAGGCGGCGGCTCTGGCCGCGTCCTTGCTGATGGGCCGGGGTGACGAGAAGGCGGCTGACCAGGCTGCCGTCGATGCGATGCGCGACGCACTGAACAGCCTTGCAATCGACGGCACGGTGGTCATCGGCGAGGGCGAGCGCGACGAGGCGCCGATGCTCTATATCGGCGAGAAGGTGGGGCTGGGCGAAGGACCGGCGATTGACATCGCGCTCGACCCTCTGGAAGGCACGACCATCACCGCGCGCGGCGGCAACAATGCGCTCGCGGTCATCGCGATGGCCGAATCGGGCGGATTCCTGAATGCACCTGATGTCTACATGGACAAGATCGCCGTCGGCCCCGGCCTGCCCGACGACTTGGTCGATCTCGACGAGACGCCGCTCGCCAATCTGAAGGCCCTGGCCAAAGCCAAGCACGCCGATATCTCGGACCTGGTCGTCTGTATCCTCGATCGGCCGCGCCATTCCGATCTGATCGCCCAGGTACGCGCTGCAGGGGCTCGCATCATGCTGATCTCGGACGGCGACGTATCGGGGGTTATCGCGACGGCGACGCCCGATGCCGGGATCGACCTCTATGTCGGTTCGGGCGGCGCGCCCGAAGGGGTACTGGCGGCGGCCGCGCTGCGCTGCATCGGCGGCCAGATGCAGGGGCGCCTGTTGTTCCGTAACGATGACGAGAAGGCCCGCGCAGCGCGCTGGAACGTCACCGATCTCAACCGCAAGTACAAGCTCGAGGATTTGGCGAGCGGGGACGTGATGTTCGCCGCCACCGGCGTCACCAACGGCACGATGCTGAAGGGTGTACGCCGCTTCCCCGGCGGGGCGTTTACCCATTCGGTGGTGATGCGCTCGAAATCCGGCACGGTGCGTCTCATCGAGGCGACGCATAATTTCCGCCGCAAAGTCGTGCCGAAGTCGGTCAAGGGGAACGTGTGACGCTCGCGCCTGCTGTCGGCAATCTGCCTCCGATCGATTGGCTGGACGGCGGCGTTTCGGTCACCGGCAGGCGCTGGATCGCCCAGCCGTGCGACGACCGCATGGCGCTGGCGATCGCGCAGGCGCACGGGCTGCCGGAACTCGCCGCTCGCATCCTCGCCGGGCGCGGCATCGGGCTCGACTCGGTCGAGGCGCATCTGGCGCCGACCCTGCGGAATTTCCTGCCCAATCCGTCGGCGCTTCGCGACATGGACAATGCGGCCGAACGTATTGCCCAAGCCGTGATGTCCGGCGAGCGGATCGCGCTGTTCGCCGACTACGACGTCGACGGCGCGACCTCATCGGCGTTGCTGCTGCGCTTTCTTCGGACCGTCGGCAGCGGTGCGCTCCTTTACGTCCCGGACCGTATTCTCGAAGGCTACGGACCCAACGCGGCCGCCTTCGGCGCCCTGGCTGCGCAAGGCGCCAGACTCGTCATCACGCTCGATTGCGGGATCAACGCGCACGAGCCGCTGATCGCCGCGCGCGATGCCGGGCTGGAGGTGGTGGTGGTTGACCATCACGCTGGCGAGGCGCGCCTGCCCGAGGCGCTGGCGATCGTCAACCCGACCCGGCTGGATGAGAGCGGGACTTTGGGCCACTTGGCCGCCGTCGGTGTCACCTTCCTGGCGCTGGTGGCGATCAACCGCGCGCTCCGTCGCGCCGGATGGTACGGCACGCGGCCCGAGCCCGACCTTCGCCAGTGGCTCGATCTGGTCGCGCTCGGCACGGTCGCGGATGTCGTGCCGCTGACCGGCCTGAACCGGGCCTTCGTAGCCCAGGGTCTCAAGATTATGGCGCAGCGACGCAATCCCGGCATTGCCGCGCTGTCGGATATAGCCGGATTGAAGGAGGCGCCCGCCGCCTATCATTTGGGCTTCATCTTCGGCCCGCGCGTCAACGCCGGCGGGCGTGTGGGCAAGGCCGACTGCGGCGCCCGGCTGCTCTCCACCGACGATCCGGCCGAGGCGGCGCAACTGGCGGCGCTGCTCGACGGACATAATGCCGAGCGCAAGGCGATTGAGGCTACGACCTTGGAGACGGCCGTCCAACAGATCGAGGACAGCGGCCAGGCAGAGAGCGCACGCGTGATCGTTGCAGCGGGGGAGGGGTGGCACCCGGGCGTGATCGGAATCGTCGCTTCCCGCCTGGTCGAGCGCTATCACCGCCCTGTTTGCGTCGTCGGACTGGCGGACGGCATGGGAAAAGGGTCGGGTCGCTCGGTCGCAGGCATCGACCTAGGTGCGGCGGTGATCGCGGCACGTCAGGCGGGGCTGTTGGCTGCGGGCGGCGGCCACAAGATGGCGGCGGGTTTCACCGTCGCCGAAGGGCGGCTAAAGACCTTTGCGGCGTTTTTGGATGTTCGCGTTGCCGACGGCAGCGGTCGGAGCCTGCCCATGCTGGGAATCGACGGCGGGCTCGCTTGCGGCGGCGCAACCATTGCGCTCGCCGAGACCATCGAGCGGCTGGGCCCCTTCGGCTCCGGTAATGCCGAGCCGCGCTTCGCGCTCACCGGCGTCCGGGTGGCGAAGGCTGACCTTGTCGGCACGGGCCATGTCCGCTGCTTTCTCTCGGATTCTGGCGGCGGGCGCCTGAGCGGCATCGCTTTTCGCGCAGCCGACACGGCGCTTGGTCAGGCTTTGCTGACGTCCGCCGGCGCGCCGCTAGCGCTGGCCGGCCGCATCAAGCTCGACCGCTGGAACGGCGAGGCCCGGGTGCAGTTCCAGATCGAGGATGCGGCGCGCGCGTGACCTAAGCGGGTATGGCCGTGAGCTGATGGACCCGAGACCCCGGTGGACAGCGCGCGGCCGAATCCGTACAAGCACCGCCCATGCGACTATCCCGATACTTCCTCCCCACCCTTAAAGAAAACCCAGCCGAGGCGCAGATCGTCTCGCATCGGCTGATGCTGCGCGCCGGCATGATCCGCCAGGAAGCGGC
>CAZVYC010000362.1:0-3179 GCA_964631425.1 uncultured Rhodospirillales bacterium
GCGCTGTCGACCGGCTTCAACGACACGCCCGAGGCGGCGTCGCGGCCGTTTGACAAGGGCCGCGACGGCTTCGTCATGGGCGAGGGCGCCGGCATCGTCGTGCTCGAGGAGCTGGGGCACGCCAAGGCGCGCGGCGCCAAGATCTATGGCGAGGTGGTCGGCTACGGGCTTTCGGGCGATGCCTACCACATGACCGCGCCCTCGGAGTCCGGGGACGGAGCCTTCCGCGCCATGCGCAACGCGCTGAAGCGGGCGGGAATGACGCCTGATGATATCGACTACATCAACGCGCACGGCACCTCGACGCCGCTCGGCGACGAGATCGAGGTGGGCGCAGTGAAGCGGTTGTTCGGCGCTGCGTCGGAGACCGTGTCGATGTCATCGACCAAATCGGCGGTGGGTCACCTGTTAGGCGCCGCAGGCGCCGTCGAGGCGATCTATTCGATCCTGGCGATGCGGGACAATGTGGCGCCGCCGACCTTGAATCTGACCGACCCGTCGGAGAACTGTCTCGGCATCGACCTGGTGCCGTTGAAGGCGCGTGAGCGTCCCATCCGGGCAGCACTTTCCAACTCGTTCGGGTTCGGCGGCACTAACGCCTCGCTGATCTTCAAAGAGCTCAATTAGGCTCGGCGCGCCGGGCATGAGACGAGTCTGGTCCGGCCTGAGAGTCCTACTGATTTTGGCTGTGCTGATCGCGGGCGCGGGCCTTGCGGCGCGCTATGTCGCGTCGCGCATGCTGTGGGGACCCGGACCGCTCGAAGCCTCCAAGACCGTGGTGATCCCGCGCGGCGGCACCGCGGCCATCGGGCATCAGCTGGAGACGGCCGGCGTCATCCGTCATTGGTGGTTCTTCGAGTTCGCGGTCCAGCTGACGGATACGGGCGGCCCCCTCCATGCGGGCGAATACGCCTTTCTGCCCGGGCAGTCGCTGCACGAGGTGCTGCGGCAGATGCGCGAGGGCCGGACTGTGGTCCACCATTTGACCTTGCCCGAAGGTCTCAGCGTCGCGGAGATCCTGACGCTGGTGGTGGGCGAGCCGGCACTATCCGGGCCGGTCGGACCGGTGCCTCCGGAAGGCAGCTTGATGCCGGACACCTACAATTTCTCGCTTGGCGATTCCCGCGCCGACCTTGTCGCCCGCATGCGCCGAGCCATGGAGCATGTGTTGGCCCAGGCCTGGGCCGACCGTGCGCCCGGCGTGGCGCTGCCGACGCCTGAGGCCGCGCTGATCTTGGCGTCGATCGTCGAGAAGGAGAGCGCCATTCCGGCCGAGCGGCCCAAAGTGGCCGCCGTGTTCCTCAACCGTTTGGCCAAAGGCATGAAGCTGCAGGCCGATCCGACGGTGATCTACGCCCTCACCGATGGCAAGGCGCCGCTCGGCCGGCCGCTGTCGCATGCCGACCTTGCGGTCGACTCGCCCTATAATTCTTATCTTTATGCGGGGCTACCGCCGACGCCGATTGCCTGCCCCAGCCGCGATTCGCTGAATGCCGTGCTGCATCCCGACCCGACAGCCGCGCTCTATTTCGTCGCCGACGGTACGGGCAAGCATGCCTTCGCCGAGACGCTTGACGACCATAACCGCAATGTCGCGAAGCTGCGGCAGACCGAGCACTCGCCGAATTCGGGAGCGGCTAATTGAGCGCGGGTGCACAGGAGCTTGGACGGCGGGGGCTGGCGCTCGTTCTTTCGTCGCCCTCCGGCGCCGGCAAGAGCAGCATCGCCAATGGCCTGCTGGCGCTGGAGCCCGAGCTCGAGCTCTCGGTGTCGGTGACCACCCGCCCAATGCGGCCGGGTGAGGTGGACGGCAAGGACTACCATTTCATCGATCGCGGCGCATTCGACCGTCTGGTTGCCGAAGGCGCGCTGCTCGAGCATGCCGTGGTTTTCGAGAATTGCTACGGCACGCCCCGCGCGCCGGTCGATGCGGTTCTCGCGGCCGGCCGCGATATGCTGTTCGACATAGACTGGCAGGGCACGCAGGAACTGGCGGCCAAGATGCGGCGCGATCTGGTGACCGTCTTCATCCTGCCGCCCTCGGGCGCCGAGCTGAAGCGCCGGCTGACCCGCCGCGCCGCCGATAGCGCCGCGGTGATCGCCGGCCGCATGGCGAAGGCCGCCAGCGAGATGAGCCACTTTCCGGAATACGACTATATCGTCATCAATCGTGATCTGGACGAAAGCATTGCCAAGGTTCGTGCCATTCTGACCGGGGAACGCCAACGCCGCGAACGGCTGACCGGCTTGGTGGACTTTGTGCGGGGGCTTCAGCAGGAGGTTTGAGCGGCTTCCCGCGCCAAAGCCAGCCGGCGAAAATCGTCCACCTTGAGCTCCTCAGCTCGAGCGGTGGGGTCGATGCCGGCGGCGCCGAGCAGCGTGGCCGTATCTGGCGTAAAGCCGCGCAGCGCGGCCCGCAGCATCTTGCGGCGCTGCCCAAAGGCGGCGCCAACCGCTTGCTCCATGGCGGCGAAGCACGGCTCGCCCGGCGCTTTCGGCCGCGGGACCAGCCGGACGATTGACGACGTCACCTTCGGCGGCGGCGTGAAGGCCTGCGGCGGCAGGTCGAACAGCAGGGTCGGATCCGTCAGCCATTGGGTCATGACCGACAGGCGCCCGTAATCCTTGGTCCGCGGCTGGGCGACGAGCCGGAGCGCAACCTCACGCTGGAACATCAGGGTCAGGCTTTCCAGGGCGCGCGATTGCCTCAGCCAGCCGAGCAGCAGTGGTGTCGCCACATTGTAGGGCAGGTTGGCGATGATCGCGCGCCGCCCGGGCGCAAGGGTGACCGGGTCGATCTCAAGCGCGTCGGCCTCGACCACGGACAGGCGGCCCTCCGCAGCGGCGACGAGCGGCTGCAGGGCCGCAACGCAGCGGGCGTCGCGCTCGATGGCAACCACGCGCTCGGCTCCGGCGTTCAGGAGCGCCCGGGTGAGCCCGCCGGGTCCCGGTCCGATCTCGATCGCCGTCATGCCGGCCAGGTCCCCCGCTGCCCGGGCGATCTTGGCGGTGAGATTGAGGTCCAACAGGAAATGCTGCCCCAGCCGTTTGTCCGCATCGAGGCCGTATTGCCGGATGACCTCCCGAAGGGGCGGGAGACAGTCGATCGGGTCAGCCACCGTTGGCCAGCTTCCAAGCCAGTTTGAGCGCGGCGATCAGGCTATCCGGGCTGGCCGTAC
>CAZVYC010000363.1:0-3162 GCA_964631425.1 uncultured Rhodospirillales bacterium
CTCGGCCCTGCCGGGCCAGCTCCAGAGCCGCGACACGCCTGTCGCCGGGGCCGCCGAGTTCCACAATGACGTCGGCCTGCCCGGGTAGCGGAGGCAGGTCCGGCCAGACGAACAGGTGAGCGCTGAGCACCGCTACGCCGACGAGTACCGCCGCCACGACCGCGATCACCACGCGTCGCCGTCGCCGTCGGTGGGAGGCGGTCGATTCCACCGACCCCGCCCGAACGTCGGTCTCGCTCATCGGCTCAGGCCACCTTCGCGGTCAGTGTCATGGGCGATCACGGAGGTTCGCGGTCGGCGAGCCCTCGCCGCGCTGCGCGATTTTACCGGTCAGGTCGCCGTGGTCAGAATGACCGGACCGCCCGCCGTGACGGCGATGGTGTGTTCCCAGTGGGCGGCCCGGCCGCCGTCCGCGGTCAGGATCGTCCAGCCGTCGCGACCCACCCGGTACCGGTCGGTGCCGCCCTCGGTGAGCATCGGCTCGATCGCGATGACCAGACCCTCGCGCAGTTCCAAGCCGCGCCCGGGCCGGCCCGTGTTCGGGACGCTCGGCTCCTCGTGCATGGCGGTACCGACACCGTGGCCGCCGAGCCCGTCCGGTATCCCGTAACCGGCGCCCCGCCCGACCGCCTCGATCGCGTGGGCGATGTCGCCGATGCGCCCGCCCGGCACCGCCGCGGCGATGCCCGCCTCCAGCGCGCGGGACGTGATGGTGGACAGCCGCGCGGCGGCCGGATCCAGGGCACCGACACCGACCGTGATCGCGGCGTCCGCGTGGTACCCGTCGACGATGACGGCGAGGTCGACGGAGAGCAGGTCGCCCTCGGTGAGTACCCGCCGGTCCGGGATGCCATGCACGATCGCCTCGTTGACCGACAGGCACAGCACGGTCGGGTACGGTACCGGCGCCCAACGCGGGTGGTACCCGAGGAACGAAGGTTTGGCTCCGGCGCGGGCGATCAGGCCGGCGGCCAGTTCGTCAAGGTCGACCAGCGCTACGCCGGGCGTCGCGGCGGCGGCGACGGCGGCGAGCGTCTCGGCGACCACCCGGCCCGCCTGCCGGATGGTCGCGATCTCAGCCTCGGAGCGAAGGACGACCATGCCATCGCAGCTTACCGGCGGTTATCCCTTCTCGGCCGGTGGAAGGGCGGAGCGCAGCGTGGTGAGCACGGCGCCCAGCTCGGCGACCAGGCCGGCGAGGCGGGTCCCGTCGGTACCGTTGACGGTGACCGTGCGCAGCTCGTCGGGCTTGGGCAGGCGTGCCACGATCTCCGGCAGCGCGTCGATGAGCCGGGCCTGCACGCGGGCGGGCGACTGGTCGTTCTCGATCGCGGCACGCTGCCGGTCGCGCTCCACCTCCAGCAGCTCCGCCTCGTGCGCGGCGTCGGTACGGGAGCGGGCCATGGCCAGGTCGCCGTCGAGGGCCAGCCGCTTGAGGGCGTACTCCTGCTCGATGCGCTGCCGGGCCATCTGCGCCTCCTCGGCCTGCCGGTCGCGCTCCAGCCGCAGCTCGTGCAGGGTCGACTCGTTGCGCAGCTCGGCCAGCCGCTGCGCGTCCTCCTGCTCGCGGGTGGCGCGGCGCAGGGACTCGACGGCCTCCCGGTCGAAAGTGCGCGCCTCGTTCTGCGCGCGCAGCTCGGCGAGTTCCCGCTCGGTCTCCAACCGTTGGGTGTCGCGCTGGCGGGCGGCGGTCATCTCCTGCTCGGCGATGGCCGTCTCGGCGGCCACCTCCGCCACGCGGGCCACCCGCTCCTGCTCGGACCGGTACGGCTTCTGCAGGTTCTCCCACAGCCGCTGGGAGCTGACCACCGCCTCCTTGATCTGTACCGTCACGATGCGCAGCCCGAGCCCGGTGTCGTCGCTGCCCTGCCCCTCGGCGACCGCGCGCAGCCGGGCGGTCAGCTCCTCGATGATGGGCTGCTTGTCGCTGAGGACATCCTGTACGCCCATGGTCGCGACCTTGTCCTTGATGGCCGCCTCCGCCTGCTCCTTGAGCTGGAGGTTGACCAGGCGCATCGGGTCGACGGGGTCGCCGAAGTCGAGCTTGCGGTACGCGATGGCGAAGTCGTGGATTATCCACTGCACGTACGCCTGGACCAGCACGCCCTGCAGCTCCTGACAGATGCAGTTGGCGCTGATCAGGATCGTCTGCATCGCCCCCGGTACCACGAGGTACGAGTCGGTGGCGGGGTTGAACCGAAAGGACACGCCCAACCCAACGTGCAGGGGCTCGGGGCGACCGCGCCGGGTGTGCACCACGAACGCGTTAGGCGGTACGACGACGGTCTTCCACCGGCCGAACCCGGTGATCCGGACGTCCACGGCGTGCAGGGCCGGCTCCTCGGCGGCGCGGAACGCGGCCCGGGCCCGAGCGGGGGTCGGCGCCCCGCCAGGCGGGGGAGGCGCCGGCGCGGCTCCCGCGGACGCCATCGCCGCCGGTGCTGATCGCTTCGCGCGCAGGTCCTGTTCCAGTTGCGCACCCTGGGCTACGACCTGATCCAGGTAGGCGTTGCGGTTCTGGGCGGGAGTCATGCCGTCCATCCTGCCGAGGGTGTCAAGTCGACCGATGGATGGCGCCGGCGCCCGTCGACCGGCGACGATCACGCACAATGCACGGCATGACACTCCACGCGGGGGCCGCCAGGCTCTGGGTCGCACCCGTCCTGGCCGGACTGGTTGTCCTCAGTGGGCTGACGCTCGGGGTCACGGCCAGCGCGCCGTACCCAGGGTAAACGGTTCGGGTCTCCGTTGACGGGCCGGTTACCGGTCGGGTCGGTCCGGGCTTCGTCGGGTTCAGCTACGAGAAGGACCGCCTCGGCGCAGGGGTCTTCGATCCGGGCAACCGCGGGCTGGTGGGGCTGTTCCGGCTCCTGGGGCCGAGCGTGCTGCGGATCGGCGGGAACCTGGTCGACATGGTGGGCTGGAACGCGCACGGCCCGGGCGGATCGGCACACGAGGTGGCGCCCGCCGACGTCACCCGGCTCGGCGCGTTCCTGCGGGCCACCGGGTGGACGGCGCTCTACGGGATCAACCTGAAGACCAACACTCCCGCGAACGCGGCGTCGGAGGCGCGCTTCGTCTCGGCGGCGCTCGGTACCAGCCTGCTCGCCTTCGAGATCGGCAACGAACCCGACGGGTACCTGTCGCCGCATGGGTACGAGG
>CAZVYC010000364.1:0-3134 GCA_964631425.1 uncultured Rhodospirillales bacterium
CAAAACCTTGAGGCAAACGACTGTCGGTCGCCTGACTGAAGCTCCAGGCTTGATTCTGACCGAGACTCAGGTTATCGGTGACGAGCAGGTTCCCGTCAGGCGGTACACCGTTAAAATCCGGCGGGTCGAGGTCAGGCGTCTTGTCGAGCGCATCGCCGTAGGCTGGAAAGGTCGTTATTTCAAGCTCTTCTCGCCCACGCTTCACGTTGAGCACATGATTGACAACTATTCGGTAGAGCCAGGTCCGGAAGCTGCTGCGCCCCTCAAAAGACGAGAGACCGGTCACTACCTTGATGAGAATTTCCTGCGTCGCATCCTCCGCATCCTGCGGATGGAACAGCATGCGCAGCGCGATGTTGTAGATCCATGCCTGATGATGTTCGATCAAATCTTCCAGTGCCTTCCGATCGCCCGCGCGAGCACGCAGGACAGAATTCTGATCCTCCTGTTCGATCTCAGCACTGTCGGCTAACGGATTATTGACGATCATCGCATGGCCTCCAGGAGAGGTCGCTTCAACGACGCCTGCGCAGTTCATGGGGTCGGCGGCATTGCAGAGAAATGGCAGCTCACGATCTTCCAATTACCACCTTGTTTGACGAACACCAGTGTGGTCCTCCCGTGGATCGTTAGGGCCTTCCCGTCCTTGGTCGCTCCCACAAACATGTCGTAGGCGTTCACGATCCCGACGTTATCGTTGTACACACGGCATGATGGCTGTCGGAAGCCAAAACTCATCGAAGCGATCCCCTCGATGGCTTCGTTCAGATATTTGGCGAAGAGCGGCTTGCCGTCGAATCGATATGGCACATGGTCAAACACCTCGACATCTTCAGCGAGCATGTCGAGGACGCCTTTCATATCACGCCTATCAAATGCGTCGGCGAAGCGCTGCGCCAGCGCCTGGATTTCATTCACGCTCATGTGGGTTCCTCCTCTACGATCTTTAGACACGCACCGAACGCGAGTGTGACAATAGCCCGCAAAAGAAATTTCTAAAGAAGGGGGGCGTTCGTTTGGAACTGGTAATGAACTTTCGACCAACTAATATCGTCCTTACGTCGTCGGTATACCGAATAGGAGGCTTGAAATGACCGACTTGACACCCGGCGGAACCGGGCACTGCTTATGCGGTGCCGTGCAGTATCGCTACGAAGGGGATCCGATTACCATCGGCATTTGCCAATGCGATCGCTGTCAGAGGCAGTCGGGGTCTGCCTTCTTGATCGGCGTAATATTTCCCAGCGACGCCGTATCCATAACTGGTCCGCTCACCACCTATGAGGCTCGCCTCGACGGCAACAGCCGCCTATGGCGTCACTTCTGTCAAACCTGCGGATCGGCAATTTCGATCACACTAGACCGCTATCCTGGTATTCGCTCGATGATGGGTGGAACCCTCGACGACAAAACCAAAATCAAGCCTCGCTTCAGCGTGTGGTGCTCAGCAGGACAACCATGGCTCAAAATGCCCAACGAGATTGCTTGCTTCGAGGATTACCCGGACGGCACGTTTGGCGGCTAGTGCAAGTTTCGATTAGCTGATGATACACCTCCACCACGTTCATCTATTCTCTCAGGACCTCGATGCCACGGTTGCCTGGTACAGGCGCGCGTTCGATGCCGAAGTATACTTTGGTGGTGATAGTCATCGCGAATTCGGCGGTATGGCCAAGAGATCACGACGATGACGGTTGATGCACAGCCTGAGACTTTTTTGGTCCGAGTTTTGTCTATGCAAGCACCAGCCGGCGGAAAAATGAACGATTTCATTGAGCAGCGCGATGAAGACGAGTTCGCAAACGGCCAAAGCTGTCGCGATTTGCGAGCCAGCCCGGACCTTAGACTGAGGAGGCATATGATGGAAGAGATCAAAACCGAGTTTTCGGGAGTTAGGAAGAACGGTTCCGCCGCCTATGTGCCACCGTTCCAACTTACAAAAGGGCAGGCGCCGCCGATCGCTGCGAACGGGGGTCTATCCTATATGTCGTTCGATCGAGAGGGCGATGCGGGAACTGGCGCAGCAATGGAAACAGCATTTCGCGAGATCGCCAGCGGAGAAAGCCAAGCCGTTATCGACATGATAGAAAAGGCTCCTCCCGGCCCTATCCAAACCAAGTGGGGTCTCGGCTTTCGCACTTACGCAGAGTGCCTGGAATATATTCGAGAGAAAAATATTAAAGCCCCAGAAGGTGGCGTAGCGGTTCCGCTGCACTACACCATCTATGAGCGGCCGTCCTATTCTGTCGTCTCGTCCAACGCACTCTGGCGCGACCCAGCGCGTGCGGCCCAGGCAAAGGCGTTGCGCGAGGTAGAGCAACAGATAGGGGGAAGATCGCTTTATTTTCCCCAGGTGTTGCGCGATGCGCGACGGATGGAGGAGTACTATCCGGGTCTCTCGCCCTACAGCCCCAAGTGCATGGACAAGCTGGGCGTATCGTTGGCTCACCTCGAGTCCAAGTGTAAGAACTTTTACGATTCTGCAGAGGTGGAGCGGGTGTACTACCCTGAAATCGAGAAGCTGCTGTTGGATTTTTTCCCGGGCGCGAGGGATGCGCTCGTCTACAACCACGACGTGTTCAACAAGGACTACACGGGCGACCGCAAAGAGGACCAGGCCGCCAAGAACCCTGGTGTGAACGCGAACTACGCCAACATCGTGCACAACGACCTGAACGACAACAGCGGCCGCGCCCGCTGCCGTGAACTGCTCACCAAGAACCTGCGGAATTTCGGGCGACAGGTGCACTTCACGGAAGAGGAGGCTGACGCGAAGATGTCGCGCCGGTTCATGTCGATCAACCTCGCCAAGCCGATGGAGACCGTGGGCCAGTACCCCTTCGTGCTCTGTGCCTGGCCCTCTTTCGCGGACCAGCCGTACATCACCAACTATCGCATCTACGACGATCGGGTCGGCGAAACCACCCGCTTCACCTACCGTCCCAAACACGAGTGGTACTGGTTTCCCCAGCAGAAGCCCAACGAGGTCTCGATGCTCAAATGCTACGACTCCATCACGGACGGTTCCGTCTCGCGATGGTCGTTCCACACTTCGTGTGTCGACCCGACCGCGCCCGAAGACGCTCCTTGCCGCAAAAACCTCGTGGTCCGGTCGTTCGTCTTCTTCTAAGGAG
>CAZVYC010000365.1:0-3122 GCA_964631425.1 uncultured Rhodospirillales bacterium
TTAGCGAACTCGAAGTCGGGGTACGAGATGAAGAATGCGCCACAGATCTGGTCGACCTCCGCTGCCCTACGGACGGCGGATACGTTGCGGCCTACGTCTTCATCGATCGAGACGAAGCTGAAGATGTGGCTCGCGGCATCAGCGCGCAAGCTCTCCCTGAATGCGACTCCATCTCCGGCTCGCTCCGCCACCGCACCGTGCAAGTTGATCAGCTTCACGCGACTGTCCCCCGCATCGCCGAAGAGGCTCTTAAGCGCAAAGTATTCAGTATCGCCTTCGACGTACCAGCGCAGCACGGTGTCGGGCGTGAGCCCGAAGTGGCGCAGGTATTCCTTGATCGCGTTGGGATTGCCATCCAGCAGGCGCTCCGCGTCATAGAGGCGCGCTTTATGACCGGAGGGGGTCCAATAGAAGCCGGTCTCGTCTTCCTCCCTTAGCTTCGAACCGAAGGTTTCCTCCGCGGCGCGGCGAATGACTTCTACCATCGTACGAAGGCACAAAGCCCCGCTCAGATTCCCTTCCATCTTGAGGCGGCGCTCACCTGCGGTCAGGCATATCAGCGTCTGGACGTCGCGACTCTCATCAAGCCGGTGCGTGTCGAAAGCAATGTCTTGCCGGACCTGCTCCAGTAGGTCTAGACCGATCGAGGAATAGAGGCGGCGCACATCCACCCAATGCTCCGCTATGCGTTCTCGCTGCTGCTCTCGCGTGGTCTTTGAGGGCCAGCGGAAGGTGCCGAAGATACGCTCATAGACGCATGGCTCGGCAACAATCGCCAGGGTGGCCGCGTCAGTCCAGTATTGTAGCGCCTGAGTCGCATCCGCACCGCGGGACCACTCGTCAAAGTTGCGCAGCTCGAAGTCCAACAGGCCATGAAAGTGTTTTGGAGCAATCAGGGACTGCATCGGCACGAAGTGGGTCTCCACAACGCGCTGAATGTGGAAGAGCGCGAAGTATCGAAATGGGTGGAAGTGGGGCCCGATGTGATTGGGCACCGTCTTCGTGCGCTCAATTAGGGAGCGCCATCCCTGCGGCACAGGATCCAGCACTCGCTCGTCTGCGTACAAGTGACGGCTGTATTCGTCCCTGCCCACGTGCGTGAATCCCGGCCAATTGAAGCGCCGTTCGGCAACGACGATGTCCGCTTGCAACAAACCCGCTCGCCACAACTGGAGGACGTGCTTTTCCCAGAATTTCACGCCGCGCTTGTCGCAATATTTGGCGAACTCCCCAGCATTCAGCAGGTCGCCATCGATCTGCCAAATGTCCATGTGCTGAGCAATCCATGAACCCAGGGCATGCCGATCGAGGAATTGCGAGAGGATGGGACGTTCAGCCATGCAGACAGGACCTCCGCCAGTCTCAAACCGAGGAGATATCGACGATGCCAGCCAACAAGGGCGAAGAATAGCGCCACCTTGCCGTGTTCCCATTCTATCACGGAATGACGGTGCTCGGGCGATTGCCAGCAGGGGCAACTATGCACGAGGTGTATGGGCGGTCACCTGCGCCAAGTGCCTTGGATGCGCACCCACTATGCGGCGCGTCATTGGCCCGTCCACCGAGCGGAGCCTGTCCGATGCAGCCCAAGGCATGGTGGCGCTCTGCCTGGTTGCCCTGCTCCTCTCGACCGTGGCCACCGCGAGCGTGGTCGTGCCCGCGCAGGGGCTGGCCCCGCTCCGCGCCACATCGTCCGGGGGACAGACCTCCCACGGATCGGGGCACACGCGGAGGTCACAATTCCCAACGGGCACGATCCGGACGTTCAGCATCCCCACCGCCAATGGCACTTGCAATGCCATTCACCTCAACATCGCGGCAGGCCCGGACGGCAACCTCTGGTTCACGGAACTGGCCGGAAACTCGATTGGCCTCATCGCGCCATAAAGCGAACGAGGCGTGCTCGCAGGCTCCTGATACCCTGTCGCCCCTGACCGTTGTAGAATGGCGTCGCCGCTGTGACGAGCAGTCCGCTCGCGGGGACGCCCTGCCATGACACGGCACGACTTGGAGCCCGGTGATTGACGGGAGCCCGCGGCCCCGCTACCCTGAGGACGTGCTTCCGCACACGGGCAGGTGTTACGGGGCCTACGCCGCCCTTCCCGGCCCGGTGGGTCGGCACAGGGGTGATGGCATGCGAGCGCCGTTCGGCCAACTGGTCCCGCGGCTGCTCCTGGTGGCGGCCGCCCTTTGCCTCGGCGCGGCGTGCGCGGTGTTCGGCCTGCTGTCCGCCGCCGGGGGCGCGGGCGCGTCCACTGTGGGCTCGCGCTTCGGGGCGATCGCCCTGCTCGCGCCGCTGTTCCTCGCCGGCGCGCTCGGGCTCGGCGGCGTGGTGTTGCTCGCCCTGTACTTCATCGCGTCGGTGTGGGGCTCCTCGCCATGGGACCCGCCTCCACCCGACACGGCTGGCCGAACGGCGCCGCGGGCGGGGCGTGCCCTCGCGTAGGTGAGGAGGCCGTCTGGCACACCGCCGCGTGACCCCGTTGTCGGATCCAGCGCTGCCGTGGCGCATGCCGGTTGGTGGGACACGCAACTACAATGGTGGCATGTGACACGGTATGAGGTGGTGAGGGGCGCTGCGGGCCGCTTCTCGCGTATCAGCGTGACGGTTCCGGCAGACCGTCAGCAGAACTCGGCAGTACGCCCTTGAAATGGCGGTAGATGCCCCTCGCGCTCGGCGATCGCGGCGCGCAACAATTGTGCCCGTTGGGAGGATGCCGGACCCGCGCACCGGCACCTCTGGGGCGCGACACTGCCTCTAAGACCAGCGGGCACCAAAGCCGGTCGTTCGGCAGGGCTCGCGCCTTATCCTGATTCGATTTCATGCCCGCTTGTCCAGCTCATCCAGCCTGCGCCGAAGCTCGGCGACGTTGGCCTCCAAACGCGTGAGGCGCCCCAGAACGTCCTCGCCCGCGCCGGTGAGCGCCGCGCGCGCCTGCAACTCGGCGAGCACCGCCGGCTGGAGCGTGACGCCCGGAACCCGCGCCAGGTCGTCGGTGTCGATCAGCCAGCGGGACGGGCCTACGCCCGGTCGCCGCTCGCGCAGCCCGGCCGGCCGCGCCGGCAGGCGCCCGTCGGCGATCCACTGCCTGATCGTGCGCTCCGTCTTGCCCACGAGGCGC
>CAZVYC010000366.1:0-3121 GCA_964631425.1 uncultured Rhodospirillales bacterium
CCATGCCCTCTCAGTATAGAACGCTTGTACGAAGCGCGTCAAGCTGAGCGGGACGATTTGGGGCGCCTCACCAGACTTCTCTCCTATGAGGAAAGGGACGCGAAACATACCGAGGCAAGGGAAGCGCGAGAAACGGTACCGATAGATGATTGATTCGCGGGCTGAGTGGTCCGAGAGCGGTTCGCATCATGGCGAGAGCTATAGAGAGCATGCCGAAAAAGAGTGCATCAGCGGGCGAAGAAGCGCTGGGTGAAGGTGGCGATAAACGTGATTTCGAGAAGTAGACCGATGACGGCCTCGGCGGCGGCGAGTCGGGCGAGCATGTCGCCTAGGGTGATGCCGCTCGTAAAGAACCCGCGTCCATGGAAACTGCTAATGCTCAGGACCAGTGCCTCATCCCATCGCAGGTGCGGCGCCGCGAACTGGCCATTGAGCAGATAGAGGCCGGCGAAGGCGCAAATGACGAGCACGTAGGCGATAATGCTGCGCATGGGCTTGTACCCGTAGCCGGAGACCGCATCCAGCAACCAGGAGCCGAACGCCCGTCCCCATTTCCGCTGCCGACGTAACACTTCACGCTGGAGGAACTGGGCACGGTAGGCAAACCGGTCGGCGGGTTCATTCAGCCCCTGGCTATGTAGCACAGTGGCAACCTGGCGGTAGGCGACAACCCCATTTTGGTAGTCTGCCAGGCGCTTGGCGTTGTCTTTCTGCTGCCCATTGGGGAAGTTGGGTTGCCACGCCGCGTCCTCATCACCGAGCGTATCGGCATCTGCCCAACGAACTCGACTGAGGGAAACGCCGCCCCATTTGACATCCCCCAAGGATACATGTGCATCCACGTGGGTATCGGTCAAGTCTGTATCATCATCCAGGCGTGCGCGGACGAGGGAGACCCCAGCTAAATTGGCCCCTATGAGGCTGGCGCCGCTCAAGTTTGCCAGGAAGAGAATCGCCTTCGTGAGATTTGCATTTGCGAGCTGAGTGCCGCGCAAGTCAGTGCCCATAAGATTGGCACCGCACAGGTTGGCTTCAACGAAGTCGGCGCCGCTCAAGTTGGAGCGGAAGAGGTCGGCCCCGCTCATATTGGCGTGAATCAGATTAGCGTTCGAGAAGTCACAAACCATGAAGCTGGCCCTACTCAGGTTCACGTTCGCTAGGTAGATACCCCGAAGGTCCGCAAATTCAACATGACCGTGCCTCCAAGTGGGCTGGTTGGCATCCTCTCCGATTGCACGAGGGGCAGCCTCTGTCCACCAGTGTCTTACCTGTGCAATCCACAGCAGTTCTCCCCAACTGCGTACCTGCACATCCGCATAGGGAGCGCGCCCCGCCGCCACGTTCTTCTCATACGACGCCCGCAACTCTTCCTGCCGCTCCGGCGTCGGCTCGCTGTCGTCAGGTTTCTCCTCGTCGTCAGACATGGCGCCACTCCTCCCCGCTTGGTCGTTGGTGCCAGTATAGCAGAGGCATATACAGCGCGCCGGCGGGAAGTTACGAAACGCTCTCTGGTCCGACAAACCTCGATACTAGTTACACTACAGACGATCATCTAATGTTACCTTCAAGCGTGCGCATTATCTCTTGACCATATCGGGCGCTTGCCGTATAACGAAACGTGGAGTGCTATCGTGTAGCCGGTTGAGATGAGGTCGTAAGGCTTGGCTCAGCGGAGGCGTAACCAATGACGCAGGAAATCATCTGTCCTCGCTGCGGCCAGGGCAAGCTTTCCCGAGAAACTGTCGTTGAGACGATTGTGGTGGGCAGCAATGCCATGCAAGTGACTGTGGATGCCGATGTTTGTTCGTTCTGCGGCGAGCGCTGGTTTGATCCTGTGGCCACCGCGGTGATAGATGCGGCAATTGAGAAGCTGAGAACGGGTGATGTCACTCATCTGACGCACATCGGCGAGCTGTATAGGGCGTCGTAGCGATGAGGTAAAATGAGAAGTGGGTAGTAGGATACAGAAACGGAGCATGGCATGAGTAGCATGCCGAGCCTGATACAACATGTGGAAGAACGACACGGAGAATACTTTGTCCGCGAGACGCGCGTCACCGTGCAAAGCGTCATCACCGCATGGAAGCGCGGTGACACACCAGAGGCGGTCCGGGAACAGTTTCCGTCGCTCTCGCTCGCCGATGTCTACAGCGTCATCTCGTACTATTTAGACCATCAAGCATCGCTCGATACACATTTTGCCGAGACGAACGCGCAGTATACGCGAGATCGCGCCGCTGACCACGCCGCACGGCCCGATTTCTATGCCGAGATGCGCAGGCGAATCGGCGAGCTCCACGTGCAACGGAACAAGTCGGATCCTGCTACGGCGGCGGAAGGCACTCAAGAGTCTGGGCAATCGAAAGAGTCCGTATGACAACGGATGCGCTCACCGAGGCGCCGCGCCCACGCTTTCTAGCAGACGAAGGGTTTAATCGAGCGATTACCGACGGGTTGCGTCGTCGCTATCCCACCATGGATCTGCTCACGCTTCAGGAAGCTCATCTGCTGAATATTCCCGATCCAGAACTGCTGCTTGTCGCCCAGCAACTTGACCGTGTGTTACTCACGCACGACGTACGTACGATGCCTGGCTTCTTCTATGACCTGCTTGGACGGCTGCCGCATGGTGAGCATCATCCAGGTGTGCTCCTGGTACCCCAAGAGACAGCGATTGGCGAGGCGATTGACTGGGTCGGTGAAATCTGGGAGGCGAGCCACCACGAGGAGTGGCGCGATGCGTTCACGTGGTTGCCGCTATGAGGGAGTAGCGCCGGCTATTTCGGTGGTGCATCCGACAGATTCGTGACGGTCCACGCGCCGAAGTGCTGGACGGAGTAGGCGTGGTAGCGGCGCAAGATGTCGTCGGCACGCTGCGCGTCGTCCGCGTTGGCGACACCGGCCATGACGACGCAATGACCCGCCTGGAGCGCGTCGAGGTATAGCTGCTCGCTCGCTTCGGTCTCGGTGAGAGATTCGCGGGCGCTCTCCCAGAGCCGCGCCAGCGGGTTCTGCGAGCGCTCCTTCTGGTGAACCTTATGTAGCGACTCCCCACTAGAGAGCAGCTCGACATGGGTGAAGCCGGCCTCGCGGAGGGCACCGGCGGCTCGCTGAGCCTCCT
>CAZVYC010000367.1:0-3092 GCA_964631425.1 uncultured Rhodospirillales bacterium
ACGCGCCGCGCAAAGAGGACAAATTTAGCTTCGGCCTCTGGACGGTTGGCAACCGCGGGCGCGATCCCTTTGGCGACTTTGTGCGCCCGGAACTCAATCCAGTGCAGAGCGTGCGCAAGCTCTCCGAGCTGGGGGCCTGGGGCATCAATCTGCATGATAACGACCTTGTGCCGTTCGACGCCACGCCCGCGGAACGCGAACGCATTGTGCGCGAATTCAAGCAGGCTTTGAATGATTACGGTATGGTTGTGCCGATGGCTACAACCAACCTCTTTTTCCACCCGATCTTCAAAGATGGAGCCTTTACCTCGGTCGATCCGAGCATTCGCGCCTTTGCACTGCAAAAGACCATGCGGGCTATCGACCTGGGTGTTGAACTGGGCGCGACGACCTACGTCTTCTGGGGTGGGCGCGAAGGCGTCGATGCCGAGGCCAGCAAAGATCCCGTCGAGGCAGTCAAGCGTATGCGCGAGGCTATCAACTTCCTCAGCGACTACGCGCTCGACAATGGCTATAATCTGCGCTTCGCCCTGGAGCCCAAGCCCAATGAGCCGCGCTCAGATACCTATTTCCCGACCATCGGTCATATGCTGGCTTTCATCTACACGCTCGATCACCCCGACATGGTTGGTCTCAATCCCGAAGTCGCGCACGAACACATGCTGGGCCTGAACTTCGTCCACGGCATTGCCCAGGCCCTGGAGGCGGGAAAACTCTTCCACATTGATCTCAACGACCAGAAGGGTCCGCGCTTCGACCAGGATCTGCGCTTCGGCAGCGAGAGCATCAAGAGCATGTTCTTCCTGGTCAAGCTGCTGGAGGATAAGGGCTACGACGGCCCGCGCCACTTCGACGCCCACGCCTACCGCACCGAAGACCAGCAGGGCGTCTGGGACTTCGCCGCCGGCTGTATGCGCACTTACAACATTCTCAAGGAGAAGGCCAGCCGCTTCAACGCCGATCCCGAGATCCAGGCCCTGCTGCGCGAGATCAACAGCGGCAACGCCGAACACGCGGCCCTCTTCAGCGGTGGTTACAGCAAAGAGGCAGCCAGCCGGCTCAAAGCCATCGACTTCGAGGCGGAGAGGCTGGCGCAGCGCGGCTTCCAGTATGAGCGTCTGGATCAGCTCACCGTCGAACTTCTGCTGGGTGTGAGATAGTTTTCTCTCATTTGCTCGAAAAAATGGAAAATCAGTTTTACCGACTTTCCATTTTTTTCGAGCAAATGAGATGAGAAAGCAAGCAAAGGCCGGGGATGGCACGCTCCCCGACCCTCACTTGAAGGAGTACGCTGGCAGTACCCCCATCACAAATTCCCTCGCCACATGCCTACCACACAGGCAAAGGTACACACTCACCCCCCCAACCACCACTCTCTCACCGTGACAACCCACCTCGCCCCACCACACCACCTCCTCGACATGCGGGGAAGAGGAGAGGGAGAAGATTCTACTCTCCCCTGATCCACTCTGCTCAAAAAACACGCCGGCTCTCAATCAAGCTGGCCTTGCTGACTTTGATCGGCCCGGGTGTCGCCGTAATCGGCGGAACTATCATCAACGTTGCCATACGGATTGTTCGGATCGCTGCTGGCGCTGGCCGGTTGACCGCCCTGGTTCCCTATCATATCGCCAACGCCACCCAGTCCTGGCTGCGCTTGCTGGCCAAAATCTCCCAGATCGGGCTGTCCCTGTTGCTGGCTGTAATAATCACCCTGATCCGCTTGCGCCTGCCGGCCAAAATCTCCCAGGTTCCCCTGGTTCTGCTGTTGTGGTTGCTGTCTGTAATCACCCTGATCGGGCCGCGCCTGTCGCCCGAAATCTCCTAAACCACCCTGACCGGGCTGTGCTTGCCGCCCGAAATCTCTTAAATCACCCAGGCCCTGTTGCTGCTGCTGGCCGTAATCTCCCTGATCTGGCTGCGCTTGCCGGCCAAAATCTCCTAAACCTCCCAGGTCTCGCTGCCTCTGTTGCTGGAGCGGATCAAGGCCCTGCCCCGCCGCTCGCTGGGGCTGATCCTCAGACTCCTGGCCAAAAGGATCAATATCTTGCTGCTGATCATCATACTGCATGTGGTTTTTCTACCCTTTCCTTACTCTGCGTATGGCAACTTCACCGCTCTGAAATCACTCCTCAGCTTGCCTGGAACGAACACGTTTACCCACCTGTATACGCAAGTAGTTGACAAATAGTTTCACCATTTCTCCATTATAAACAGAACGGAGAACGTATTTTTTTTAATTCTCGGCCATCACTCTCAATTCATAGTATAAATTAGCCCGAAAAACTCAAGCGCCCCTGCTTCTCATGCCGGGTGAGAGGGCTAATGAATGGGGGGATTGCCCTGGTCGGGTCTGCGGCCTGGCATGCCGCCCAGATTGCCCATCATGTTACCCAGGTTCCCGAGCTGGCTCTGCGCCTGTCGTTGCAGGTCATCCATCGCGCCACTTATGGCCTGGCGAAATTGATCTTTATACTGCTGACCGTTTGGAATACGGTTGACCACGCCATCAACAGCCGCGAGTATCTTCTCTTCAGCCGCCTTACGAATAGAGTCAAGGGAGAAGCCCTGTCCTGGTCCTGATTGCATCGGCCCTTTCACCTTTCAGAGAAAACGTATCTCATTCCAATGATAAACCCGCCCGAAAAACTCAGGCGGGTCTATCATTGGATGAGTTACGAGGGGAAACGCGGCCTAATCGGGCGGCAGTTCGCGGAACATCATCTGCACGTTAATTCCGCGTGCGTTATTGACCAGGCGCATCACGACGTAGATCACGATGCCCACCACCACAAAGACCAGCGCCCAGCCGATGCCGCTGGAGTTCGAGAGCCCCAGGTACGCGGTGCCGCTACTTTGCAGGCCCTGCACGACCGGCCAGATGAAGGCCGAGGCATAGACCGGCACAATAAAGATCAGCCAGATGATGCCGCACCAGACCAGTTTGGGCAGGCCGAGCACCTTGCCAGTATTGTTCGTGAGCTGGAAGAGGTCGGGCCGCCGATAGGGGATCAGAATGGCGTTCAGCCCCGGCATAATCCAGGTCAGCGCGGCCAGCAGCACGCCAAAGAAGGTCGTGCTGGCCAGCGAGA
>CAZVYC010000368.1:0-636 GCA_964631425.1 uncultured Rhodospirillales bacterium
AGGTGGAGCTCGAGCGAGAGGGCAAACTCGAAGAGTTCACGCGGCGCTGCCAGGAACAGTATCACACCTCCTGGCGCATGGTCCGCAAGGGGGCGCAGCGCACCAATCGCGCCAGCGCCCTCCTGCACAGCATGGACCCCGCCACCTACCCCAACGCCGATTCCTGGGAGCAGGCGGCAATCAGGCGCGAGCCGGACATTACGATTGGCGAGATCGTCAACCGGTCCTTCGAGTTGATGGCCTTACGCCAGCCGGGCAAGGCGCTGACGTTCATCATCGATGAGGTCGGCCAGTACGTGGCCCAGAGCGCCGCCAAGATTGAAGATCTGCGCGCTGTGGTCGAGGAGTTCAGCAAGCAAGGCAAAAACCGTGTCAAGCAGCGCCAGTCTGTTGCGCCCGTCTGGATTGTTGTGACCAGCCAGGAAAAGCTGGAAGCGGTCGTGAATGCCATCGACTCCAAGCGGGTGGAACTGTCCAAGCTCCAGGACCGCTTTCGCTATCATATTGATCTGGCCCCCGCCGATATTCGAGAGGTCGCCACGAAACGTGTCCTCGCCAAGCGGGAAGAGGCCATACCCTTCCTGAAACAGCGCTATACTGCGATGCAGGGGCAACTGAATACGGCCTGCCATCTCC
>CAZVYC010000368.1:646-3082 GCA_964631425.1 uncultured Rhodospirillales bacterium
CCATTGATATTATGTCGGGTATCCGGCTGCAGCCAGGCGCACCCCTCCATTACGGGGGCAGCAACCGCACGATCATCAAACAGGCCCAGCAGATGCTGATCGCCCCGCGTACGCAGGTAGCCTCCCGCCCAGCCGGGGCGCTGGTGACGCTTGACTTGATCTACGAACTGGTCGAAGGGAATCTCTCGTCTGAGCGGCAGAAAGACATCAGCGACATCACCCAGCGCTGGCCTGCTGATGGCGGGTGGGCCGCGCGTGTGGCAAAAGTAATCTGCCTGCTAGAATTTGTCCGCGACCTGCCCAGAACGGAGACGAATATCGCCGCGCTGCTGGTCGATGAGATGGGCAAGCCCGCGCCGCTGCCAGAAGTCAAGGCTGCCCTGGAGCGGCTAGAATCAGCCCAGTTTGTGCGTCTGACCTCCGAAGGCTATAAGCTCCAGACGGCGCAGGAGAAGCGCTGGGACAATGAGCGCAAATCGCTGGACCCGAAACCAAAAGACCGTAACGAGATCAAGCGCGAACTGCTCGAAGAGATCTTCAAGGACCCCAAGTTCAAGACCTATCGCTACCGTGACCTGCGGACCTTTGGGGTGGGCCTGAGCGTCGATGGCACCCGCGTTTTTGACGGCCAGGTGCCGCTGGCACTCTCCGTGGTCGAGGATGAGAGCGAGTTTAAGCAACACGTCGAGGAAGCGCGGGGCGAAAGCCGCTCCAAGGCCCACCAGGACGAGATTTTCTGGGTCTTTGTCCTGAACGCAGAAATCCACGATCTCACCCGCCAGCTATACGCCTCGCGCCAGATGATCAGCAAGTATAGCCAGCAAGGCGCGCAGGGCCGCTTGATTGGCGAATATTCGGCTCCGCTGGAGAACGAGAAACACGAGGAGGCGCGGATACGCGACCGGCTCCGCGAGCAGATGATCGAGGCACTCAGCAGCGGGCAGGGGATTTTTCGCGGCGTGGTGAAAGATGCCTCTGACCTGGGCAAGACGCTTGCAGAAATGCTCAAACAGCTTTTTGACTACGCGGTGCCGTACCTGTATCCGAAGCTGGAAATAGGGGCACGCCCGCTGAAGGGGTCTGAAGCGGAAGATGTCCTCAAAGCGGCCAACCTCAACGCGCTCCCCCAGATCTTCTACGATGGCGAGCAGAGCCTGAAACTGGTCATCAAAGAGGGCAACACGTTTGTGCCCAATCGCGAGGCGCCCGTTGCCAAAGAAGTGCTAGAGTATCTGACACGCGAAGCCAGCTATGGCAACAAAGTAACGGGCAAAGATCTGGAAAGCCATTTCACCCAGAAGACCGGCTATGGGTGGGATCTGGATATGGTGCGCTTGGTGCTGGCTGTTCTCTTGCGCGCCGGGACCATCGAGATCACCTCCCAGGGACGCCGGTACCGTGACTATAGCGAACCCCAGGCCCGCGCGCCCCTGATGAATAATGTGGCCTTCCGCGCTGCGTCCTTTGCGCCGCGCAAGCCCATTGACCTGACCACCCTGAGAGCGGCAGTCGATCACTTTGCTGACATGACCGGCCGAGAGGTGGACATGGAAGGGGGAGCGATTGCCCAGGCCCTCAAGAAATTGGCCGAGGAGGAAATGAAGCTCTTGCTACCAGTGAGCGCCGTGGTGCGGGCTGAAAAGCTTCCCTGTCTGGAGTCGTTGGAGGAATACCAGAAAACGCTAGAGGAGATTCAGGAGGGCGACACCGAGGCGTGTGTCCAGGTACTGGCAACCGAAGGCACATCATTGAAGGCCGCACGAGATCAGGCACGCCGCATCCGCGAAGGCATCACTGACCCCAACCTACAGCTCATTCGCCAGGCGCGGCAGGCAGCACAGGAGCAATGGCCGCTCCTCGCAGGCGATACCACCCTTGCCTCGCTGGCTGAACAAGCGCAAGAGTTGCAGACCCTGCTGGCCGGGGGCATCTTGTATGAACAGCTGCCGCGCGTGCGCACGCTCACGCAGGCGCTCAGTGGTGCCTATCGCCGGTCCTATGAGCAGGAGCATCACGCGCGGCAAGAGGAATACCTCCAGGGGATCGATGAGATCAAAGGCCAACCGATGTGGGCCAATATCCCAGCACAAATGCGCCCGGCGATTCTGCTCCCGCTCACACAGAGGAGCTGTGAGCAACTGGAGCTGCCAGCGGGCGCTATCGTCTGCTTGCGCTGCAAGGCCAGCCTGAGCCAGATCAAAGAGTATCGGCAGATGCAGCAGGCATTCAAACAGGAAGCGCTGAAGCGGCTCTATGACGCGGAAGCCTCATTGAATCCTGCCGCAAACCGGCCCATCAAGCGCGTGCAGGCAACCATCTTCTTTCGTGAGATGCTTGAATCCGAGCAGGATGTCGAAGAGGCGCTGAGCCGGTTGCGTGAACACCTCTTCAAACTGGTGGCTGAGGGTGCCAGGATTCGTGTAGAGTGAGCGCTTG
>CAZVYC010000369.1:0-3067 GCA_964631425.1 uncultured Rhodospirillales bacterium
GTCGACGACGAACCCGACCGAGATGGTCAGCGCCATCAGCGACAGATTGTCGAGGCTGTAGCCCATCAGGTACATGACACCGAACGTGCCGACCAGCGACAAAGGCACGGCGATGCCGGGTATCACCGTCGCCCACACCTTGCGCAGGAACAGGAAGATCACCAGCACGACGAGGGCGATGGTGATCATCATAGTGATCTCGACGTCGTCGACCGAGGCGCGAATCATCAAGGTCCGGTCCTGCATCACCTCGACCTTGATGGCATGCGGGATCGACAGTTGAAGGCGCGGCAGTTCGGCCTTCACCAGATCGGCGGTGGCGATCACGTTAGCGCCGGGCTGCCGGAACACGCCGATGATGATGCCGCGATGCTTGTCCGCCCAGGCGGCGATCTGGTTGTTCTCGACGCTGTCGATCGCGTCGCCGATATCGGAGACATGGACGGGCGCGCCGTTGCGATAGGCCACCACGACCTTGCGGTAGTCCTTGGCTTTGAAGATCTGGTCGTTGGCCTCGATCGTCGAGCCGATGAAGGGGCCGTTCAGGCTGCCTTTGGGGTTGTCGACCGTGGTCTCGCCCAACACCGTGCGGATATCTTCGAGCGACAGCCCCTGGGCTGCGATCGCGGCCGGGTCGACCTGGACGCGCACCGCTGGCTTCTGCTCGCCGAAGATGATCGCTTGCCCGACCCCCTCCAGCTGCGAGATCTGCTGGACCAGCATATTGTCGGCATAGTCGTCCACTTGGTCGATCGGTAGCGTGTCGGAATAGACGCCGATGATCAGGATGGGCGCGTCCGCCGGGTTGGTCTTGCGGTAGGTCGGCGGCGTCGGCAGGTTCTTGGGCAGCTGCCCGCCCGCGGCATTGATCGCCGACTGGATGTCCTGAGTCGCCGAATCGATGTTGCGGTCCAGATCGAACTGCAACGTCACGCTGGTAGTGCCCAGTGTGCTGACCGAGGTCATCTGCGTCAGCCCGGAAATCTGCCCGAACTGCCGCTCCAGCGGGCTGGCGACGGACGAGGCCATCGTCGCCGGATCTGCGCCGGGCAGGGACGCGCTAACCTGGACCGTCGGAAAATCGACCTTGGGCAGGGCGGCCAACGGCAGCTGGGTAAACGCCAGGATGCCGGCCAGCATGATCGCCGCCATCACCAGGGACGTGGCGATGGGTCGGTCGATGAACGTCTTGGAGAAATTCATGGGGCGAGACTGCCGGTCTGCCGCGGCTCATCGGCGGGCGTGGCCGATACCTTCATCCCGGGCTGCAGCCGCAGCTGGCCGTCCACCACTACGCGCTCGTTGCCGCTCAACCCTTTGGTCACCAGAAGCTGCCCGTTATAATCCTGCCCAGCCTCGATCGGCCGCATCTCGACCGTGTCGTCCGGCTTGATCACGTACGCGTAGACGCCCTTGGGGCCGCGCTGCAGCACCCGCGAGTCAACCAAGACGCCGTTATGCACGACCCCCACCTTCAGGCGGACATTGATAAACTCTCCCGGCCAGAGCGTGAGGTCAGTATTGGGGAAACGCGCCTTCAACTTGATCGTGCCGGTGGTCGTGTCGATTTCGTTGTCCACCAGCTCCAGCGTGCCGTCGCCGAGCTCGGTCTTGTCGTCACGTGAGAAGGCCGTGACGTCGAGCGCTCCGGCCCGCTGTCCCTGTGTGATACGGGGCAGCGTGTCCTGCGGCAGCGTGAAAATCGCGGCGATCGGCCGCAGCTGGGTGATCACGACGAGACCACCCGTGTCGGCGGCGTGGACGATGTTGCCTTTGTCGATCAGCCGGATGCCGGTGCGGCCGTCGATCGGGGATGTGATCGTGGTGTAGCCAAGCTGCACCCGCGCATTCTCGATGGTCGCCTGGTCGGCCTGGATCGTCGCTTCGAGCGACCGGACTGTCATCTCTTGCGTATCCAGCTGCTGCCGGGGCGTGTAACCCTTGGCCGCGGTATCTTGGTACCGGGTCAGGTCCCGCTTGGCGTTGACCAGGGCGGCTTGATCCTTCGCCAGATTCGCCAGGGCATTGTCAAGCGCGGCCTGATAAGGACGCGGATCGATCTGGGCCAGCTTGTCGCCCTGCTTCACGTCCTGCCCTTCGCGGAAATCGACGCTGTCGAGCTGGCCATCGACGCGCACATGGACCGTGACCGTGTTGTAGGCCTGAACGGTGCCGACCCCGGTCAGGTAGAGCGGAACGTCCTTGACGGTTGCCTGCCCTGAGAGCACCGGAATCGCCGCACTATGCCCTTTGTTGGCGTCCACCTCCGATGTCGAGCCATGGAAGATCAGGCGCCATGCAACCAGACCCAAGATCACGATACCGGCTGCGGCAAGGTATTTGCTTTGCGAGTTCATTGGTGCTCGGTCGAAGCGTCGGAATGAATAATACGCGCCAACGCCAGTATCCCCGCGCGTACCGGACGTCACGGAGTGGAACTGGAGGGATAATCCAGGCCCAAATTTAGGACGTGTGTGACCGGGGCTAGCCTAAGGCGCCCTGATCGCGACAACCGTCGCGATATTGTGCCACCGCAACAAGCTTGCGCCAAATGTATCAGGCGGCGCCGGGGAGCGGTACCGGCATTTCCGGCGTGCCGGTGGCCGTGGGCACTGCGGTATCCCGCCGCGTGCCGCGCAGCCAGTTGCCGAAGCGGTCGAGATAAAGATAGACGACCGGCGTCGTGAACAGGGTCAGCATTTGCGACATGATCAGCCCTCCGACGATGGCAAATCCCAGAGGCCGTCTCAGCTCCGAGCCGGCGCCAGAGCTTAGCATCAACGGAACGCCGCTCAGCAGGGCCGACATGGTCGTCATCATGATCGGTCGGAACCGGAGCAGCGCCGCCCGATGGATCGCCTCTGCCGGCGCCATGTTCTGGCGCCGCTCGGCCTCCAGGGCGAAATCGATCATCATGATCGCATTCTTCTTGACGATACCGATCAGGAGGATGATTCCGATCAGCGCCATCATGTCGAGCGGATAGTTGAAGATCCAGAGCATTAGGAGCGCGCCGACACCCGCGGACGGCAGGGTCGAGAGAATCGTCAGCGGGTGGATGAAGCTC
>CAZVYC010000370.1:0-3067 GCA_964631425.1 uncultured Rhodospirillales bacterium
GGGTGTATGGAGGGAATGCCATGGGTAGCACTCTCTATGGCTCGTTGGCTCTCGGTGGCACCTTCTAGTAATCAGGCTGGAGATCATGCGAGTACCAAAGCAACTGTAAAAGTCGATGCTAGCTCTCTGGCGCCTGGGACATATAGTGGTATGTTTGTTGTCTCAACAGAACTGCGCACCCAGGTGATAACTGCCCAATTGGTCGTCCTCCCTCCCTCAACGACGTCAACACAGTCCGGCTTACAAACGTCGGGAGGAAATACTTCATCGCCAACTGCGACGCAACCTGTGCTAGAACTTTCATCGTCTTCGGTTGTTTTTAATATGACTCAGGGGCAGGCTAATTCTTATAGCCAGAGTGTAGCGGTCATCAATTCGGGCGCGGGAACGCTCTCCTGGCACGCTACCAGTGATGCCGTGGGGGCATCATGGCTGAGCGTGACAACTGTTGGAAATGTTCTTGCTACTGGACAAACCGGAAAAATAATGGTAAATATCAATGATAACGGAGTTGCTTCTGGCACATATAATACACGCATTCTGATCAGTGCAACGAATGGTGCTGGCGGTGGAGGTCAAGCAGTGCAGGGAAGTCCGCAGTCTTTGTCGGTAATGCTTATTGTGTCACAGCCATCGCAGTCAGTGCAGTCGTCGCCTGCTGTGCAATCAGCGCAATCGGGGCAACCATGTACATTGCAGGTGACACCCAGCAGTCTCACCTTTTCATCGTCTCTGCTACAAAGTAATCCGTCATCACAGAGCGTTACGGTACAGGAGGCAGGGGATTGTGCGTCATGGGCTACATCGGCAAATCAAAGCTGGGTGTTACTCTCGCCGACAACAGGAAGTAGTAGTGGTATAATTACGGTTAATGTTAATACGCAGGGCATGATTTTGGGATCGCATAAGGCGCAGATTACGATTTCAGCGCAGGATAGTCAGGGTACTCACAGTAGCACTCAAACTGTTGTAGTCACACTCAACGTACTGGGATAAGAAGGGCAAGAGGTGGTTTTTTGCCTACGGATCATTGGGAAAGGATAATCAAAACTATGCCAGATGACGCACAGCAGAGTCATATATCCCAACTTGAGCATGCTGTGACTACTGTACTTGCATGTTTAAGTATGGTGAAGTACAACGCGGTGCTGGGAGATGAGCAAAGGAAAGAGCTTATTGCCGATATAGAAGCAACGGTACAGTTTCTGCGCAGTAGTCTTGTTGCTAATGCGGCCCAACCTCAGAGTGCTTTGTTGCAACCTCCCCAAACGGGAGTTTTGACGAAGCCGGGTAAGGTGTCCGATGGTGCCGCGCACTATGAAGACGATAGCCAGAAGGGTGAGCAGCGCAAATTGCACGCTCTTTATCATGTGTATCACACCTATCTGAACCTGGAGCAGGGCAATATGCTTGGTACCTTTGTAGGACGTTTTAATGAGGTCATGGCTACTATCGATGAAGTGCAGAATCTTGTTGAGCGTAATCGTGGAAGTGGTAGCTATGATGTGTATGATATCTATCCTCGTTATTCTTCGGTAGAAGATCCTTTGCATCGTGTAAGAGGTTTTATAGGCGACCTTTATTATACCTTTGTGGAGTTCATGCGTGCACTCTCGGAGATCTTACAAGAGAGTGATGCCCATCTGGATACAGAGGAGCTATCTTCTCTGCAAAAACCTCGTACTACCAATACCGGCGTCCAGAATGCTCGTGAATCGCAAGCACTGATCTCTCTTGCCTATGTCTATGATGCGCACCAACGTCTCAATGCCGGGACAGCTGCTGTTAATCGTCACCTGAATGATGCGATTACCTTTTTGGAATTTCTAGAGGAGAATCTGGATAGCAATTTCAGCAAGCGCAATGAAATCGTGGCGCAGATGCAGAAAATTGTCCAGTTGTTGGACGATATCTCGCATCTGCTGGCAAACTATGAGAGTGCTGTATCTGTCCTGCTAGGTCGTGCTGTGTAGCGCTTTGTGGGTATTTCTAAATTGGGAAAATAAGGTAAATTGATCTCAAACTGAAGGAAAGTCCTGTGGAGGGAGAAGAGCAATCAACAGTGTAAGAGAGGAAAAAAGAGTGGCAACATCTGATCGGCCACGGGCCGCAGCCGCCGTCGTGCGCATGAGGGAACTGGAAATTCTCTTGGTGAAGCATCGTTGGCGTGATGGAACGACCTCCTGGATACTGCTTGGTGGTGCTCTGCTTCCTGGGGAAAAACCTGAAGAGGCCGTCTTGCGAGAATTGAACGAAGAGACCGGCCTGAAAGGCACAGTCGTGCGCTTCCTGTTTACTATGCCTTATGACCTTGGAACGTCTATAACCTTTCTGGTCGAGGTTGATGCTACAGCTCAAGTATCCCTGGGATGTGACCCAGAGGAGGCCCAAGAGAGCATCAGGATGCTCCAAGATGTGGCATGGTTTCCCATCAAAGATGTTTGTGAAAATCCAGAGGTTCAGCGAGTGCTGACCTGCCTAGATGGGCTTGTCCCTGGGTACAGTGAAGAGGAGGAAAGTTCCTCCTCCAAATAAAGGTTCTCTTAAATTATTTCAATGGTCGTTTTTCAGTGATGCGTTCGGCTTCGGGTTCTGTATCTGAAGGGAGTTGAAAGAGGGTCGAAGAGTACTCGCCGGTGTGCGGAGCGAATAAATCCAGCGCCCCATTGTTTTGCTGCGTTACTTCCGCAAGGTGAAAAATGAAACGTTGCTCATTTTCATCGCAGCCCAGATAGACTAGCAATGGCAATAGATAGGCAGTGTCGAGCATGCGCTCTCCACTGAGCACGAGGGTCAGGGTGCCAATATCAAGGCCAATGTCACGTGCAATAACATACAAGGGGAGAGCTTGCCCCGTCGTCTCTCTGTGCCGCTCATCGGCTCGCTCGATAACTGCTAGCAATATCTGGTGAAACTGTACCTTTTTCATAGCAACATCTCTATCCGTTAATTCTCTTTTGCCTATCGATACGTATGTCTCTGGTATTACCCCTGCCGACGTTACTTACCATACATTAATACGTAGGCATATGCAGATAATACGAATTGTCATATCATGTGTAACGCA
>CAZVYC010000371.1:0-3059 GCA_964631425.1 uncultured Rhodospirillales bacterium
GGCCCGGTTCATCCGCTCCCGTACCAGGTCCGACACCACCGAGGGGTCGGCCAGGGTCGAGGTGTCGCCCAGCTGCTCGTGCTCGTCGGCGGCGATCTTGCGCAGGATCCGGCGCATGATCTTGCCGGACCGGGTCTTGGGCAGCGCCGGGGCCCATTGCAGCAGGTCGGGTGCGGCCAAGGCGCCGATCTCCCGCCGGACCCACAGGATCAGCTCCTTGCGCAATTCGTCAGTGGGTTCGCCGCCTGCCACCAGCGTGACGTAAGCATAGATGCCGGTGCCCTTGATGTCGTGCGGATAGCCGACGACCGCGGCCTCGGCCACCGCCGGGTGCGCCACCAGCGCGCTTTCGATCTCGGCAGTGCCCAGTCTGTGGCCCGAGACGTTGATCACGTCATCGACCCGGCCGGTGATCCAGTAATATCCGTCAGTGTCGCGGCGCGCACCGTCGCCGGTGAAATACTTGGCTTTGAAGGTCGAGAAATAGGTGTGGCCGAACCGCTCGTGATCGCCATAGAGCGTGCGCGCCTGCCCCGGCCAGCTGTCGGCAATGCACAGGTTGCCCTCGGCCACGCCCTCCAGCGGATGGCCTTCGCCGTCGACAATCACTGGCTTCACGCTGAAGAAGGGCAGGGTGGCCGATCCCGGCTTGGTCGCGATCGCGCCCGGCAGCGGCGTGATCATGATGCCGCCGGTCTCGGTCTGCCACCAGGTGTCGACGATCGGCAGCCGGCCCTCACCGACAACGTTGTGATACCACAGCCACGCCTCGGGATTGATCGGCTCGCCGACCGAGCCCAGCACCCGCAGGCTGGCCCGGCTGGTCTTCTTGACCGGCTCGTCGCCGTCCCGCATCAGCGCGCGCAGCGCAGTCGGCGCGGTGTAGAAGATGGTTACCTTGTGCTTGTCCACCACCTGCCAGAACCGGCTCTGGTCGGGACAGTTGGGCACGCCCTCGAACATCAGCGTGGTGGCCCCGTTCGTCAGCGGCCCATAGACGACATAGGAATGACCGGTGACCCAGCCGATGTCGGCGGTGCACCAGTGGATGTCGTCCTCGTGATAGTCGAAGACATAGCGGAATGTCATCGACGCCCAGACCAGATAGCCGCCGGTGGTGTGCAGCACCCCCTTGGGCTTCCCCGTCGAGCCGGAGGTGTAGAGGATGAACAGCGGGTCTTCCGCGCCCATCGGCTCCGCCGGGCAATCGGTCGATGCGGCCTCTATCAGCGCCTCGTACCAGAAATCGCGGCCTTCCGCCCATGCGATCGGTGCGCCGGTGCGGCGGACGACGATCGCGGTCTCGACGAACGGGCAATGCTCCAGCGCCGCGTCGACATTGGCCTTCAGGGGAATTTTTCTGCCGCCGCGCAATCCTTCGTCCGCCGTGATGATGATCTTGGACTGGCTGTCGAGAATGCGATCGCGCAGCGCCTCGGGCGAAAATCCGCCGAATACCACCGAATGCACCGCCCCGAGACGGGCGCAGGCCAGCAGCGCCACCGCCGCCTCCGGGATCATCGGCAAATAGATGGTGACCCGGTCGCCCTTGCCCACGCCCTTGCTCTTCAGCACATTGGCCAGCCGGCAGACCTGCTCGTGCAGTTCGCGATAGGTGATCTGCCGCGAATCTTTCGGGTCGTCGCCCTCCCAGATGATCGCAATCTTGTCGCCGCGCGTGGCGAGGTGCCGGTCCAGGCAGTTCGCCGCGACGTTCAGTTCCCCGTCCTCGAACCATTTGATAGAGACCGGCAGCTCAAAGCTGGTGTTCTTGACGACGCTGAACGGCTTGATCCAATCGACGATCTTGGCGTGCTCCCGCCAGAACCCGTCGGTATCCTCGACCGACTGCTGGTACATCCGGCGATATCCCGCCTCGTCGATCAGCGCGCGCTTCGCCGCTTCGGCCGGCACCGGGAAAAGACTGTTCGCGTCGGTCATATTACGGCTTCCCGAGGCGCCACCGCGCCCGCTAGTGGTTGTTTTCCCGCATTTTATGGGGCCGGGAAAGACTGGGCAAGGCGAAGAAACCCGTTCCGGAGGCCCGTAGGTCGGATAAGCGAAGCGTAATCCGACATTCCCGCTACCCCGGCCACCCCGTCAGCGCCAATTCGCCAATTGCCTCCAGCTCCGCGCGCGTCGCCCCGGCTGCGGCCTGCACCGCCATCCCCTGCGTCACCGTCGCCAGATACCGCGCAAGTGCCGAAACGTCCGTGTCCGCGGCAAGCTCCCCCTCGGCCTTCGCGCGTTCGAACCGATCCCGCAGCACGCATTCCACGCCTGCCCGCCGGGTCGCAAGCTCGCTCGGAATTGCTTCCGCACCGGCGCCGCAGGCCAGCCCGCCCTGCACCAGCAAACAGCCGGGCGGATGGTCCGGCGCCACCGCCTGGTCGGCCGAGCCGCACAGTAGACGCTCGGCAGCGGCGCGGGCGGTGGGCGCGGCGGCGACCTCCGCCAGGAATCCGGCGCGGCTCTCGCCGTAGCGGTCCAGCGCCGCGCGGAACAACCCCTCCTTGCTGCCGAACGCGGCGTAGAGGCTAGGCGGGTTGATACCCATGGCACGCGTCAGCTCAGCCAGCGAGGCGCCCTCATAGCCCTTGCGCCAGAACACCGTCATCGCCCGGTCCAGCGCGCGGTCGCGGTCGAAGCCCCGCGGCCTGCCCCCCGCCATGATCCAGTCCTCCAGATTCTTTATCGTTCATTACATAATGCCCTTGACGCTCCTCGTCTACCTCCACATTTGTATCGAGCACTACATAACTACTCACTGGACATGGACATGAGCGGAAAACTGGACGGCAAGGTCGCGATCATTACCGGCGGCAACAGCGGCATCGGCCTGGCCACGGCCAGGCGCTTCGTGGACGAGGGCGCCTTCGTCTTCATCACCGGCCGACGCCAGGCTGAGCTGGACGCGGCGGTGAAGGACATCGGCCGCAACGTCGCCGGCGTGCAGGGCGATGTGGCGAACCTGGCCGACCTCGACCGGCTCTACGACGCCGTGAAGCGCGAGAAGGGCAGGCTCGACATCGTCTTCGCCAACGCCGGGATCGCGAAGT
>CAZVYC010000372.1:0-3055 GCA_964631425.1 uncultured Rhodospirillales bacterium
CGATTGCGCCATGCTGGGCTCGCTGCTCGCCGGCACCGATGAGGCGCCCGGCGAGGTGGTCCTCTATCAGGGCCGCTCCTATAAGAGCTATCGCGGCATGGGCTCACTGGGAGCAATGGCGCGTGGCTCGGCCGACCGCTATTTCCAGGCCGAGGTGCGCGACCAGCTGAAGCTGGTGCCCGAGGGTGTGGAGGGCCGAGTGCCCTATCGGGGCCCGGTCGGCCCCGTGATCCACCAGCTGGTCGGGGGCCTGAAAGCCGCGATGGGCTATACCGGCAACCGCACCATCGTCGAGCTGCAGCGTAACGCCGAGTTCGTGCGCATCACCAATGCCGGCCTGCGCGAAAGCCACGTGCACGACATCCAGATCACCCAGGAAACGCCGAACTACCGATTCAATGAGTAAGGGCGCTGAATAAGGGCGTCCAGGTCTCGTGACATGATGCGCGGGGCATTCGCCAATCCATCCAAGGTTCCATGACCCCTTCCGCCCGGCTGGCAGCCACGATCGAGCTGCTCGGCCTGATTGAATCGACCCCGCGGCCCGCCGACGCCACCGCATCCGCCTATTTCCGCGACCGCCGCTTCATCGGCGCCAAGGATCGGGCGGAGATATCGCAGTCCGTCTACCGCACCATGCGTCGCCGCGCGCGGCTCACCTGGCGGCTGGAGCGCGCCGGCGCCCGTCCCTCGCCGACCGGCCTCGTCCTGGCCGACCTCCTGGTCGGCGAAGGCCGCGCGGTGAATGATGTGGCGCGGCTGTTCTCGGGGCCGCCCTACGGCCCGCCACCGCTGTCGAAGGACGAGCTGGCAATTGCCGAGCGGCTTGCCGGCCGCGCGCTCGAATCCCGGGACATGCCTGAGGCCGTGGCGGCCGAATGCCCGCCCTGGGCCGAGGCCGAGCTTCGGCGTGGCCTCGGCGACCGTTTCCAGGCCGAGATGGACGCGCTCAAGGAGCCCGCCCCGCTCGACCTTCGGGTCAACACCCTGAAGGCGAGCCCGGCCGCCGTGCTGGCGCGTCTCACCGCCGATGGAATGGATGCGAAGCCTTGCGTCCTGTCGCCGATCGGCATCCGGCTGGAAGGCCGGCCGGCGGTAATGGCGCATCCGCTCTACAAGGAAGGGGCGATCGAGATCCAGGACGAGGGCTCGCAGCTGGTCGCGCTTATGGTAAGCGCCGAGCCGGGGCAGGAAGTGGTGGATTTCTGCGCTGGCGCCGGCGGCAAGACGCTCGGGATCGCCGCCGCCATGGCCAACAAGGGCCGGATCATCGCCGCCGACGTGCTGGCCAATCGGCTGATGCGCGCCAAGGAGCGCTTCCGCCGCGCCGGCGCCCACAATATCCAGACCCGTGCGCTGGCCAGCGAGACCGACCCCTGGGTGAAGCGGCACAAGGGCCGCTTCGACCGCGTGCTGGTCGATGCGCCCTGCACCGGCACCGGCACCTGGCGCCGCAACCCGGACATGCGCTGGCGCACGCTGGGGCCGGGCCTGTCCGAGCTCGTCCCGCTGCAGGCCCGCCTGCTCGAAAGCGCCGCCCGCCTGGTCAAGTCCGGCGGCCGCCTGATCTATGCCACCTGCTCGATGCTGCCGGCCGAGAACGAGGACCAGGCGGCGGCTTTCCTGGCCGCCCACGCGGGCTTTGCATTGATGCCGGCCGATATCGTCTGGCGCGACGCGCTGGGGCGCAGCGCCGTGGGGCGCGATGACGCGGCCGAGCCGCCTTCTACGCCTTACCTCCGCCTGACCCCGGCCCGCCACGATACGGATGGCTTTTTCGCCGCCGTATTCGAGCGGACGGTCTCGTCGTGACTACTCCGCGATATTTCGTGTCGGCGCCGCGCCGCCTCTGGTGCGGCGCCGAATTACTGCCAAAATAAGCGTTATGGAATTTTTCATTCGTCCAGCCGGCCCCGCCGACGCCGAAGCGATCGCGGAGGTGCAGCGTGCCTCCTGGCAAGCCGCCTATCGCGACCTTCTGACTGCCGAATCGCTGGCCCGGGTCGCCACCGCCTGGGACGCGGTGCATTGGCGCTACGCGCTCGAGCGGGTTGACGACCCGATCATCAACCTGGTGCTCGACAGCCGCGGCACCGGCGTAGCGGGTTTCGGCGTGGCCGGCCCGCGCCGCAGGACCCGCGACCAGCTGCTCGCCGCGTTCGACTCCGAGATCTACCTGCTTTACCTGATGCCGGGCATTCAGCGGCGTGGGCACGGCGCGGCGCTGATGGGCGCGATGGCGCGGGTGCTGAAGGCGCGGGGCAAGAAATCGGCGCTGGTCTGGGCCTTGACCGGCAATCGCCCGGCCATCGCCTTCTACCGGCGCCTGTCGGGCGCGATCATGGCGCAGACAAAGCGCCCCTTCTTCGGTGAGACCGTCACCGAGACCGCGCTCGGCTGGAGCGATATCGGCGTGCTGGCCGGAATGTCGCGCAACCTCAAGGGATAAGCGAGCTCTGATTCCCTCGCCCCGGGGATCCCCTCGCCCCAACGGGGAGAGGGAGGGGCCCATTGCGGAGCAATGGGAGGGTGAGGGGGGGCCCTCTCCCCGCTGCGGCGAGGGAGAGTTGCTTGTGGCCACTACCAAAATCCGCGATGCCTGATGTAAGAATAGCAATGACATCACACTCCCCTCTCGATTCGCTGCACGAAGACCGTATCCTGATCCTGGATTTCGGGTCGCAGGTGACTCAGCTGATCGCCCGGCGCGTACGCGAGAGCGGCGTTTATTGCGAGATCATCCCCTTCTCCGCCGACCTCGACCGCATCAAGGCTTTCGGTGCCCGCGGCATCATCCTGTCGGGCGGCCCAGCCTCGGTGCTGGAATCGGGTGCGCCTGCCCCGGCCAACGGGCTGTTCGACCTTAGCCTGCCGGTGCTCGGCATCTGTTATGGCCAGCAGACGCTGTGCCAGGAGCTGGGCGGCGAGGTGCAGATGGGCGACACGCGCGAGTTCGGCCGTGCCTTCGTCGACATCATCGAAAGCTGCGCCCTGACCCAGGGAGACTGGGCCGTGGGCGGCCGGCAGCAGGTGTGGATGAGCCACGGCGACCGGG
>CAZVYC010000373.1:0-1815 GCA_964631425.1 uncultured Rhodospirillales bacterium
TCATGGCGGATTGCTAAAGCTCACCCCTACGCCGGGTCATAAGGCCCTCAAGAATTCGGGGTGAGCCATAGGAGCATCTTAGGCGCTGTGAACAAGCTCTTTCTCATCCGTCTCCTGCACCTCGTCAGTCGCTTCGTCCTGAGAAGGCGTGGCGAAAGGCACATTCTTGAGGAAGAACGTTGCCAGCAGAGCAATCGCGGCGAAGACCAGGACCGCCACAAAGCCGTGCTGGAGCGCGCCTGAGAGCAAGAATTTGCCTGCCTGATCGGTGCGCAACTGCCTCATAAGGTTGCCGGAGATGGAACTGCTGACGGTCGTACCCACAATTGCTATACCCAGGGTAGCGCCGAGTTGTCCCAGGTAGCGCGTCGCGGCGGTGCCTACCCCCAGGCGGCTCTGCGGCAGCGCATTCTGCGCTAGCGTCGGCAGGCAGAAGAAGCTGCCAGTACCAATGCCTGCTACGACCATGAACAGGATGGCCTGAAACAGATTGGTTGTGGGTGACATCAGCGCAATCAAGCTGGTACCGACAACCATGAGCAGCGCTCCAAGGCCCACGATGAGGCGAGCACGTTTGAGCGCGCTAACGAGAGGACCGGCCAGCATTGCTCCTAGCACCATACTTACTGAGAGAGGAGTCATCACCAGGCCAGAGGTTGTGGGCGAGACCGCCAGTACGCCTTGCAAGAAGAGCGGCAGGTAGAGTGAGAGACCCATCAGCACCATCATCTGGAGCATTGAAAGCAGTGCGGTCACGCTAAAGACCCGGTTGCGGAACAGGTCCAGCGGCAGGATCGGATCAACGGCTTTGCGCTCAACTACCATCAACAGAACGAAAAGCACTATGCTGACTGCCAGCAGTCCGATCACCTGCGGCGAACTCCAGGCAAACATGCGGCTGCTTCCCCAGGTCAAGCCCAGCATCAGGCAGATCGTCGCGATGGCCGAGAGCAGAGCGCCCAGGAAATCGACGCGGCGTACCGCTGACCAGCCGGTCCATTCACTCGTACGCACCGAAAGATTGCTCGGGAGGAAGAACAGCAGTCCGGCCACGGCCAGCAAACCTACGGGCAGATTGATATAGAAGACCCAGCGCCAGCGGCTGCTCTCAGTGATCAGGCTTCCCATTAGTGGGCCATGCTCGGCGAGCCAGCCACCTAGCGTCGGGCCGAAGAGATTCGAGACGCCATACACGAGTCCAAAGAGGCTTCCCCACTTTGCTCGCTCAGCAGGCGGGAAGAGATCTCCCATGACCGTCAAGACTAAGGCCATGCCAATGCCCGCGCCCAGCCCTTGCAGCGCGCGGAAGAGGATCAACTGATTCATCGTCTGTGCAGCACCAGCCAGCAATGAGCCAAACAGGAAGAGCGCGGTGCCGCCGAGCAGGAACCATTTGCGGCCAAACTGGTCAGAGAGCTTGCCGACGATGGGGACCATGGTCATCGAGGCCAGTACATAGGCCGTCACCACCCAGGTATAGCGATCCAGGCCGTGCAGTTGAGCGATGATGCGCGGCATAGCCGTGCCTACAATCGTCTGATCCAACGCTTCTAAAAAGAGCGAGAGCATCAGGGCGGTAAGTACGGAGGCCAGCGCAAAGCCTTGCAAGCGGGCCTTGTTGGATGTCGCAACAGTGGTGGATGCTGTAGTCATCATCTATTTCCTCTTTCATTTCACTTGACTGACTTCTTATCTAAAGTATACAGTGAAAGGAGGACAGAAACGACCCTCGTTTTGTCGCAGTTTAGCAGGCAGTTGGAAAAAGGGTGTGGGCGGAGAAAAATTTCGCGAAATTTTTCTCCGCCCACACCCTTT
>CAZVYC010000373.1:1825-3002 GCA_964631425.1 uncultured Rhodospirillales bacterium
CCAACTGCCTGCTAAAAGTTTATTTAGCGGGTGCGCAATTCTTGCAGGGTTGCCAGGCGGTTACGCGCGGTGGCATTGCCAGGGTTGATTTTGGCAAGGTTGCGATACACGCGACTGGCCTGCTCGTACTCACCTACTGATTGGTAGGTCTGACCTAGCATATCGTAGGCGTCTAAGTTGTTACGATCAATAGCGATCAACTGCTGAAGCGCGGCAACCGACTCTTTGACCTGATGTGTTTCGAAGTAGTGGCGCGCGATATCGGCCTGATAGCGAGCTGCCTCGTTCTGCCGCCCTAAGCGGAAGCAGAAGCCGACCACTTCGCGCAGCAGGTCCATCGAGGTTGGCATGAGTTCGGCGGCGCGGCAGAGATTAGCCAGGGCCTCCTCGCTATTGCCCATCTCGTCGTACAGGTTGCCGATGCGCTGGATCACGGCTCCGGCATCTTCCAACTGGTTGCGGCGCAGATAGATGTCAGCGAGCAAGCGTAGTTCCGCGATGCCCTCATCTAACAGGCCGCGATTGATGTAAATGTCGGCCAGTTCTTCGTGAGCGCGCGGGTCTTGTGGAGCGAGACGCACCATTTCATTGAGCGCGTTGAGCGCGTTATCGACCTGTTTGCTATTGCGATAATGACGTACCAGTTCCAGATATTCTTGCAATGTGTGAGCCGTATCGGTGTGACGGCTAGAGATTTCAGAGAGGGTGGAAGCCACCTCATCCTGCGCAGGTTTGCTTTGTTTGACCTGGCGCAAGATGGCTTGCATCTGCTCCTGTCGTCCAACACGCCCGTAGGTTTTAGCCAGCAAGAGCGATATCTCTACCTCTGGAGCCTGGTGCTCTTCGCCCTCTTCGCGGGGACGCGCGGCCCAGGTCGCCGGATCGATTGAGATTGGCGAGCGGCGGGCGGCCTGCAATGCCTGCTCTAGTTGCTGAATAGCGGCTTCTGGCTTACCCTGCACCAGCAGCGAATGAGCGCTGCCGACGCGCGCAAGCGCTTCGATGGCGCTATCACGCACGGCCAGATTGTACGCGTCAATCGCTTTATCGAATTGACCGGACTGATGATAGATCTGACCAAGTGAGTAATGGACATCGGCGTTATTGGGATAGATGTCTGAAGTTTGCGTATACTCACGGATGACCGCGTCCGCATGCTTCTGTCCTTCACCGCGCA
>CAZVYC010000374.1:0-2996 GCA_964631425.1 uncultured Rhodospirillales bacterium
ACAACGCCCCACCCCATCGAGTTCAAAATGTACTATTCGGTCTGAGAGACCAGGCGACGATACTGCCGCCTCGCCTCTCCTGCCAGTGACAAGTCATTAAGGGTCGCCCTCAGGCGACCCTTTCCTTTTGACGAAACATCAAGTTTATACAGATTGCGCTTATCCGATCCCGTCGGCGCCGCCTGCTCGGCGACGCGCCCTTCACGAGGGTATCGCCCAGGTGACGTTTGCGGGCCGAACGGCCGACGATAAAAGGCAGGCCGACAAGATAAAGGCCGAAACGATTCGGCTTTGGCAGCGATCTCCTTGGTCCATGGCGGCGACCATCATCCTGATCGCCGGAACGGTCTGGGCCCTCTGGAGCGTCCTCTCGCACAAGCTCCTTATCGTGTGGGCCGCGCTCGGCATCGCCTGGTGCGGGGTCCGCCTCGCTGCCTGGCGCTATTACACGCAGCGGAGCTGGAGTGATGCGCAGACCCTGCGCTGGGGCCGGCGATTCACCGCCATGCTGGGCGTCACTACGCTGCAGATCGCCTATATGGTGCCGAACGTGTTCGTGCCACCCGACCTGGAAGACCGCATGTTCCTCGTCATGGGAGTCGGGGGCTTGGCAGCGGGCGCCACCGCAGTTTACGGCATCTACTACCCCGCCGTCATCGTCTTCACCGTCCCCCTGCTGGGCGCCCTAGCCGCGACGTTCTTCCTGCAGCCGGCGATCAACTCTTTTTTCCTCGGCAGCATGACACTGGTCTATCTGGCGCTCCTGCTGTCCAGCGCGTGCGTCCTGAAGCGCTGGGTCTGGGACATCTTCAGCCTGCGCGTGCGCAACGAGCAGCTGACCTTCGAGCTGCTGCACGCCAAGGAGGCGGCCGAGGCAGCGAACGAGGCCAAGTCGATCATCATGGCCAACATGAGCCATGAGCTGCGCACGCCGCTGAACGCCATCATCGGCTTCGCCGAGATGCTGGAGAAGCAGGTCCTGGGGACGCTCGGCAACCCACGCTATGTCGAGTACGCGCACGACGTGCATATGAGCGGCAAGCATCTGCTGTCGATCATCAACACGATCCTCGACTTGGCCAAAACGCAGGTTTCGCACTTGGAGCTCGATCTCAAGCAAACCGACATCCGCGGGCTGCTGGAGGAATGCTTCAACGTGTTGAGACTGCAAGCGGGCACAGCGGAGCTGGGCTTCGTTCTCGAGACCGGGGAGGTGCCGCTGACGGCGATGATCGACGCCACGCGACTGAGGCAGGTGATCTACAACCTGCTGTCGAACGCCATCAAGTTTACCGATCCAGGCGGTTTGATCACGCTGTCCGGCCGGATCGGTCCGTCGGGCGGCATTGAGATCGAAGTGGCGGACACCGGGATCGGCATGGACCCTGCCGAGATCGAGACCGCGCTGCAGCCGTTCATGCAGGTCAAGCGGACGGACCGCCGCGCATCGGCGGGCACGGGACTCGGACTACCCTTTGCCAAGACCATCGTCGAGCTGCATGGCGGTAGCCTGGAGGTCAAGAGCACACGCGACAAGGGAACGGTCGTGACAGCGTTGCTGCCGCGGTCGGAGTTGTACGCAGAGGGTACCGCACCACTAGGTGTTGTAGATAGGGCCCAGCCAAGTGGTAGTTCTTGCGCTGAGCCGCCGGGCTCACCATAATCCCGCCTCATGAGCGACCTGTTCCAATCGACCGCCCGCAAGGCCAAGCCGCAACCCGACGATTCCTATTCCGCGCAGCATATCGAAGTGCTGGAAGGGCTTGAGCCGGTGCGCCGACGGCCGGGCATGTATATCGGCGGGACCGACGAGAGAGCACTGCACCATCTGGTGGCGGAGCTGCTCGACAACGGCATGGACGAGGCCGTAGCGGGCCACGCGACCTGGATCGAGCTCAATCTCGCGGCCGACGGGACTGTCACCGTGCGCGACAACGGACGCGGCATTCCGGTGGATGAGCATCCGAACTATCCCGGCAAATCCGCGCTGGAAGTGATCCTGACCACGCTGCATTCGGGAGGCAAGTTCTCGGGCAAGGTCTACGAAACCTCGGGCGGCCTGCATGGCGTCGGTGTCTCGGTAGTCAATGCCCTGTCGGACCGGTTGGTGGTCGAAGTGGCGCGCGACCGGCAATTGTTCCGCCAGCGCTATGCGCGGGGCGTGCCGGTGGAGACGCTGCAGACCCTGGGCTCGACCCAGAATCGGCGCGGCACGTCGGTCAGCTTCCATCCCGACCCGGAGATTTTCGGCGCCGACGCGCATATGGTCCCAGCCCGCCTCTATCGGATGGCGCGGTCGAAGGCCTATCTGCAGCGCGGCGTCGAAATCCGCTGGTCATGCGACGCGTCGCTGCTGCCGGCCGGCAGCGCGGTGCCGCCCGAGGAAGTGTTCAAGTTCCCAAACGGGCTGATCGATTTCCTGGAAAGCGACCTCGACGGCCGGCCCTGCCTGACCCCGGTGCCGTTCACGGGGCTTGTCGAGCTGCCCTCAGGCCAAGGCAAGGTGGAATGGGCGATTGCGTGGCCGGAGGATGAGGAAGGCTTCATCCATTCCTACTGCAATACCATCCCGACCCTTCAGGGCGGCACGCACGAGCAGGGTTTGCGCACGGTGCTGACTCGGGGCCTGAAGGCCTATGGCGAACTGGTCGGCAACAAGCGCGCAGCGCAGCTCACGGCCGACGACGTAATCGACGGAGTAGCGGCCCTGATCTCTCTGTTCATCCGCGAACCGCAATTCCAGGGGCAGACCAAGGAGCGGCTCGCCTCGGCTGAAGCGACTCGGCTGGTCGACCAGGCGATCAAGGATCATTTCGACCATTGGCTGACCGGCAACCCCGCCGCCAGCCGCGCGCTGCTGGACCGGCTGATCGACAAGGCCGAGGAGCGGCTGCGCAAGAAGGACAACAAGGACCTGGCGCGCAAGAGCGCGACCCGCAAGCTGCGCCTGCCGGGCAAGCTGGCCGACTGCTCGAAATCGACACCCGAGGGAACCG
>CAZVYC010000375.1:0-2985 GCA_964631425.1 uncultured Rhodospirillales bacterium
TCGTCTCCCAGGCCCTGACGCTTTACACGACCCCGGTCGTCTATCTGTATCTCGATCGTCTGGGGCGCTGGACCGCCCGTCTGGCTGGCCTCGGCTCCGGCCTTGCGGCCGATCGCGGAATCGAGCCCGAAAACGCCGAGTGACGCGCGCGCCCACTCTTGCATTTTCGTTTCGGCCTCCGTCTTCTCGAACCAGCTGCGAGACGATCTTTCTTGCCTCATTGAGCGAGGCAGGGCGATCGAGTTCCGAGCGAGCACATTGCGCGATCTCCGCGCGTTTCCGACCTCGGCGAAGCGCCAGGCGGGTCACCAGATCGACCTGCTTCAGCAGGTCTCGATCCTGATCACTGGAAGCCGATGGCCACGATCGGGCCAGGCGTTCGCGAGATACGCACTCGGGACCATGATGGCGCGTTTCGCGTCGTCTACGTGGCGCAGTTCGAAGCAGCGATTTTCATTCTGCACTGCTTTCAGAAGAAATCGCAGAAGACCGCCAAGGAGGACCTCACGACGGCGACGCAGCGGTCTGTTGGGTTTTGTTGGGACGATTTACCAGGTTTTCTTCATCATTCGTCATCCCGGCGAAGGCCGGGACCCAACTATCGGCGTCTGCGATAGCGGAAAGACGGGTCCCGGCCTTCGCCGGGATGACGGGGCGAGGAGGTGGTGGACTCGAATCCGCGCGCCCGGATTCATCCGATCTTGCTTTTTCCCCACTGCGCTCCGATCGTTAATGCCATGGCGCGATCGCCTTTCTCTGAGTCCGCTCATGTCCGCGCGGTGTTGGGGCCGACCAACACCGGCAAGACCCATTTCGCGATCGAGCGCATGCTGGGCCATGCCACCGGCATGATCGGCTTTCCCCTCCGGCTCCTCGCGCGCGAAAATTACGACCGTATTGCCGCACTCAAGGGGGCCGGGGCCGTCGCCCTCGTCACTGGCGAGGAGAAGATCATCCCGCCCCATCCGCGCTACTGGGTCTGCACTGTGGAGTCGATGCCGCTCGATCGGAGCGTCGACTGCCTGGCGATTGATGAAATCCAGCTCGCGGGCGACGCCGAGCGCGGCCATATCTTCACCGACCGGCTGCTCCACGCCCGCGGCCTGACCGAAACCCTGTTCCTCGGCTCCGACACCGCGCTGCCGCTCATCCGGCGGCTGGTGCCCGGCGTTGAGCTGATCCAGCGCAGCCGGTTCTCCACGCTCTCCTACACCGGCGCCCGCAAGCTCACCCGCTTGCCGCCGCGCTCCGCCATCGTCGCCTTCTCCGCGACCGAGGTTTATGAAACCGCGGAGCTGATCAGGCGGCAGCGCGGCGGCACCGCCGTCGTGCTAGGGGCGCTCAGTCCCCGCACCCGCAACGCCCAGGTGGCGCTCTACCAGGCGGGCGAGGTCGATTACCTGGTTGCCACGGACGCGATCGGCATGGGCCTCAATATGGATATCGACCATGTCGCCTTCGCCCGACTATCGAAATTCGACGGCATCCGGCCGCGTCGGCTGACCGCGCAGGAAATCGGGCAGATCGCCGGCCGCGCCGGCCGCCACATGGCGAACGGTACCTTCGGCACCACGGGCACGATGGGCGAGCTCGACCCCGATCTGGTCGAAGCGGTCGAGAACCATCGTTTCGATCCCCTCCAGACGTTCATGTGGCGCAACAGCGACCTCGAATTCCACACGGCCCAGTCGCTCTTACGCAGTCTGGATGCGCCGCCGCCGTATAATTGCCTGCGCCGCGCCCGCGATGCCGACGACCACCACGCGCTCGCCGTGCTCGCCCGCGATCCCGAGATCGCCGGCCGCGCGAAAGGCAAGGCAGCCGTGCAGCTGCTCTGGGACGTCTGCCAGGTTCCCGACTTTCGCAAGGTGATGAGCGATCAGCATACGCGGCTGCTCTCGCAGATGTATCTGCACCTGGCCAAGAACTCGCGCGTCCCCACCGACTGGGTCGATGCCCAGGTTAGGCGCCTCGACCGCACCGATGGCGATATCGACACCCTGGTCACCCGAATTGCCCATGTCCGCACCTGGACCTACGTTGCCAACCGCCCGGCCTGGATCGCCGACCCGTTCGCCTGGCAGGAGCGTACCCGTGCCCTCGAGGACCGGCTGTCGGACGCACTGCACGAAAAACTGACCCAGCGCTTCGTCGACCGCCGCGCCGCCGGGTTGGTGCGCAGCCTGGAGAAAGGCGGCACGCTCCTGGCTGGGGTCCAGCCCGGCGGCACCGTCGTGGTCGAAGGCCACCCGGTCGGCCGCCTCGACGGCTTCAGCTTCATGGCCGACCCGACCGCGCTCGGTGGAGACGAGAAGCCGGTGCTGACTGCCGCCCGCCGCGCACTGCGCTCGGAGATCGCGCGCCGCGTGACGTTGCTCGAACAATCCGACGAGTCCGCTTTCGCGCTCATCGGCACGGGAGAGATCGCCTGGGACGGCGCGCCGGTGGCCCGTCTTGCCCCTGGCGGAACGCTCACAAAGCCGCGCATCGCGCCTTTGCCCAGCGACCTGTTCATTGGCGGCGAGCCCGAGCGGCTGCGGGACCGCATCGCGCTCTGGCTCGACCGCGAAGTCGATCGTGCCTTCCCGATGCTGCGCGCGATCGCCGAGGCGTCCCTGGAAGGCGCCGCGCGCGGCCTCGCCTTCCAGCTGACCGAGGCCTTGGCGCCGATCGAGCGCCGCCAGGTAGAAGCTCTGATCGCCGCGCTCTCCGATGCAGAGCGTCGCCGGCTGGCGCGCCTCGGCGTCGTCCTCGGCGGGTCCTATATATTCCTCAAGGGCCTGACCCGCCCACCCGCCCTTCGCCTCCGCGCGGCGCTGTGGCAGGCCCGGCACGATCGCCGCCAACCTTTGCCGCTGCCGTCCGCCGGCCGCGTCTCGGTCCCGGTCGAACCGGACATCGACCGCGATTATTACCGTGCGATCTCCTATCCCGCCGTTGGTCCGCGCGCGCTTGTTTCGATAAACTAAACCGCTGCGGCAGCCG
>CAZVYC010000376.1:0-2981 GCA_964631425.1 uncultured Rhodospirillales bacterium
CATCGCCCAGGCGCGCGGAAAGCTGGGCCAGCCGGGCGCGGATGCGATCCGCGACCAGCGGCAGGCGCTCCTGGCTCCAGGGCTTGTCGCCCTCCAGAAGCCTCGCGGTGAAGAGCTCCAGGATCGGCGGCTCCACGGTGTTCAGCGCGGCGAACATCCATGTGATCGCGCGCGCCCGCGCGTTGGCATCGTCCGGCAGCAGCCCCGCATGGCGCTCCGCGATATGGAGCACGATCGCCCCGGTCTCGAACAGCGCCAGATCGCCGTCCTCATAGGTTGGGATCTGGCCGAACGGATGCACTGCCAGATGCGCGGGCTCCTTCATTGCCCGGAACGACACCAGGCGAACCGCATAGGGCTGGCCCACTTCCTCAAGCGCCCAGCGAACGCGCGTATCACGCGCCAGTCCCTTGCCGCCATCGGGTGACCGCTCGAAGACGGTAATGGTGATGGTCATCGTCAGGGGCCTCCTCGGGCAAAAATCATCGACTGCGGGGCTGGCATAATTCCGCGGGCACTATACGAAACTCCCGCGCCAAACGCCTCGCATTGCGTTATGATTCCAACCCTGTCTCGTTCTGGGAGGGCAACCACACATGATCGGCAGCAGATGACCGCCAACGCGCCGAGGACGGCGTCCTGTTCCTGCGGCAAGGTCGAGCTCACCGCGTTCGGCGCGCCCATCGCGAGCAATGTCTGTTATTGCGCCGATTGCCAGAAAGGCTCGCGCGAGATCGAGGCGCTGCCCGGTGCCGGCCCGGTGCGGGATGTCGATGGCGGGACTGCCTATATCCTCTACCGCAAGGACCGCTTCGAATGCTCGAAAGGCGCGGCGCTCCTGAAGAATTACAAAATCAGGGAAAGCTCGGTCACCAACAGGGTGGTCGCCACCTGCTGCAACGCCGCCATGTTCATGAGCTTCGACAAGGGCCCGTTCTGGGTCTCGGCCTACAGGGCGCGGTTCCAGGGCGAGCTGCCGCCCGTCGAGATGCGAATCTGCACGAAATCCAAGCCTGAGGGCGTCGTCCTTCCCGACGACGTGCCCAGCTACCCGGGCGTCCCCCTGCGCATGATGGCGAGGTTTCTGGCGTCGGGCGCCGCGATGCTGCTGGGCCGGTGACAGGCGGACCAGCCCGCCCGCTACCGTCGAGGCTCGTACCGCACCGCCACCACGCCTGAGCCGAGCTCCTGCCGGCTCACCAGCTTGAGGTCGAGCGGCTTCGACAATCCGGCGAACAGCGTCGGTCCGTGACCCACCAGCCTGGGGTGCGTCACGAGCTCGTACTCATCGATCAGTCCCAGCTCTGCCAGCGCCAGCGGCAGCGTGACGCCGCTCAGGAACAGCCCCGTGCCGGGCTGCCGCTTCAGCTCCCGAACAGCCTCCTCCAGGTCATCCCCACGCACCAGCTCGGCATTCCAATCCACCTGCTCGAGCGTGTTCGAGACGACGTATTTCTTGGCTGCGTGGATCGTCCGGGCGAACGGCTCCATCCATTCGGGCATCCAGTCGGGCCGCAGCCCGGTCTCCGCCACCGGCCGCCACGCCTCCTCCATCATCTCATAGATCACCCGGCCGAACAGCAGAGCATCGGCCCGCGCGATATTCTCGGCCGCGTGGCGATGCAACGCCTCGTCCGCCACGGCCGCGCGATGATCGCAGCAACCGTCCAATGTGACGTTGATGGAATACCGAAGGGGCCGCATCGGCGAACTGTGCCGCGATCAGGGGCGGATGGGAAGGGTGCAGTCCACCAGCATAGGGCCCCCGAGCTTCCAGATCATCGGGCTCAGGGCACGTCGAACAGCCGCCGGATATCGGCCATTGGCCGGAACAGCTTCATCGGCTGGTCCGGCAACGGAAGGAAGCTTTCCCGCTCATAAAAGCGACGGGCGTTGTTGTCTTTCGCATCGACGACCAGCGCGAACGACGCGATCTCGCTGCGAGCCGCACGGAAGAGAGCGTCAGCCAGCAGGAACCGGCCATAACCCTTTCCCTGCTGCCGCCGATCGACTGCCAGCCGCCCCAAAAGCGTCGCCGGCACCAGCGGATAGCGCGGCAGCTTGCGTATCGTCTGCGCCGGCAGCTCGGCAATCAGCACCGATGTCGCAGAGAGCGTGTAATAGCCCCCGACCGTTCCGTCCGGTAACAGCAGGACGAACGGCGCGGCCATGTTCTTCCGCGCGTCCTGGCCGGCCTGCGTCCGAAAATATCGGTCGAGCGGTTCTATGCCGCTCTCGAACCCGGATCGATCATGGCTTGCCCCCAGCGGCTCGACACGCAGCGTCTCATCTCTGGCGGTGGGCACGCCTCAAACGCCGGCTCGCTCACGATATCGGCGCACCGTATCCCGCAGACGGTCGTTGACCGGCTGCGGGTTCAACAGCGCGTCGACGAACACCTCGCTGTCGCGAACCGAGAGCGCGAGCCGGCTATGCTCCTCGATCGCGCGCCGGGCAGCGTCCTGCACGCTTGTTAGCACGAAGTCGGTCACGGTCCGCCCCTGAAGGGACGCGGCCCGCTCGATCAGGCTCTTCTGTTCGGCGGTGACACGGGTCTCCAGGCGCTCCGCCCGGGTCCGCCCGCCGGTCGATCTGGACGCTGCATTGGGCATGGCTGTTCTCCTGAAGCAATGTACGGCCAATGCCCGGCCACTTCAAGGACTGACGAGGGACACCTGTGCGGTTCGTCATGGTGTGGCCTCAGGCGCTCGTCTTGTGTCCATCGATTTTCTCTCCACAATTCCCTTCCGCAAGAGGTTCATAGAACGCGGCGTCGAAGCCGGCGGCCTGGCGGGCGGCATTGTTGAACGGCCGTTTCAACGCCCCGCGAAAATGGCGGCGGACCAGATCGTGCCATTCCGGGATCGGCGTCAGCCCGCGACCGAGACACAGCTGTGCGAACCAGCGCCGGCCGATCTCCACATGGCCGATCTCGTCGCGCAAGACGATATTCGAAGCATTGTCGGGATCGACGAGCAGGC
>CAZVYC010000377.1:0-2974 GCA_964631425.1 uncultured Rhodospirillales bacterium
ATGTCGGCGAACTTCTTGAACAGGCAGCCCTTGCCCTCCATCACCGGCTTGCCCGCCTCGGCGCCGATGTTCCCGAGCCCGAGCACCGCCGTCCCGTTCGAGACCACCGCCACGAGGTTTGCGCGCGACGTGTACTCGTAGACGAGGTCGGGCTCGCGCGCGATCTCCAGGCACGGCTCGGCCACGCCGGGCGAATAGGCGAGCGAGAGGTCGCGCTGGGTGAGCAGCGGCTTGGTCGGCACGACCTCGATCTTTCCCTTGCGGCCCTTCGCGTGATACTCGAGCGCGTCCTTGCGACGGATCATCGTCGTCCTCTCGAACCCGTGTTGCGGGCGCGGCGGAGACTATCACGGCGAGCGCGGCGTGGACCGGGCACGCGCAGAGCGGCGCCGCCAGTGGAGCGGCAGCAAGAGCCACAGCACCACGAACAGCGCCGACACGCAGAGCGCGATCGCCAGCGCGTGGCGACGGTCGCCGAGGATCACGGAGGCGATCAGGTACACGTCGATCGACATCCCACCGACGAGCGGCGCCATCGCGAGCAGCAGGAGCCACGAGCCGATGACGATGAAGCGGGTGTCGGCCCGCCGCGGCATGAGCAGCCGGTGATACGCGGCCGGCGTCATCACCATCCCGACGGCGGTCGCGATCAGCACCAGCGCCACCAGGTAGAGGCGCTGCTCGGATCCGTCGAGCACCTCGTCGAAGCGGCGATCGAACACGGAGACCAGCTGGAAGCCGAAGAGCGCCTGCAGGCCCGGGAGGATCATGCGCGCCTCCTCGAGCAGGTGGCTGACGCGCTCCTCGAAGTGCGCCTCTTCGCGGGGCTGGTTTTCTCCGTTCATGCGCGCGAGAGCCGGGGCCGCGCGAGGTCTTCAGCGCGAGCGCCGCACGGTGCCGGGCTGGACCACCTGCGTGCCGGGCGGCAGCGACCGGGCGAAGCAGGTGATGCGCGTGGTGCGCGAGCCCGGCGCCTGGAACAGCTGCACCGTCGGGCCGCCCGGCGTGCCGGAGGCCAGCTGCATCCACCGCGCGCCGCCGCCGCGCGCCTCCATCGCGACCGGCAGGTGAGCGCGGTAGAAGGCGGCCGCCACGTCGAACGGCTGGCTGGTCTCGTAGTCGAGCGGAGGCTCGCGCCCGCCGGCGACCCGCTGCGTCTCGGGCCCTGCGTCGCGCGCGCCCGGCAGGACGGGCACGCCGTAGACATCCTCCTCGGTCCGCGGCACCGCCCTGGCCACCTCGGGCGCGAGCGGCGGCGGCGGCGCCTGGTCGTGCAGTCGCCGCATCAGGAGGAGGTGGGTCTCGCTGTCGTTGTGCTTGCGCCACGCGATCACCGTCGTCACGCCCTCCGAGGGCCCCACCACCAGCACCTCGCGCTCGTCGTCGCGCGCGTCGGAGAGCACGCGCCCCGCGCCCAGCTCGCGCAGCAGCCGCCGCTTCACCGTGTCGATGCCGTCCCGGGTGAGCATGCGGCTCTCGTGCACGCGCGTTCCATCCGCCTCGAGACGGACGGTGGGCGCCGCCTCGTATCGCGCCTGCGGGTAGGACGGGACCACGGGCTCAGCCACCACCGTCGCCGCCAGCAACACGCCCGAAAGGAACATGGCCCACCTCCGCCAGGGCGCCGGCTCGGCGAGAGCCCGACACGCCGCTGCTACCCGGAAACAGTAGGTCAACGAGCGGGCCGGAAAAGGGAAGGGAGGCGGGCGGCGCTACGAGCGGTCTTGCAGGCGCCTTCGCCGCTCTTCGTAGGCGCGGCGGGCGATCGCCACGTCGGCGAGGAAGGCGGGCAGCTCCTCGAGCAGCAGCGCCTGCGGCCCGTCGCACAGCGCCTCCGACGGGCAGGGATGAAAGTCCACCAGCACCATGTTCGCGCCCGCGATCACGCCCTGCGCCGTGGCGTGGAAGATGTCGAGCAGCCCGTCGGGCGCCGCGCTCCGGCGTCCCACCGAGTGCGACGGGTCGATGCACACCGGCAGCCGGGTGAGCCGCTTCACCACCGGCACGTGCCCGAAGTCGACGAAGTTGCGGTGCGGGTTCCCGAGGTCGCTGCGCATGCCGCGCAGGCCGAACACGATGCGATGGTTGCCGCCCGAGGCGACGTACTCGCAGGCGTTGAGCGACTCCTCGAGCGTGATGCCGAGCCCCCGCTTGAAGAGCACCGGGAACTCCGTCTGCTGCCCGACCGCCTTGAGCAGCTCGAAGTTCTGCGCGTTGCGGGTGCCGATCTGGAGCATCACGCCGGTCGCGTTCCCCGACGAGCGGAGCGCCTCGCGCACCTCCTCGATCTGCGACTCGTGGGTGATCTCCATCGCGATGATCCGGATGCCGTACTTGCCGGCGAGCTCGAACACCCACGGCAGGCACTCGGCGCCGCGGCCCTGGAAGTCGTAGGGGCTGGTGCGCGGCTTGTAGGCGCCGGCGCGCGCGGTGGAGACGCCGTGCTCGGCGAGGGCGGCGAACATGGTCTCCACGTTCTTGCGGTTGTCGACGGCGCACAGGCCCGCGAACACGTGCAGCGAGTCCTGCGAGAGCGTGACGCCGTTGTACTCGAAGCCGACCGCCTCGAGCTGCCCGCCGTGCCGCCCGATGGCGCGGAACTTCTCGGTGATGCGCACGACCTTCTCGACGCAGTCGAACTCCTCGAACGGCGTCGTGGGGATCACGCCCGTCGGGCCCAGCAGGTGGATCTCGATCAGGGAGCGGGTCGCCCCCTGGTAGTGATGGACGACGGCGCTGATCCCCGGGTAGCTCTCGGCGAGCGCGCGAATCCGCAAAAGGTCGGGCGAGGCAGGCGCCGTGTCGGCTTTGAGGACGATGATCATGCAGGGGAATCTAGCTGGAAACGCGGCGCGTGCCGGTGCCGCGACCTCGCGCGGAGGGCGGGCAGAGCCCCCGCCGTCAGTAGTTCCCATGCCGAGTGCGCATCCCGCAGCACGACAACTCGCGCGGTCCGCGCGCGGTGGAGGGGAGG
>CAZVYC010000378.1:0-2945 GCA_964631425.1 uncultured Rhodospirillales bacterium
GCTCTTTCTTTCGCACAACGGCTGGTTTCGGCTGGCCCTGCCGGGTATCTTCTGCTCCCTGGTGCTGGCCTGGGTGGTGAACGAACTCCCCCGTCGTTCCGCGCTTTTGCACGCGAAAGAAGAGAGCCTGACGCGTGAGAAGAAGCTGCGCGGGGAACTGGAGAGGATCTCCGCGCGCGACAGCGACCTGTTGAACCGCTTGCGAGAGGCCTACGATGAGCAACAGGTCTCGATTCTTCAGCAGAAGCTTCTCGTGGATGAGCTCAAGCGATTATATAAAGAGCAGGAGCAGGCTGCGATTACTGACTCGGTGACAGGCTTGCTCAACCACCGGGCCTTTATTCAGCGGCTGGATGAGGAGATTACGCGCTGCCAGCAGAATGGTTCCACCTGCATGATGCTTTTTATCGATCTCGATCATTTCAAGGAGATCAATGATACCTGGGGCCACCTGGCGGGTGACGCCGTGCTCCAGGAGATCGCGCAGCGCCTGCGCAAGGAGCAGGGACCGAAAGGCGTTGTGGGGCGCTACGGCGGAGAAGAGTTCGCGCTGCTTATGGTTGGGGCAACGATGGAGGAGGCCCGCGAGAAAGCGGAACGCCTGCGCGAGATTATCCATAATTCTCCATGCGAATGGCAGCACGCGGGAGAGACAAAGGCCAGAATTTTCATCACCGCGAGCATCGGCATTGCCGCGTATGGTCCTCATGGCAACCAGCGCGAGGAACTGATCGAAAAGGCCGACCAGGCTATGTATCAGGCCAAACTCGCCGGGCGCGACTGCGTATGTGTCGCCGACGAGCGAAGATCTTCTCTGCTCAAATCCTATCTGCTGCCTGCCTACACCTCATCCCGTGAACTGCACGAGCATGTAGAGAGGCTGCTCAACAAGGAAGGAAGTAGTAGAAACCTGGTATCTGCTCAGGCATTGCAGGCCCTGGCCGCGGTGATGCAGGTGCGTGACTATACCACCAGCTCCCACTCGTCGCGCCTGATCTGGCTGGCCGAAGAGACGGGGCACCGCCTGGATGTCTCAGAAGACGATCTCTTTCTGATGCGCCTGGGCGCTCTGCTCCACGACATAGGCAAGATCGGCATCCCCGATGCTATCCTGAACAAACCGGGCCCGTTGGACGAGGCGGAATGGGAGGTCATGCGCAAGCACCCGGTTCTCGGCGCGCGTATCCTGGAGGATATAGGCGGCTCCTTTCTCCCTCTGGCACAGGTGGTCATCGCCCACCACGAGCGCTGGGACGGCTATGGTTATCCGCGAGGATTGAGGAAGCAGGAGATCCCGCTGGCCGCGCGGGTGCTGGGCGTCGTCGATACCTACGACGCCATGGTCTCGCGCCGGCCCTATAAAGAGCCGATACCGGCTACCGCCGCGGAGGCCGAGATCCGCCGCTGCTCCGGCAGCCAGTTCGATCCCAAAGTGGTGCGAGCATTTCTCGCGGTCTTGAGAACGCCCGAATCACAGGAGGTGGTTTCACGACAGCCTTGAGCCAGAGAGAGCGCCGGCGCTACATTCACAAATACCTGAGCTATTCGCCTGCTTTATCCCTTTGCACCGCTCAGCGAGCCCAGTTTGCGCATCTCGGGCCAGAGGGCGGCCACCAGGATGACCACCAGCACCGTGCCCACACCTCCGGCGCTCACGGCGATGACCGGGCCGAAGAGTTGCGCGACCATGCCGGACTCGAAGCCTCCAAGCTGGTTGGACATGTTGATAAAGAGCGCGTTCACTGAGGCGACGCGCCCGCGCATCTCGTCGGGCGTGCGCGTCAGGACAAGCGTGCTGCGAATCACCACACTGATGTTATCCATCGCCCCCAGTACGGCCAGCATGAGCAGCGAGAGCCAGAAGAGGTGAGAAACCCCAAAGACACAGGTGGCCACGCCGAAAACGGCCACGGCCAGCAGCAGCGCGCGCCCTGCTCGCTTGAACGGCGGGGTATGCGCCAGGCAGAGCGTCATGCAGAGCGCCCCGACGGCTGGCGCGGCCTGGAGAAAACCCAGACCGGTTGGGCCGACCCGCAGGATGTCGCGAGCATAGACGGGCAGCAACGTGGTCGCGCCCCCCAGCAGCACGGCGAAAAGGTCCAGGGTGATCGCGGCCAGAATCACCTGTGTCCTGCGCAAAAAGGTCAGGCCCTCCGCCAGCGAACGCAGGGTCGAGTTCCTGGCAATCTGGCGCGCCGGCTGTTTGCTGCGGATCAAAAACAGGCAGAGGATAACCACCGAAATAGAGATAGCATTGATCAGATAGACCGGCGTGGCGCGGTGGAAGAGCGCGATCATCAAACCGCCCAGGGCTGGCCCCAGAACCGAGGCCAGTTGCCAGGCGCTGCTCTCCCAGGTCGCCGCGCTCTCATACGCCTCCTCCGGCACGGTCTGTGAGAACATCGCCGAGTTGGCCGGGCTACCAAACGCCTCCGAGATACCGATCAGCAACAAACAGCCATACATCAGCACGAGCGATCCGCGCGTATAAGAGAGCAGGGTCAGGCCCAGCGCGCTGCTGACGACGACCGCGCGGGCGGCGATCACAATCCGCTTGCGATTGGCGCGATCGGCAATATGCCCGGCTGGCAGCGAAAGCACGATCACCGGCAGCACCTGCACCAGCCCGACAAAGCCCAGGGCCAGGGCCGAGCTGGTTCGCTCATACAGCTCCCAGCCAATCGCCACCGACATCATCTGCTCGCCGATCGAGGCAAGAAAGGCCGCCAGGAAGAAGAGGCGAAAGTCTCGATAGCGCAAGGCCCTATAGGGATCGTGGCGCTCAGCAACTACGAGAGCGACATCATCGGTCTGGGAACGAGAGAGAGAGGTTGAGATTGGGCGCGGGAGTTCCGATTGGTCTGTCTGATTCACAATAATCCTTTATATATGCTGCGGCCTGCCTGGAGTTGGGGTGGGCACATGGTTGATCTACGCGACGAAAA
>CAZVYC010000379.1:0-2943 GCA_964631425.1 uncultured Rhodospirillales bacterium
ATCCAGACCAATCTCAGCTCCTGCTTCAACATGTGCAAGGCGGTGTTCGACGGCATGCGTGCGCGCAATTTCGGCCGCATCGTCAATATCGGCTCGATCAACGGCCAGGCAGGCCAGTATGGCCAGGTGAACTACGCCGCCGCCAAGTCCGGCATCCACGGCTTCACCAAGGCCTTGGCGCAGGAGGGCGCGCCCAAGGGCATCACCGTGAACGCGATTGCACCTGGGTATATCGACACGGACATGGTGCGCGCTGTGCCGCCCAACGTGCTGGAGAAGATCATTGCCCGCATTCCGGTCGGTCGGCTGGGCCATGCCGAGGAGATCGCACGCGGCGTCGTTTTCCTCGTGGCGGACGAGGCCGGCTTCATCACCGGCTCGACCCTGTCGATCAATGGCGGGCAGCATATGTATTGAGCCCGGCCGCTTCGTTGTCGGCGCGGGAATACCCCGACCGGCCGTGGGTCGGAGTCGGCGTCGTCGTCTGGCGCGGCGACCGGGTCCTGCTCGTTCGCCGCGGTCGCCCGCCCCGCCAGGGCGAATGGGGCATCCCCGGCGGCGCGCAGGCATTGGGCGAAACCGTCTTCGAAGCCGCGATTCGCGAGGTCTTCGAGGAGACCGGCCTCACGGTTCGTGCCACCGCGATCATCACCGCCGTCGACTCGATCTGGCCCGAACCCGATGGGCGGGTGCGGTTCCACTACACACTGGTTGAAGTCTCGGCCGAATGGGTGGCCGGCGAGGCGGTGGCCGGCGACGACGTCGACGATGTGCACTGGGTCGCGCCGGACGCAGTGGCCGGTTGGGTGCGGTGGGACGAAACCGTGCGCGTGATCGCAGCCGCCGCGCGCGCAAGGAGCTAAAGACGAACACTGGAATTCGGCTGCACCGCCGTAAATAGCAGATCACCAGGATGCCATTCCAGCGGAGCGCCGTATTGACTGTCGATTTCCCGATCCCGAAGGCTCCGCCGCGCGTTTTTGCTGGGCTTGCCATCCTGCCGCTGCTGGCGCTGCCCGGCTGCTATCACCCGCACATCGTCAATGATCAGGACGCCATCTACTGCGAAGGGCAGGGCCTGCCACGCGGAACGGACGGCAACATCGCGTGCGCTCGGAAGCGCGAAGCGGAAGAGGAAGAGGCCGGCATCCACCATCCCCAGCCGGAACCGGGCGAGACACCGGTTGCGCCGCAGGCGCTGCAGCCGCCGATCCGTCCGGGCGGTGTCTCGCAGATCACGGACGTTACGGTCGCGCCCGGCGGGACGACGACGATCGGCTTCTTCTTTTCCCTGAATGCCGATTGCAGCCTGGCCGGCCTGCCGGAAGTGCGGATCGAAAAACCACCGGCGCACGGGACCACGGAAACGCTTCAGCGGCTGGACTTTCCTCGCTTCGTGCAAAGCGCGATGCCCGCGAACTGCGCTCCAAAGAAAGTTCCCGGTGTTGCCCTCGATTACACGGCGAGTGGCGAGTATGACGGCAAGGATTCTCTGGAATTCGAGACGATCACACAGGCAGGGATCAAGACGCACTACAAGGTTCCCATTACCATCAAAACACCCGAACCGGACGACGGGTCGTGACGCGACGACGGTGCCGCCTCAGTGGGTCGCGCTGACCGTCCAGGCGGCGCTTTCGATTTCGGGCTTGTCCTCCAGCGCGGCCACTATGGCGTCGAGCTCCTCGGGATCTGCCGTGGTCGGGACCAGAATCGCCGCCAGCTCCACCTGGTCCTCGCCCTCCGATAACGTCTCGATCTCGCGGATCGGATAATTCACCCGCTCGAGCTCGGCGAAAAGAAGCTCGCGGGCGTCGGCGACGTGGGCCGGGTGGGTCACCACATGGACGCGATAATTCGCCTCCGTCACCTGCTCATCCATCGGCTGCCGGTTGATGTAGTTGACCAGCGGCCGCAGCAGCGTGTTGCCGGCCAGCACGAAGACACTTACCAGCGTTGCTTCGAGTGGTAGGCCCGATCCGGCGAAAGCTCCAACTGCGGCCGAGCCCCACAAGGTCGCGGCCGTGTTCAGCCCGCGGACGTTGGTGCCGTCCTTCATGATCACGCCGGCGCCGAGGAAACCGATCCCCGATACGATATAGGAGATAATGCGGGTGGCGCCCTCCGGCCCCAGCAGTCGCATGCCGATGTCGGCGAAGGCGGCCGCGCCCACTGCCACCAGCACATTGGTGCGCAGGCCCGCCGTGCGCTGTCGATATTGTCGCTCGAGGCCGATCAGCGTGCCCAGGACAAAGGCGGCGAGGAGACCCACGAAGCTGCCGCCCAGCGTCGCCAGGTTTGTGATCGACAAAGGTTTTCCCCCTATTTCTCGTAGCAACGGCAGTGCGAGCGCACTCAGGCGGCACGGTCAAGCTATTACTATGACGTCCCTCGCTGGTAAAGTACAATAGATTGTTTGGCAAATCGTTTAAGAGTGTAATGTCAAAATATTCAGGAAATATTGCGAAAGATTTGGTGACATGGTGACGGTGATTTGATACCTGTCCGGCCACACCATACGGCCGAGAGGATGCCATGACCGATTCGACCGCTACGCTCGTAGCGCCACAAGCGCACCCGCTCGACAAGTCGTCGAGCAAGATTACCAATCTGACGCTCATCCTCGTCATCCTGGCTGGCGCCGGGTGGGCCGGCGCTCAGCTCATCGGCGACCTGGGTGTCGTCCACAGCACCTCGATCCTGCCTTATCTTCTGCTCGGGCTCGCGCTGTTCATCGCGCTGGGCTTCGAATTCGTGAACGGGTTCCACGACACCGCCAACGCGGTGGCGACCGTGATCTATACCCATTCGCTGCCGGCGAATTTCGCCGTCGTCTGGTCGGGCTTGTGGAACCTCGCCGGCGTGCTGGTGTCCACCGGCGCCGTGGCGTTCACCATCGTGTCGCTCCTGCCGGTCGAGCTGATCCTTCAGGTCGGGTCTTCC
>CAZVYC010000380.1:0-2936 GCA_964631425.1 uncultured Rhodospirillales bacterium
GTCCGTGCCGGCGAGCTGCGCGTGCCAGAGGTGGAACGCGACGACCCCCGCCGCCAGGCCGAAGGCCGCGGCCTCGACCAACCTCAGCCCGCGTTCCGAGCCCGACCGCGCCGCCGAGAGCAGCGCGGCCAGGAACACCATGGCGACCGTCGCGGCGGCCTGGAACGGCCAGGCCGGGCCCCCGCCGAAGATCAGGTCGCGCACCAGGACCAGAGCGAAGCCGGCCGAGAACAGGAAGGTCACCGCGCGGAGCCGGACCAGTAGCAGCGCGTTCTCTTCCTCGGCGAACCGCGGCTCGCTTCCCGCGACCAACTCCACGGGCGTCGACCGGGCGCTTGGCATTCCTCTCTCCCCGCACCGTTCACCACATGGTCGAGCGTGCGCACGAGGACCAGCTCGCGGGTCCGAATGGCCGCCTTTAGGGTCGGCCGGCGGGGGTCGGACCTTCAGGAGACGCGGACCGCTTTCATCCTATCGTCTCGACCCTGCTCCTTGGAGTGGCCGCGGCTGGTCCTGTGGCCAGGACGACCGGGGTTCCGAACAACGCGGGGCCGAACGAGAAGGCCGCCCGCTCGGCCGAAGGGGGCTCCTGGAAGACCGGGCGGCACGACCCTTCCCAAGGGCTTGCGCATCAATAATATTTATGAATCCCAGTCTTAGCTACGGATGGAACACGGATCGAATCGGGTGATCCGGCGCCGGCGCAGCGGATCTTCGAGGCTTCCATCTCCAGATTGATCCGTGTTCCATCCGTGGCCAGGTCTTACTGACTGTCCCATAAGGGTCGTCAGGCCGCCACCGGCCTGGGATAACGGAACTCGCGGTCCACATCCGAGGGCTCGAGGCGATGGAGCATCAATTGGATCATCGCCAACTTGATGAACGACTCCGACGACAGGACACTCTTCTCCCGGTCCTTGCTCAGCCGCCGACACCGGCCCAGCCAGGCGTACGTCCGCTCCACCGTCCACCGGATCGGCAGCTTCACCCAGCCCCGCTTGTCCTCCGGGCGGCGGATTATCTTCAGGTCCCACTTCGCATTCCCGGCGACCCACTCATAAAGCCGGTAATTGTGATACTTCGAGTCGGCGTACATCCGCACGACCTTGCCCATCGGCTGGCCGTCGAGCCGGGCGAACAGCTCCGGGGCCGCCGCCGCATCGTCGACCGAGGCGGCGGTGACCAGGACGGCCAGCAGCAAGCCCATGCTGTCCACGACGATATGACGCTTCCGCCCGTCGACGTTCTTGGCGTTGTCCCGGCCCCGCTGCTCGCCCCCGGAGGTGGTGTCGACCGACTGGCTGTCGACGCTCGCCGAGGTGCGGGGGTGGTAGGGCTTCTCCGCCGTGCGGACCTTCTTGCGGAGCAGGTCGTGGATCCGGTCGAGTGCGCCGTCGTGCCGCCACCGGTCGAAATAGCGCCAGACGGTGCTCTTGGGCGGCAAGTCGCCGGGCAGGTATCGCCACTGGCAGCCGGTGCGGAGGATGTAGAAGATGGCATCGAGGACGTCCCGCATCGAGGTCTTGCGAGGCCGCCCGCCGCCGGGCTCGGGCGGGAGGTGCGGCTCGATCAATCTCCACTGGTCATCGGTGACGTCGCTGGGGTAGTGGTGCGTTATCATCCTATTTCTACGACGCTCAGCCCCCTGATGTTCCCCTTATGGGACAGATTCTTACTCCGACTGGGGGTGCCGATGGTAGAATCGAGCCCGTCAGGGAGGCGATCCCACCCGACCGCGATGAACTGAGGCCCGCACAACGCCTTCCGTCCCCGTGGCGATTCGACGCCTGCGAGAAAAGCGTGGCGCCCTGTCGGATCACCCGAACGCCTGATGCGACAGCGTGGGGCTCTCTCCTGATGAGCCAGCGTGGCGAGTCGTGATCGCGATTCACATGGCGGTCCTTTCCGCTTTCTACAGCCGGGAGGCGATCGAGCGATGTTTCGGCAGGTCCTTCCTGATGTTCGCCGTCGAGCCGGTGACGGACCGGGGCCGGGCCCTCTACCCGATGAGGCGTCGGGGGGAATGATCGGGCGGCTGGCCCGGGTGCCGGTCTATCCGGTGCTCCTCGCCGCCTATCCGATCCTCGCGCTGTTCGCCCGGAACGCGTACCAGTTGCGCGCCTCCGAGCTGACGGTCCCGATCGCCGCGGCCGTCGTCGGCGCGGCGGCGGCCTGGCTGGCCTTCGGCCTGCTGTTGCGGGGCGCCGCCGAGGGCGCGGCGGTCACGGCCGTGTCGATCTTGCTGTTCTACTCGATCGAAGCGGCCTCCGGGTGGGCCTCCGGCCTCCTGTCCTACGCCAGCAGGTTCTGGGTCGCCCGGGAGATCAAGGTCGGGCTCGGCTGGGTCCTCGTCCCCGAGGCGGCCCTGCTCGTCGCCGCGATCGGCTGGGCGGCCCGGGGGGCCAGGGGCCTGGGCCCGCTGACCCGGTGGCTCAACGCCATGGCGGTGATCGCGACCCTCCTGGCGGTCGTGCCGATCCTTCAGGCCAAGGTGCCCTTCTGGCGGCGTCCCGATGGCTCACCCCAGCTCGCGCCGATCCGCGACGCCGAGGCGCCCGACGGGGCCCGGTCCTCCTGGCACCCCACGCCCCTGGCCGCGCTCGCCTCGCCGCCGGGCTCGCGGCCGCCGGATATCTACTACATCATCCTCGACGGCTACGCGCGGCAGGACGTGATGAAGTCCCATTTCGACTTCGACAACTCCGCGTTCCTCGAGCACCTCGAGGGCCGGGGCTTCTACGTCGCCCGGAACAGCCCGGCGAATTACTGCCAGACCCTGCTCTGCCTCTCGTCGTCGCTCAACGGGGTCTACCTCGACGAGATGGTCAAGGACCTGGACTATGACCAGACGGCCCTGAGGGAATTCATCATCCGCGGCAACGTGCTCGCCAGCCTCAAGCCGCTCGGATACCGGCTGGTGACGTTCGCGACCGGGT
>CAZVYC010000381.1:0-2926 GCA_964631425.1 uncultured Rhodospirillales bacterium
GCCCAGCAGGCCGAGGCCGACCACCAGCATGCCGGTAACGGCGCCCGACGTGAAGGCGATCGAGAGCGCCGGGGCCATGCCCTTTGTGGCCGCCTGCGCGGTGCGGACGTTGGCCTGGACCGAGACGTTCATGCCGACGAACCCGGCCACACCGGAGAGAATCGCACCGATCACGAAGCCCACCGCGACCAGCAGCCCCAGGGTCACGCCGAGGATGATGGCGATCACCACGCCGACGAGGGCGATTGTCGTATATTGACGGTTGAGATAGGCCCTGGCGCCGAGCTGGATCGCGTGGGCGATCTCCTGCATCCGCGCGTTGCCGGCGTCCTTGGCCAATACCCATCGGCCGGCGATGATGCCGTACAGGACGGCAGCAATCCCGCCGGCGATAATTACGTAATCGTAAGCCGTCATTACCCCAGGGCCCCTTTCGATTTGATATTATTAGCGTAGAATTCTCGCAGCTGTTGCGCTGCTGCGCAGGTGCTGTGGCTGATACAGGGCGGCTGGAGCCCTGTAAAGGGCGGAAAAGCGCGCCTATGCGCGGCGAAACGCCGGGATCAGCTGTGGGTCCAGCCCTGCCGGTCGAGCATGATGGACCGACCTGCGCCGTCCAGGATCAGCGCTTCGCCGCCTCCGGCACGGATGATCCCGATCTCGGTCATGGCGATCCCGGCCGCCGACGCCGCATCGGCGAGCGCGGCCGCCGAGCCGGGCGACGCGGTCAGCAGCACCTCATAATCGTCCCCGCCGCTCAGGATATCCGGCAACAGGCGCGGATCGGCGGCCAGTGCGCGGCGCACTGCGGCCGAAAGCGGAACCCGCTCCAGTGCGATCTCTCCGCGCACACCCGATGCCAAGCAAAGATGGCGGAAATCGGCCGCAAGCCCGTCCGATATGTCGAGCGCCGCGGTCGCATACGCTGCGATCGCGTCTGCCGCATGATTGCGTGGCTGGGGCAGCCGGTAGCGATCAACAAGGTAGAAGGCGTCATCCGCGGGGACAGCCAGCCGATCCGTCGCCACGGAAAGTCCCAGCGCGGCATCGCCGATCGAGCCGGTCACGAATACGGCATCTCCCGGCCGCGCGCCGCTCCGCCGGACGATCTGGCCTGCGGGGACCCGTCCGAAGGCGGTGATCGAGGCCCAGATCGGCCCCGCCGTGGACACCGAATCACCGCCCGCGAGGGCAATCCCATACCGAGCCTGGTCGTCGGCCAAACCCGCCGCGAAGGCTTCGACCCATGAATCGTCGATGTCGCGCCCGAGCGCGAGGGTCAGCGTGTAGGCGAGCGGCTTGGCTCCCTTGGCCGCAAGATCGGAGAGATTGACCCGCAGCGCCTTGCGCGCAATGTCGCCCGGAGAATCGTCGGCCAGGAAATGCACACCGGCGACCACCGCGTCCGTGGTCACGACCAGCGCCTGCCCCGGTGGCGGCTCAAGCACCGCGGCATCGTCCGCCAAACCGAACGCACCAGGGAAGCCCTTCGCCAACGGCGCGAAGAATCGCTCGATCCGGCCAAACTCGCCCAGCTGCGAAGCCACTCGAGCGCCCCGCCGTGCGAACCTGTCAGCCCGCGGGCTCGTCATGATCCTTCACGGTCGGCATCCGTCACGGTCAGGGGCCCGCCCGGAATTGCCCCGGCTCCGGTTGCGCCGAATTCATAAGGACGCAGCGTGCGCGCCAGCCGGTCGAGCACTCCGTTCATCAATCCGGGCTCCGCGCCGCCATAGAAAGCGGTCGCGATGCCGACATATTCGGCGAGGATGATCGGTGACGGCAGCTCATGATTGCGGAGCAGCTCCCACGCGCCCGCGACCAGGATGACCCTCAGCAGCAGCTCCAGCCGTTCGCGCTCCAATGGCGGGCGCAGCGCCGCCTCGATCAGGCTGTCGAGGTGTGGGCGTTCGGCATCCGAGCCGCGGACGATGGCCGTCAGCAGCGTGACGTCGGCAGGAACGAAGGTCTCGCCGTCCACCTCATGGCCAATGCGGTACTGGATGAATTCGGCCACCGCTTCGGCGGCCGGCTTGCCGGTCTGCGCGATTTCATAAAGCACCTGCACCGCCGCCAGGCGCGCGGCGCTGCGCCGGGCTTTGGCGGAGCCGCGCGGCTTGCGCTTCGCAGCGCCGCTCACGGGGCACCCGGCGTAACGCAGCGCACGTCCGCCGCTTTCTGGGCCTTGAGGAACCTATACATGGTTGATTACCTAACATCTTGCCCGGCGCTTGTAAGGGAGCGAGCCGTCGGAAGCAAACCGCGCGCAGCCCCGCAGATTGGCCCACGACATCGAAACCGCGATTTCCTTATCGTTTCGACGGCTTCCGGAACGCCCGGTCCGGCCGCGCGTTGACAGCGCGTCGGGCTGACTTCTAAGGTGCGCGCCTTATTTCGCGGCCTGAACCAGCGGCCGCGCGAAACGCAACGCTGCAATGGATATCGCCAATGAGGGTTCTCGTCCCCGTAAAGCGCGTCGTCGATTACAACGTAAAGGTCCGCGTCAAGCCCGACGGTTCCGGCGTGGACACAGCCAACGTCAAAATGTCAATGAATCCATTCGACGAAATCGCTGTCGAGGAGGCCGTGCGGCTGAAGGAGGCCGGCAAGGTTACGGAGATTGTCGCCGTGTCGATCGGCCCGACGCAAGCGCAGGAGACGATCCGGACCGCGCTCGCCATCGGCGCCGATCGGGGCATCCTGGTGCAGCAGGACGGCAATATTGAGCCGCTCGCGGTCGCCAAGTGCCTGAAAGCCCTCATTGAGCGCGAGAAAGTCGACCTGGCCATCCTGGGCAAGCAGGCGATTGACGACGATTCCAACCAGACCGGCCAGATGCTGGCGGCGCTCCTAGGCTGGGGCCAAGCCACCTTCGCCTCCAAAGTGGTGCTGGGCGACGGCACGGTCACGGTCACGCGCGAAGTCG
>CAZVYC010000382.1:0-2917 GCA_964631425.1 uncultured Rhodospirillales bacterium
GGCGCACGGCGTTCGCTACACCCGATACGGTAGATGATCTGACCGCCGACTTGGCGCAGCTGGATCCCGGTGCTGAGTCGCGGCCGGAGCTCGATCGATTCCTGTATTTCCACCGCCACGGCGCGGATGCTGCACAGCGCGGCGCGCTGTTCGCGGATGGGAGCGACCTCTCACCTCAGACGTACGCGACACCTGCGGAGTGGATCGCCACGATGAAGCGTCGGCTGTACTTCGAGGGGCGCAGCGCGGAGGACCACCGCGACGATGAGCGCGGCGAGCGCGAGGATAAGGCCCACATTCTCACCGGCGGCGCGCTGTTGCCGTACCGGTATGCCACGCTCTTCATCCGGGCACTGCATGGCGAAGCGGAGAGATCCGACCTGCGGCGGCGCATCGCGCGGGGGATCTTGCGGTCGGATGGGGTGAACGTGGCCGCGACGGACGGCAGGATGGGCGTGGTCGTGAACGCCTCGGAGGAGCAGCAGCTCATCATGCTCAAAGAGTTCGCGCTGGCGGATTTCGTCGTGGAGCCGGTGATGGTGAACGGGAGAGACGTCATCGAAGCGATACCTGAGATACTCCAGGTTAGGCGGCGCACCGGCGGGCCGGCACTGGAGCTGACGCTGGACCTGTTCGAGGTGCTGATGCGGCTGGCGGACGGATTACAACCGTCCGCGCCGGAGCTGCGCCCGCTACTCGAGGATCTCGTGCCCTTCAAGAGTGCGCTGCTGCTCTTCGAGACGAAGGACCTGACGGTGATCGAGGGCCAGGGGCGCATCCACCACATTACGCAGCGTGAGGGGAAGATCGTGCGCACTGCGGTTCTCGGGTAGGGGGGGCTCCATATGAAGCTGCGCATCCCAAGAGACATGCGCGGGGTGACGAACGCACACGTGCTGACGATCAACCTGAACGACTTCGACATTGATCTCTTCCTGCCGTCGCTATTCCTCACAGTGCTGGGCAATGGCGCACCCACGGGGCGTCGGGGCAACGAACCAACGCAGCTCCAACTCTACGTAAGCAAGCTGGCGAGCCATCCAGATCTGGAGGGGTTCGAGGGCAAGGAAGGGGCGCGTCTGCTCGATCGCATCGTGCGGGCGGATCTCGTGGTGTTGGGGCGAAAAGGCAGGTCCCGTAAGCAGGAGCAGATCCTGGCGCTGCGGCCGTACTCACTGCTCGTGGGCAAGTCCGGCTTGCCAAAAGTACGCACTCGGCAGCGGGGAGTTGATGCCTTTCTCTACCACGCGCTGCTGAGTGCCCAAGGAGCGGGGAGCAAATTCGAATCGGAGCGGACGCTGTACACATATTTCAAGAGGGTATTTGGCCGTGGGGTCAATCTTAAGCCATTGCCAGAGGTTGACGGCACATATGACGGCGCCACGCCGCTGGACACGCTGACGCGACTCTCGCTGGCGTTTCTCGATGGGCTTGATGCCACTACCATAGACATGCGCAAGCAGGGCGGGCGCCGCCAGCCTCGGGCAAGCTGCCCGGCTCAGGCGGCGGCCTTGGGAGATGATCTGCTTGGTTATCTCTTCGGGTACAGCAGCCAGATGCCAGCAGCTGCATTGACGTACAACGTGCAGGCGCTGATAAATGTCGAATTGTTCGTGTACACGCTGAATGTCGTCTACGCGATCAACGCGCTGGTCGACGATTCCACCCAGCTGCCACCGGCGATGGCAGACACCGCGCAGTCGTCGCCGCCCGAGCTGTATCTCGACTTTACCGGTGAGGCGGGGAGTCTCAGCCAGGCGATGGCGACGTACTGCGTACGGCGAGACATCGAGGCGTACCAGCGGTTTCTCACCTCCAACCTGCTGCTGCGGCAGCTCGACAAGTATGTCGAGCAGCTCCGGCGAATACCCGCGCGCGCCGCACGCATTGACGCGGTTCTGGACGGCGCCACGGAGGGCCCGCGGTACCTGCAAGGACTGATGCACCTGCTGGACGATGACGAGATTGGCCCACAAATCCAGGCCCGGGCAGGGTCCGACGAGGACAAGATTCGAGGGGAGTACATCGAGGAGGAAAGCGACCACGAAGCGGACATGTCGCCGCTGGAGGAGGCTGCCGCGGGCGCTGATAGCGAGCTTGGGCGCGTGGTCGGCATACTGACGGAAGGCCAACGAGAAAATACGCTGAAGCAGTACACGAGCTGGTTCTGGTCGGTCGGGGGGCTCAAGAAGCCACACGGCATTCTGGTCGGCAGCTCGAAGAGCCGACTCTCGTGGCGGTACGCGCCGAGCAACGATCTGCTGGCGGTGCTGGTGCAGTTGGCCGCGATCCGCGTTGATCCGGCGGAAGGCGAGCGGGACTCCCGCCAGCGCAACGCCAATGGCCCGCACTCGATCCGTCTCCAGGATTTTCTGACGTATCTTGAGCGGCGGTTCGGCATCCTGATTGACCGGCCGCCCGCGCCGTTCGCGGGAGCGGAGCCCGCCGCGGCAGCTCGTGAGAACCTGCGGGCCATGCTGCGTCGACTGCGTCAGATGGGCATCTTTAGCGACTTGTCCGACGACTTCACCGTGCAGCGGCTGCGCCCACCATACACCGATTATCACCAGAGGGACGAGCACCGGGCTGGCGCAGAAAGCCAGGCGTGACGGGAGGAAGATACACGTGGGAGTGGCCAACGCGAGAACGGGGGCTCAGGTGAAGATAGATTTGCTGGCCCAAGGCATCACGGACCGTCTGGCGCAAGCGGTGCGTGGTCACTGCGCGCGTGTGGACTTCCTCACAGAAGGCGAAGCGCGCCCCGTTTGTGAGCAGGTGCAGGCGAGCGCCCAGATACCAGACCTAGCCGCCCGCGTGCTCACGCACCGCCGAGGCGGGGCGGATTCCGTGTTCATCGGCGCGGATGAGGCCATCGAATTGCGCAACCGCAAGGAGACGGTTCTGTGCCTGTTCGTTC
>CAZVYC010000383.1:0-2917 GCA_964631425.1 uncultured Rhodospirillales bacterium
GTCGGCGCGCGGCATGGCGTAGTCCATGAACGAGCCGCTCAGCAGCTGCCCGGTTCCCGGCTCGTAGAGGCAGTTCTCGATCAGTGCCTGGCCGATGCCCTGCGCAACGCCGCCATGCACCTGGCCTGCCACGATCAGCGGGTTCAGCACGAAGCCGAAATCATCGACCACGTTATAGGCGACCACCGCCACCCGCCCGGTCTCAGGGTCGATCTCGACCTCGCAGATATGGCAGCCATTGGGGAAGGTATCCCCCTTGGCATCGTGCGTGCCCGACGAATTGAGCCCGTTCGGCATTTTCTCTCTCAGCGCTGCCGAAAGCTTCGAGCGGTCCCGCGCGATCTCCGCGAGTTCAAGGATCGGCAGGTAGCGGTTACTGCCACGCGTGCGGAATGCGCCGTCGTCAAATGTCACGTCCTCGATCGGCGCGTGCAGCACTTCGGCAGCCACTTCGCGGCCTTTCTCGATCACAGCGTCGCTAGCCTTCAGGATTCCGTTGCCGCTGCTCCACAGCGACCGCGAGCCGCCGGTGCCGCCGCCATAGGGTGCGCGGTGGCTGTCGCCCTGGATCAGCTCGATCGATTCGAGCGGCACCCCTAGCTTGTCGGCGACGATCTGGGCGAAGGTAGTCTCGTGCCCCTGGCCGTGCGCCGAGGTGCCAACCCCGACCAGCACCTTGCCATTCTCAGCGAACGCGATCTCCACCGCGCTCGCTCCCCCGGCCGTCTTCTCCATGTAATAGGACAGGCCGATGCCGCGCAGCTTGCCGCGTGCCGCCGAGTCCGCCTTGCGCGCCGCGAACCCGGTCCAGTCCGCCTGGCGCAGGCAATCATGCAGGTTGCGCTGGAAGTCGCCGCTGTCGATCACTGCGCCGACGACGCTGCGATACGGCATCTCTGATGCCGGGATGAAGTTCTTCAGCCGGATTTCGTCCGGCCCGATCCCCATCTCGCGCGCGGCATAGTCCATGATCCGCTCGAGGATGTACGCCGCTTCCGGCCGCCCCGCGCCGCGATAGGCCTCGACCGGTACGGTGTTGGTGAACACCATCCGCACGTGGTTGTAGATTGCGGGCACTTTGTAGACCCCGCCGACCACGAACATCGGGATGACATTCTGAATGCCCGGACCAAACCCGAGGCCGAAGGCGCCCAGATTGGCGTCCGTCTCGACCCGGTATCCCAGGATGCGGCCGTCGGCGTCGAATGCCATTTCCGCATGACTCTTGAGATCGCGCCCGTGGCTGTCCGACTGGAAGGCCTCGGTGCGCTCCGACATCCACTTGACCGGGCGGCCGAATTTCTCCGAGGCGATCAGCACCAGCGGATATTCGGCGAAGGTCGACATCTTGAGCCCGAAGCCGCCGCCGACATCGGGCGTATAGACCCGAAGCCGCTCCGGCGGGATCTTCAGCACACGCTTGCAGATCATGTCCGAGACCGGATGCGATCCCTGGGTGGTGGCGTAAAGTTCGTACTGGCCGGTCGCCTTGTCGTAATGGCCCAGCGCGCCGCGCGGCTCCATCGAGTTGACGACGACGCGGTTGTTGATGACATCCAGGCGGGTGATGTGCGCTGCCTTGGCGAAGGCCGCGTCCGTCGCTGCCTTGTCGCCCTGCTCCCAGTCAAGCGCAATGTTGCCCTTGGCTTGCGACCACACGAGAGGCGCGCCCGGCGCGATCGCCTCGTCTATCGTCGCGATCGCCGGCATCTCTTCGTAATCCACAAAGATCTGCTCGGCTGCGTCCTTGGCCGCGTTCAGGCTTTCAGCCACCACGAACGCCACCGGCTCCCCGACATAGCGCACGGCGTCGACTGTCAACAGGGCGCGATCGCCGTCGACCCGGGGGCTGCCGTCGCGGTTGGTCAGCATCGATGGTGGGAACGCGGCGCCCAGATGGCCGATGCCCGCGGCTTCCAGCTCCGCCCCCGTGATGATCCCGATCACGCCCGGCATCGCCAGCGCCGCCTCGGTGTCGATCGACTTGATCCGCGCATGGGCGTAGGGCGAGCGCAACGGATAGCCGATCGCCGTGTTCGGCAGCTGGATATCGTCGACATACCGACCGCGGCCGGTGATGAAGCGCCCGTCCTCGATCCGCCGCAGCGGTTTCGCCATCAACCCCATGTCAGGCTCCCTTTGCGGCTGCGACCGCGCGCGCCGCCATTACGGTGATCAGATGCGCCCGATACTCGGCTGTCGCATGCAGGTCGGAATTGAGCCCGTCCGCCGGCAGGCGGATGTCGGCCACGGCTTCGGCCGAGAAATCCGCAGTCAGAAGCACCTCCAGCTCTGGGGCGCGAAACACGGAGGCCCCGGCGCCGGTTACCGCCACGCGGACACCGTCGCGCGTCTTGGTGACGAACACGCCGACCACGGCATAGCGCGATGCCGGGTTGGGGAACTTGGCATATCCAGCTGAGCGCGGGACCGGGAAGCGCACCTGCCGCACGATCTCGCCGGGCGCGAGCGCGGTTTCGAACATCCCGGTGAAGAACTCGTCCGCCGGGATGGTGCGTTGGTCGGTGACCACCGTCGCACCCAGGCCAACAACCGCCGCCGGATAGTCTGCGGCCGGATCGGCATTGGAGATCGATCCGCCGATCGTACCGCGGTGGCGCACCTGCGGGTCGCCGATGCTCTCCGCCAACGCGGCCAGCGCCGGCAGCTTCGCCTTGACCTCAGACGAATGCGCGACCGCCGCGTGCGTCGTCATTGCGCCGACCACGACCTCGCTGTCGCTCACGCTGATCCCGACCAGCTCGGGCAGGCCTCCCAGGTCAACGAGGTCGCTCGGGCTCGCGAGCCGCTGCTTCAAGGTCGGGATCAGCGTCATGCCGCCGGCGAGCAGCCGCGCCTCCGGTTTGCTCGCCAGCAGCTCCGCCGCTTCGCTGAGCGACCGCGGCTTGTGATAGTC
>CAZVYC010000384.1:0-2895 GCA_964631425.1 uncultured Rhodospirillales bacterium
CGCCCGATTCGGCCATACGCCGAGCCCAGTCGACAGCGTTCAGTCCGTTTGCGTTGCGACCGCCATGGGTGAAAACCTCCCATCTGCCGGGCGAAACCTGCTTCGCATCGATAGCAACCACAATGCACTGGCTGCCGAAGCGCGATGCAGCCTCGGCGACGAATTCCGGCCGCGACACCGCCGCGGTATTGATCGACGCCTTGTCCGCCCCGGCCAGCAACAGGGTGCGGATATCCCCCACCGTGCGCACACCGCCGCCCACAGTCAGCGGCATGAATACCTGCTCCGCCGTCCGCCGGACGGCATCATAGAGCGGCGAGCGGTCCTCAGCTGAGGCGGTGATGTCGAGGAAGGTCAACTCGTCCGCGCCTGCCCTGTCATACACCCGGGCCTGCTCGACCGGATCGCCGGCATCGACCAGATCGACGAAGTTCACGCCCTTGACCACGCGGCCATCCTTGACGTCCAGGCAGGGGATGACGCGGATCTTCAGCATTGCGGCTCAGGCCTCGCCGCTCGGAGTCGTGCCACTGGGGCCCGTGCCGCTGGGGCCCGTGCCGCTGGGGCCCGTGCCGCTGGGGCCCGTGCCGCTGGGGGCCGTGCCGCTGGGGGCCGTGCCGCTCATGATCGCCAGCGCCTGGGCCGGGTCGACCCGCCCGTCATAGAGGGCTCGGCCGCAGATCACCCCGCCGATGCCGGATTTCTCTTCGCGCTTCACCGCGATAATGTCCTCGATCGATGACACCCCGCCGGACGCGATCACCGGCGTCGTCAGCGCGAACGCGAGGTCGACGGTGGCCTCCAGGTTGATCCCGCCCATCGCCCCGTCGCGGTTGATATCGGTAAACACGATCGCGGCCACTCCGAGCGCCTCCATATCGAGTGCCAAGTCGAGCGTGCGCATCGTCGACGTCTCGCGCCAGCCCTCAACCGCGACCAACCCCTCACGGCTGTCGATCGAAACCGCGACCCGGCCCGGGAACTTGGCGCAGGCTTCCTTGACCAGCGACGGGTTGCGCACCGCCGCGGTGCCCAGCACCACCCGCGCGACGCCGCGCGCCAGCCAATCCTCGATAGTCGCCAGGTTGCGAATGCCGCCGCCCAGCTGCACCGGAAGCTTGGTGGTGCCGATGATCGATTCCACCGCTTTCGCGTTTACCGGCCGGCCCTCGACCGCGCCGTTCAGGTCGACCAGGTGCAGCCAGGAAAAGCCGGCGTCGAAGAAACGCTGCGCCTGCTCGGCCGGGTCCGCGTTATAGACAGTCACCGCGTTCATGTCGCCGCGCAGCAATCGCACGCAGGCGCCGTCCTTCAGGTCAATCGCCGGGTATAGAATCATGTGCTTGTCAGATCTTTGAAGTAGAAACGGCCGGGAACCAACTTTCCCTCGACCCGTGCATAGGCGGGATGGATGCCCCACAGCGTGTAGCCCAATGTCTCGCAAAGCGCGATGGCCGCACTTTGCGTTTCGCGCACGTCAATATTGACGATCCCGAAGCCCTCTTCCAGCGCACGTACCTCGACCGCCTCCATCAGTGCGCGGGCCATCCCGTGCCCGCGCGCCCAGGGCGCCATGAAGGCGGTCGTCGCTTGGACCGCCATCGCCTGCGCTTCGTTGTTGCGCGGCGGCCGGACCATCTGGATGGAGCCGCCGATCACTCCGTCCAGCCGGCCGACGAACAGGGTGCGCTCGGGTACTGTCAGCACACCGCGCCAATAGCGCTCCATGACCTCGCGCGGCGGCGGCTTCAGCCAGCCGAAACCGCCCTCGGCCTTGATCGCGAGCTCGGCGGCCTCGCAGAGGTCGTTAAGATCGCCGCTCTTCAGCTTCTCGACCGCCTGGACGACGATGTGTGGCGGCGGAAGCGGACTGGCGGGCGCGATCATCTCAGGGTGCCCAGTCCAGGAAGGCCGCGATCAGCGAAAGCCCGACCGACTGGCTCTTCTCAGGATGGAACTGCGTGCCGATCAGGTTGTCGCGACCGATCACTGCGGTAACTGCCCCGCCATAATCGGCATGCGCCACCAGATCGGCGGGGTCGTCGCAGCAATAGCGATAGGAATGGACGAAATAGGCATGATCGCCGGTCCTGACCCCCCGCATCACCGGATGGTCGGGCCGGTCGACCAACAGATCGTTCCACCCCATGTGCGGCACCTTTAGGTCGCCCCTCTCCAGCGGCACGACCTCACCCGGTATCCAGCCGAAACCCTGCCGGCTGCCATGCTCCAGCCCGCGCGTCGCCATCAGCTGCATGCCGACGCAAATGCCGAGGAACGGCCGCGCCTTCTCGATTGCTACCTCTTCGAGCGCGTCGCGCAGTCCCGGCACTTCGGCCACGCCGGCGAGCACAGCTGCGAAGGCACCCTGTCCGGGCAGCGCCACCCTGTCCGCGCGGCGCACGGCATCGGGATCGCTGGTCACCACGACCGCGACGTCGCGCCCGGCCTCCCGTGCCGCGCGTTCGAAGGCCTTAGCGGCTGAGCGCAGATTGCCGGATCCAGAATCGACGATGGCAATTGTTTCCATGGATGCGTTTCTACAGCACGCCCTTGGTCGACGGCACCGCGCCCAACTGGCGCGGGTCATGCGCGATCGCGACCTTGAGCGCGCGCGCCAACCCTTTGAAGCAGGTCTCCACGATGTGATGGCTGTTGACCCCGTACAAAGTCTCGATGTGCAAGGTGCAGCCGGCGGCCTGCGCAAAGGCTTGGAACCACTCCTTGAACAGCTCGGTATCCATCTCCCCCAGCTTCTCGCGGGTGAAATCGACCTTCCAGATCAGGTAGGGCCGGTTCGAGAGATCGAGCGCGACGCGGGTCAGCGTTTCGTCCATTGGAATGTAGACGTGGCCGTAGCGGTTGATGCCTTTGCGGTCGCCCAGCGCCTTGTTG
>CAZVYC010000385.1:0-2850 GCA_964631425.1 uncultured Rhodospirillales bacterium
AGCCCTCTGTCCCGATAGTCGAACTAAAGCAGCAGGGGAGCATCTATGCGACTGATGTCATGCCGTCTGAAACAGAAGAGCATCAGGCGGATACGGTCAACCATCAGAACGGGGATCCACCCTCTGCAATGACATCCGCAGCGGCCTCGCCTGCCAGGACTTCCTCGACTCCGCTTTTACCGAAGAGTTCCACTACGCGCTCTATCTACTTTTAGAGAGTTGGCCCATAGATAATTGGTCAGAGCTTCATGCCTGCTCCCCATGAGCTTTGTACTGATAATGTGGGTAGCCCCCTATCCAAAGATCACCGGAAGGAAAGCGAGCGGGGAGGGGGTGTTCCACTTTGGAGACACCCTCTGGCGCCCCAAAATGGATGCCGGAGAGGGTCGGCGGTCTGCATAAGCTGGTACTTCACAATCACTTATCGTGCCCCCAGACTTCCTGCATACCCTTCAAGAGGGGGTGTTCCACTTCTGAGACACCCCCGGTAACTAACCTCGGCCGTCTTTGTGATCTCGAGCACACCTCATCGGTATAAGTACACTCAATAGCTTAACTTACGAAGTCTCTTCGCCATTGAATGTGGGTGATGGGGGTGTTCCACTTTGGAGACACCCCCTCCCCCCTTCACCCATACCCAGTGACCCATCCGAGAGCCCTCCTTGGCTCTCAAGCAGTACTAAATCGATGGTTCGACCCTCAAGGACCCAGGAAAGGAGCTCCCTCTCACATGGCACGACTCTTGTTAATTGCTGGCTCCAGCCGAAGCGTTAATCCTTCGAGTAGACCAGAGGGCAACGATGAAGAGCCATCCACCACAAAAGTTAAAAGAGTTCCTGGCGAGCTTCGTTGATGAGCACGGGCTTTCTGAGGCGGATGAGCTGCTGCTCGATGTGACGCCGGAGGAAGTACGCGACCTCGGGATGTTCTTCATTCGCGGTCTCTGCGGCTGGATGCATGGTCTCAACCGCGTGCGCCTAATAGAGCAGCAACTGATAAGTCAGGAAGATCAGCTTAATGAGGTTGGCGCACCAGATGTTGATGAGGAGATGAGCGACGAGACGGGCGAGGAAGACTCTCTCGTCAATTAAACCGAGCTTTCTGAGGGAGAGCCAAACAGATGAGCGCTGATGCCTTAGATCTACCGCAAGCGGGTGATTTAACCGGGGCCGATGAAGAGACTCGGGTGAGACCATCCACCGAAAAAGCGATCGCAAGCGAAGCAAGTCTGGTGAAGACTATCCACAGAGATGCTAACGATGTCCGCCTGTTACTCAGCATCGCATCCTCAGGGGTGATACTCACTCTGCTGCTGCTGGCGAGTCTCGCCTGCAACATCTGGATGTACTACCGGCGGCCCGACCGCATCGTGGTTGATCGAACTGCCGCAGGCGACCGCATTCTGACGGTTAATGACCAGATGATCGGTAGCGCCGTCTCAATCGGCCCCGATAGGCCGGGAGATGGTGACAAGAGAACGCTCGCCAATAAGTTCTCGGAGAGTCTTTACGGGGTAGATCCCAGGACCAGAGAGAAAGATATTGAGCGGGCGCTCAGGATGATGGTCCCGCAGTCGGCCAAGGCGCTCGTTGACCTGATGAAGAAGAAGGGGGAATTGGAGCGCCAGCACGCCGAGAGCTGGCAGGTGGTCTGGAGACCGCAGGTGACTACCGTTGACCGGATCGATCCTTACAAAGTGAACGTGATTGGCAGCCAGGAGATCACGAAGATAATCTCGGGCGCCACCCGTCCTGAAACCAGGCAGCTGATCTTCTCGCTCAAATTAGTCGCTGATCCGCAGCAGCGTGCCGACCGCAACCAGAACACCGGCTTTCTCGTCGCCGACATTCTCGATTACCAGGAGATCGCAGGCTCCTCGTCAGCGCCGGTATCAAGCCTGGCCACATCAGGATCTGCGCCGGAGAGCCCGCGGCCTTAAGTTAACTTTTATGGAGAGATCTGATGTTCAACCCACCACCGCGTAGAACAATCATTACGCTTATCGCCACACTCATTTTCGCCAGCGCATTAACATTACCTGCCGGAGCGCAGGGGACACGGCACAGGAATGGCCATGGAAGAAGACGGATCACGCGCACACCCCAGCCTCCGGCCGCGCTGGTCAGAAGCCAATCGCCGGATTATTTATCCGGTGAAGCAAACGTGACGGTGCGCGCCAATCAGAACCCACTGATTCGCCTGGGGATGGCGCAAAACGGTGTGACCATCGTGGAGTTCCCCGCCTCGGACAGGTTCTTCGCGATCCATCCCGGCAATGAGGAGCTGGTGACGGTCGAGAAATCACCGACCAGAGCGACGGATCACCACATCGTCCTGCGCGCCGGAAGCGGCTTTACCCCGCCCTCTCAAAAAGGGAAGCGCGCGGCTGAACCCTCCACCTCCATTATCGCGCAGATGCGTTCCGGGATGGTGATCACGCTGATGATCTATCCGGTCCGGGAGTTAGCGCAGCAGGCGCACCGGTGTGTGATCAGCTACAACCGCAGTGAGGTCATGGCGGCTCGGCAGGCTACTGGCCTCGCCACTAATCTCGGCGAAGCTGATTCAACACAGACCGTGAAAACTGCGGAAACCATGGCAACCGCTGCGGCGCCCAAAGCCGCCCCGCTGCCATCACCTACTCCAGAGGCACGCAAAGCACCGGATCCTGAGCCGGTCCTAGCCGAGATCGAGAGGAAAGCAAAGAAGCGGCAGGGCACGATTTCCGATCCAGTTCAGCTAACAAAAGAAGCGCTCGCGGAAGCGGTCAGGAATCCGAAGCAGTTCAAAAGGTGGACAAGTCCGGCGCATGGACTGGTCGTCTCGACAGCACAGTCGCGTGATATCAAT
>CAZVYC010000386.1:0-2820 GCA_964631425.1 uncultured Rhodospirillales bacterium
GTCATAGATTTCCGGCACCTCCTGCATGAACAGCTTGGCCATGAACTGCGGATGGGTGCGCGACAGGAAGATCTGCGGGCCCCGCGGCTCCTCGCGCACGTCGTAGATATAGGCGCGCACCCGGTCGCCGTTCTTGAAATGCTCGCGCGGCAAGGTCTCGTCGCGCCTCAGGATCGCCTCGGCGCGGCCCAGCTCAACCGTCACGTTGCCGTATTCGACGCGCTTGACGATGCCGTTGACGATCTCGCCCACACGGTCCTTGTATTCCTTGAATTGCCGCTGCCGTTCGGCATCGCGCACCCGCTGGACGATCACCTGCTTGGCCATCTGCGCCGGGATGCGGCCGAAATCGATCGGCGGCAGGTCCTCGATCAGAAAATCCCCGATCTGGGCGTCCGGCTTCTCGAACTGCGCATCGGCGAGTGAAATCTGGGCCGCCTCGTTCTCCACCGTCTCGACAACTTCGCGATAGCGCTTCAGCGAGATTTCGCCGGTGCGCCGATCGATCGTCGCGCGGATATCGTGCTCGTGCCCGTATTTCGAGCGCCCGGCCTTCTGGATGGCCTGCTCCATCGCCTCGACAACCTCGTCGCGGTCGATGTTCTTCTCGCGCGCGACCTGGTCGGCGACCTGCAACAACTCGATCATAGGAGACCTCTTTCAAAGCCCTCGCCCTCGATTGGGGAGGGCTGGGTGGGGGTTATGCCGGGACCACGCTCCGCCTCGGCCGCCTCTTCCTCATACTGCACGGCTTCGATCAGCCGGTCCGTCAGCACCAGCTTGCCGCTCTTGATCTGCGCGACGGGCAGCGCGACCGGCGCGCCATCGATCGCCAGCGTCACCATCTCATCGTCGGCAGTCGCAATGTCGCCCTGGAAGCGTCTGCGCCCGTCAATCGGCGCATCAAGCTCAACCTTGGCCGTATGGCCGGCAAACCGGGCGTAATCGGCCGGCTTCATCAGCGGCCGGTCGATCCCGGGGGAGCTCACTTCCAGCGAATATTCGTCAGGGATCGGGTCGGCCAGGTCCAGCACCGGCGAGATTTCGCGCGACAGCCGGGCGCAATCTTCCACCCGCATCGCGCGGCGATCCCGCCGCTCAGCCATCACCTGGAGCGTCAGGCGCGAGCCGCCCATCAGCCGCACTCGTACCAGCTCATATCCCAGCTGATCCGCGACCGGCTGGATCAGCCCTTCGATGTCGACGTTCCGAACCATGCCCCAAAAGCCAAAAGCTTCGCCACCCGACTGGACCATTCCAGTCAGCAGCATCAGCCGCATCTATTTAAGGATGACGGAGATATATACCGACTTCCACGATCTGCAAGGAAAATCGGCAGTCACACCGGAACGGCCCTTCGGAAGCGGCAATAGTCCCATGCCGCGGCCCATCGTACGAGAACTTAACTGTTGATCTTCCGGGACGTTCGACGTTGCATTAACTTGAGTGTATCCGAAATTGCCGTCAAGTATCCACAGTGCCAATATTCGCGCTCAGCCGTGCCTTTGATCAGATGACCCTTTTGTCCCAAGCATTTGCACCCGTTTGCTTTCAGCCAGTTCCTGAGAAATTTCTTTCTGTCGGAAAGAATTTTTCTGACGCTCGCAAGATTTGGAGTCTCGTCTTGGGTAGTCTTATCCCGCATGACGGAGCTAACCGAATCAGCACTTTGATTGTTCCAAATGCCGGCGGGGCAAGAGAGGGCGCGATCCGGGCCGCCTTATCAGTCCGTTCGGTGGCTTCGGCGATAGCTGAGATAGACCGGCCTTCGACCTGCGACCAGCGCCTTGGCCTCATACCGCGTCGGCGGCCAGTCTTCCGGCCGTGTTTCAAACCGCCCCTCCAGACGAAACGCCGGATGCGCGCCGATCTCCGCCTGCATCCATTCGCCCAATGCTGCATGATCCGTCGCCACGCGGATTTCCGCCTCGTCAGCCAGCGCGCGGGCGATCAGGTCGAGCCCTTCCGGATTCACGAAGCGCCGCTCATGGTGCTTCCGCTTGGGCCAGGGATCGGGGAACAGCAGGAAGGCACGCGCGATCGAGGCCGGCCGCAGCGCCTGGAGTAGCCGCCGCGCGTCGTCGGGCAGGACGCGGACATTGTCTGCGCCGGTCTCGTCCAGCAGCAGCAACAGGCTGGAGACGCCATTGAGGAACGGCTCGCAGCCGATGAAGCCGATCTCCGGATGAGCAGCGGCTTGTGCCGCCAGATGCTCGCCGCCGCCGAAACCGATCTCAAGCCACACCGCGTCGGGCCGACGCGGGAACAAGGTCAGCGGGTCGAGAACCTGCCCGTCTTCCAGGCGAATCGAGAGCGCGTCCAGGCGGCTGGCGAACAGTTCCGCCTTGCGGCCCCTGAGCGCCCGGCTGCGCCGCCGGCCATAGACTCGCCCGATCGGGGGGCTGGCCAATCGGCCCTCCGCGAACGAAAGCCACCGTCAGGCGAGGACCGACCTCAGCTCATCGACCAGGTCGGTCTTCTCCCAGGAAAAGCCGCCGTCGGCATCGGGCGTGCGCCCGAAATGGCCGTAGGCCGCGGTGCGCGCATAGATCGGCTTGTTGAGGCCGAGATGCTGCCGGATGCCGCGAGGCGACAGATCGACCATCTCCTGCAGCACGCGGGCGAGCTTCGCTTCGTCCACCCGGCCGGTGTCGTGCATGTTGATATAGAGCGACAGCGGCCTCGCGACGCCGATCGCGTACGACACCTGGATGGTGCAGCGCTCGGCCAGTTCAGCGGCGACTACGTTCTTGGCGAGATAGCGCGCGGCATAGGCGGCCGAGCGGTCGACCTTGGTCGGGTCCTTGCCCGAGAAGGCGC
>CAZVYC010000387.1:0-2820 GCA_964631425.1 uncultured Rhodospirillales bacterium
GGCGTCACGGCGCTCGCGGTGATGAAGTACATGGAGGCGCAGGCGGCCGCGCGCGTGGTCGACGGCTACAGCTCGCTCACCAAGTGCATGCTCGGCGATCCGCCGGCCGAGGGCGAAACCGCGAGCCTGCGCGTGCGCCAAGAGCAGCTGACGTCGCTGACGAAGTTCGAGTCGAAGCGCGCGAGCGACAAGCCGGGGCCGTGGCCCGACCGCTGCGCGAAGTTCGCGCACGTGCTGAGCGAAGGGCTCGGCGACAGCACCATCGGCGAAAAGCAGGGCAAGGCGCTGCTCGAGGCGAGCAAGGCGCTGGCCGAAGCGCTCGACAAGAAGGACGGCTACGCGGCCGATTTCTCGGAGGCGATCGACAAGGTCTTCGACGAGGCCAAGGCGACCGGCATCGCGCTGCAGCCGCGGCCGGACGTGCCCGCTCCGCCCGAGCGCGCGCAGCCGCTGACCGTCGACGCCCTCGCCAAGGACGGCGTGGTGACGACCCAGCCGACCGCGCTCGGCAACGTGCACGCCGCCGAGGTGCAGGACAGCGCAGTGCGGTTCGTGGTCGACGACGCGAAGCTCGGCGGGCCGATCCTGTGCACCATCGCCGCCGACGCGGGGCACTGCGAGCCGCTGCCCAAGGCGGTGGCCGACGCGGGCAAGGGCGGCGTGCGCCTGCTCGCGACCGCCGACGACGGCGGGCCGGCGCTGCTGTTCGCGGGCGGCGGCGCGGGCGGCATCTTCCGCCCGAGCGGCGACAAGATCGACGCGGCCGAGTCGCTCGGCGGCTGGGCGGCGGCCGACGGCTTCGCGGCGGTGCTCGCGTCCGACGGCAGCGGCCTCAAGCTGCTCACCTCCGACGGCAAGCACACCCAGAGCCACGGGTTGCTTTTGGGCCGTTACAAACTGAACGACGTTAAGAAAGATGCCGGGCAACTTTGGAATCACACCGTTCTGCTCGGCATGGACGGCAAGGAGCTCGCGCTGGCCGCGGCCGAGGTCGGGCCCAAGGGCGTCGGCGTCGTCGAGCCGATCGGCGCGCTGCCCAAGGCGCAGCTGCCCGAGCGGTCGACGAGCAGCGAGCGCCGCGTCGACGGCTGCCGCGCCGGCGGGGCGGTGGTGGCGCGCGCGCGCACCGGCAAGGACGACTTCCTGAGCTTCTACCTGAACGGCAAGTGGACCACGCCGCTGCACACCGCGTCGGCCGGCGGCGTCCTGACCTGCCACGCCGGCGAAGCGGTGATCACGCGCGTCGACCTCGGCGCGGGCGCCGCCGCCGGCGACGGCAAGCTCAGCCACCAGCGCTGCACGCCGACCGAGTGCCGCTCGAAATCGCTCGCCGTGCGCGACGTGCTCGCGGGCGAGGTCGGCCTCGCGCCGGCCACGCCGGTGCAGGCGGTGGGCCTCGACGGCAAGCTGCTGATGGTGTGGCTCGCGGGCGAGCGCGCCGGCCTGCGCCTGCGCCTCGGCGAGATGGAAGCGCTGGCCACGACCGACGACACGGTCGTGTACGACGACCAGGTCCAGGGCGGCAAGGTCACCGGGCAGAGCACGCTGAGCGAGCTGCGCGTGCTGCCCGCCGAGCATTTCGCCGTCGTCCTCTTGGCCACGCCCGCCGGCATCCGCGCCCTGCGCGTCGCCGCCGACGGCAAGGTCGCGCCCGTCAAGCTGTAATCAGCTGAACAGCTCTTCCACGTCTTCGCGGGTGAGCTTCTTCGAGCCGCCGGCGTCTTCGGTGAGGACGTTCGCGACCAGCTCCTTCTTCTTCTCCTTGAGCTGGAGGATCTTCTCCTCGATGGTGCCCGCCGCCACGAGCCGGTAGACGGTGACGACCTTGTCCTGGCCGATGCGGTGGGCGCGGTCGGTCGCCTGCTGCTCGACGGCGGGGTTCCACCATGGGTCGAAGTGCACGACCGTGTCGGCGGCGGTGAGGTTGAGGCCGGTGCCGCCCGCCTTCAGGCTGATGAGGAACACCGACACGGTCGGGTCCTCCTGGAAGCGCTCGATGCGCTCGGCGCGGTCCTTGGTGGCGCCGTCGAGGTACTCGTAGTTGATGCGGTCCTCCTTCAGCGCGCGCTCGATGATCTTGAGCATCGACACGAACTGGCTGAACACCAGCACCTTGTGGCCGCCGTCGACCGCGTTCTCGAGCAGCTCGCGCAGCGCGACGAGCTTGCCCGAGTCCTCGTTGGTGAACTCGCGCGGCAAGCCGAGCAGCCGCGGATCGCACGCCGCCTGCCGCAGCTTGGTCAGCCCCGCCAGGATGTGGATGTGGCTCCGCGCCAAGCCGACGCGCTCGACCTCGCCGAGGATCTGCGCGCGCACCTCCTGCGCCACCTGCGCGTACGTCGCCGGCTGGTCGCCCGACAGCTCGCAGATCTGGTCCATCTCGATCTTCTCGGGCAGGTCCTTGGCGACCTCGAGCTTGGTGCGCCGCAGGATGAACGGGTGGATCACCGCGCGCAGGCGCTGCGCCGCCTTGTAGTCGCCCGCCTCGATCGGCCGGCTGAAGCGCTGCTCGAACTTGTCGAGCGGACCGAGGAGGCCCGGCGAGACGAAGTCGAAGATCGACCAGATCTCCGAGAGCCGGTTCTCGATCGGCGTGCCGGTGAGCGCCAGGCGCCGCCCGGCGTCGAGCTTCTTGGCGGCCTGCGCCGTCGCCGACATCGGGTTCTTGATGTGCTGCGCCTCGTCGAGCACCGCGTAGTCGAGCTTGAGCGTGCGCAGGTAGTCGATGTCGCGGCGCAGGAGCGCGTAGCTGGTGATGATGACCTCCGCCTTCTCGACCTGCTCCTTGCGGTCCTGGCGGTCGCTGCCGTGCCACATGCC
>CAZVYC010000388.1:0-2773 GCA_964631425.1 uncultured Rhodospirillales bacterium
GCTTTATATCAGTATTCGTGGACGATCCTCTTCGCCCCGTTGCTGTCGTTCGTGGCGATTATCTTCGGCACGCGCATGTGGGACCTTGCCAGTCGCCGGGGCGCGGTCGTCGCGACCGGCGCGCCGCATGGACACGATGATGCCCATGCCGGCGACCACGACGAGCACGGAGACGATCACGGGGCTCACGGCCTCGATGATGACGATGATCCCAAAGTGGCTCATCTCAGCATGGGCGCGAAGGTCAGCGCCTACCTGGGCATATTTATTATGCTCCTGGCCTGCATTTATTCCTGGGTTCTCCTGCTGGACTCGACCGGCGCGCTGCACCTGAGCGGTTACACTCTTCAGTATACCGGCATCGATCTCTTCAGCTATTCGTGGGGTAGTTTGAGCGCGCTCGCTCCCTATACGATTAGTTTCCATCTGGATCATCTGGCGATCACGATGATGGTGGTGGTAACGACGATTTCGCTGCTGGTGCAGTTCTATTCACAGGGCTATATGGAGAACTCGGCGGGTTACGCGCGCTTCTTCTCCTATCTCTCGCTCTTTACCTTCTCGATGCTGGTGATCGTCTTCGCGGCCAACTTCCTGGTAATCTTCATCGGCTGGGAACTGGTCGGCCTGAGCTCGTACCTGCTGATCGCTTTCTGGATCAACAAACGCGCCAAGCCCGACGAGGACCGCCCGCAGCCGGCGACCGCGGGCATGCAGGCCTTTATCGTCAACCGTATCGGTGACGTGGGCTTTATCATCGGCATCATGATCCTTTTCTGGAAGACCAGTACCTTCAACTTCCTGACGCTTGCCGGGCAAGATCCCGCGCATCTCAGCCAGAGCGTCGCGCACGCCTTTGCTGGTGATACAACGTTGCTGACTGTTGCAATGATCCTGGTCTTCTGTGGCGCCATCGGCAAGTCGGCCCAGGTGCCGCTGCAGATCTGGCTGCCAAACGCGATGGAGGGTCCGACGCCAGTCAGCGCGCTGATCCACGCGGCCACGATGGTCGCGGCAGGCGTCTACATGGTCGCGCGTACCTTCCCGCTCTTTGCCGCCGCTGGTACGACTGCCTTTGAGGTGGTGGCCTGGGTTGGGGCGATCACCGCGCTCTACGCGGCCCTGACCGCGCTGACGCAGACCGACTTCAAGCGCGTACTGGCCTACTCGACGATCAGCCAGCTTGGCTACATGTTCGTTGGCCTGGGCGTGGCGGGTTTCTACGATCCGCAGGGCCTGGGTCCCGGCCCCGGCATGTTCCACCTCTTCACGCACGCCTTCTTCAAGGCCCTGCTCTTCCTGGGCGCTGGCAGCGTGATCGCCAGCCTGCACCACGCCACACATCAAGAGGTTCAGGATATGCGCAAGATGGGCGGCCTCTCCAAGTTTATGCCGATTACGGCGCTGACCTTCCTGGTCGCGACCGTAACCATCTCTGGCTTCCCATTCCTCTCTGGCTTCTACAGTAAAGATACGATCATCGGCCTCTGCCTGAGGAGTGGCAGCTACGCGCTCTACGCGATTACGCTGGGCACGGCTGGCCTGACCGCCTTCTACATGTTCCGCGCCTACATTGTCGCGTTCGGCGGCAAGGGCGGCGACTTTGGCGGTTTGTGGGTAAGGCGCAACAGTGAGAAAAACCTGTATCGCGGCGAGGGCACACCCCATGAGTCTCCAATCACGATTACGCTGCCGCTGATCCTGCTCGCCATCGCCTCGATTGTTGCGGGCTACTGGTTCGGGCTGTTCAGCTACCTCACTCCTGGCGCTAAGAATGTCGAATTTGGCGAGATTGTCAGCGATATATGGACCTGGGTTGGCGTTCTGGTGGCTGTTATTGGCTTCGGCGTTGCCTACGGCCTGTACGCTCGCACTGATCTGGCTACCATTAATAATGTGGTGGAGAATAACGCGGTCCTGCGTTTCCTGCACCGCCTGACCAATCGCAAGTTTTACCTGGACGACCTCTACTACTGGCTGACGAAGTACGTCTTCCTCGGCATCGCGCATATCGCGTCGGCCTTTGACGCCACGATTGTCGATGGCATCGTCAATGGCGTGGCCGGCCTGGTGACGGATCTCGGCAAGGGCCTGCGTCATACCGAGACTGGTAAGGTGCAGTCCTACATGTATGGGTTCTTCGGCGGCGTCGCCGCCCTGGCAATTCTGGTGGCTGTGCTGGTTATCTTCGCACAAGGAGGAACGAAACTGTGGTAGCCATTTTCTCAAACGCGCTTACCTGGACGCTCCTTCTGCCTGTGCTGGGGGCCGTGGTAACGCTGCTTCTTCCTGAAAAATTCGCGCGCTGGGGGGCTCTGCTCTTCGCGGGCGCTACCTTCGCGCTGACCCTCTGGATGTTCTTCTCGATCCTGGGCAACGGTCAGGGCCTGCTAGGCTTTGGCGATCTGAATAGCCCGCGCTTTGAAGTCAATGTGCCCTGGATTCATTTCACGGCGGGCACGCTGCAATTCAATATCAACTATCACCTGGGCGTCGATGGTCTGAGCATCCCGATGGTGATCCTGAACGGTCTGCTGAGCTTCCTCGCGGTGATCGGCGGCTGGAAGAAGACGCGCATTCGCGAGTACCTGGCCCTGCTGCTCCTGCTGGAGGCGGGCGTGATGGGCGTCTTTATCTCGCTTGACCTCTTCCTCTTCTTCCTCTTCTGGGAGGTAGAACTGGCCCCGATGTTCCTGTTGATCGGTATCTGGGGCAGCGAGACGATCAAGCACGGCATGCCGGGCCGCATCTATTCGGCCTGGAAGTTCCTGCT
>CAZVYC010000389.1:0-2769 GCA_964631425.1 uncultured Rhodospirillales bacterium
AGGATCATGATGTAGACTTCGGGGTGACCGAAGAACCAGAACAGATGCAGGAACAGCATCGGATCGCCGCCGCCTTCGGGATTGAAGAAGGACGTACCGAAATTGCGGTCGGTCAACAGCATGGTGATCGCGCCCGCCAGCACAGGCAGCGACAGCAGAAGCAGCCAGGCGGTGATCAGCACCGACCAGACGAACAGCGGCATCTTGTGCAGCGTCATGCCCGGGGCGCGCATGTTGAAGATCGTGGTGATGAAGTTGATCGACGACAGGATCGAGGACGCGCCCGCCAGATGCAGCGCAAAGATTGCCATGTCGACTGAGGGGCCGGGCTGACCCGAAGATGACAACGGCGGATAGATCGTCCAGCCGGTGCCGGCACCATCGCCGACCAGGGCGGAGCCCAGCAGCAGGCCGAAGGCCGGGATCAGCAGCCAGAAGCTGACATTGTTGAGCCGCGGGAAGGCCATGTCGGGCGCGCCGATCATCAGCGGCACGAACCAGTTGCCGAACCCGCCCATGGTAGCCGGCATGACGGCGAAGAACACCATGATAAGCCCGTGCGCGGTGATCAGCACATTCCATTCCTGGCCGGAATGAACGAGCGGTGAGCCCGGATGGGCCAGGTTCGCGCGCATATAGACCGAGATCGCGCCGCCGATCGTCGCGGTGATGATCGAGAAGATAATATAGAGCGTGCCGATATCCTTGTGGTTGGTCGAGAAGAACCACCTCTGGACGAAGCTGATCTTATGCTCGTGCTGATCGTGACCGTGGGCGTCCAGCGCCTTGTAATGGGCGGCGTGGCCGATATCACTGGTCGAGGACATGCTCTGCGCCATGGGGCGTCCCTTTCAACGCTTGAACTAGGAGGGCCGGTTTCTTACCGGCTCGCGGTTTGGTCGGCGGCCGCCAGGCCCGCCTGCGACTGGATCGCGGCTGTCTTGGAAGGCTGGTCCATCCAGGAATAGTCGAGGCCCAGCACCTTCTCATTGGCGTCGCGCATCTTGTCCTTGGCCGTCGAGTGCTGCACCAGGTCGACCCACTGGGCGAACTTGTCCTTCGAGATGGCATGCACCTCGATCGGCATGTAGCCGTGCCGGTCTCCGCAGATCTGCGTGCACTGGCCGTAATAGACGCCCTCGTGATCGACCTTCAACCACGATTCGTTCGTACGACCCGGGAAGGCGGATTTCTGCACGCCGAGGTCGCTGACCAGCCAGGAATGGATGACATCTGCGCCGTTAAACAGGAGCTGGATCGTGGTGCCGACCGGAACGACCAGCGGGTAATCGACCGAGAGTAGCCGGATATGCTTGGCGTCGATCTTGTCCTCGGGGATGAGGGTCGAGGTGTAGTCGTCGATCTTCTGGTCGGGCAGCTCATAGCTCCAGTACCACTGGTGCCCGGTGATCTTCACCGTCATCTCCGGCTTCTCGGCGCGGTCCATGAAGTAGAGCAGCTTGAAGGAGGGGAAGGCGATAAAGGCGAGGATCAGCACCGGAATGACCGTCCAGACCGCCTCCAGCGCGAAATTGTGCGTGGTCCGCGACGGCGCCGGGTTCACCCGGCGGTGGTAGCGGATCCCGACGTAGGCGAGCAGGATCAGGACGAAGAGGGTGATCGCTGTAATGATCGTGAGCATCAGGCCGTGAAACTGGCTTAGCTGCTCCGCAACGATCGTCACCCCCTTGGGCAGATTGAGCTGCCCCGGCTTTGGCTCGCCATCGACCTGCTGAGCCAGAGCCGACGAGAGCGGCCAGCCGGCCATAAACCCGATCAGCATGCATAGCAGGCTTCGCAGCCGCGCGTTTCCCAACCGCTTGAGCGGACCCATCATCATCCCATCCAATGCAAGACCGAAACCGAAAGGACCCGTAATCCTGAGGCAGGCCGCACTCTACAGGGCGGCTACGGCCTGATACAACCCGCGGGCCGGCTGCAAAATCGTCGCAACCATCCCATCTGCTGCCCTATAGCCGCTTAACTCTCCATCAGGAAGCCCCATGACCGCCCTCGATCATACCGACAGGATTTTCTTTCAGCAGGCCGGGCTCGACCTCACCCGGGTCGAGGCCATTGCCGCCGATGCGCTGGCCCATGCCGACGATGGCGAACTGTTCCTCGAATATAGCCAGTCGGAGGCGTTGGCTTGGGACGACGGCAGGCTGAAGAGCGCCAGTTTCGACACCAGCCAGGGCTTTGGGCTGCGCGCCGTGATCGGCGAGATGCAGGGCTATGCCCACGCCGCGGACCTCTCCGAGCCAGCGCTCCGCCGGGCCGCCGAGACCGTGAAGGCAGTGCAGGGCGGCTATGGCGGGACGGTGGCGGCGAGCCCGGCCGGCACCAACCGGCAGCTTTATATCGAGGAAAACCCGCTGGGCCTCGAGCCGTTCGATGCCAAGGTCAGGCTGCTGGCCGAGATCGACGCGTATGCGCGCTCGCGCGACCCGCGGGTACGCCAGGTGATGGCATCGGTCGGCGGCAGCTGGCAGGCCGTGTCGATCATTCGGCCGGACGGGCATCGCATGGCCGATATAAGGCCGCTTGTCCGGCTCAATGTCACAGTCATGGTCGGTGAAGGCGACCGGCAGGAAACCGGCAGCTATGGCACCGGCGGCCGGCGCACCTATAGCGAGTTCTTCGACCCCGCCAACTGGCGGAGCGCGGTCGATCACGCTCTCCGCGAGGCCTTGGTCAATTTGGGGTCGGTCCCCGCGCCCGCCGGCGAAATGACGGTGGTGCTCGGGCCCGGCTGGCCCGGCGTTATGC
>CAZVYC010000390.1:0-2755 GCA_964631425.1 uncultured Rhodospirillales bacterium
GAGCACCCGGCCCACGTAGCGGCCTTGCTTGGTGCCAGTGGTCACCGTGGCGCGCACGAGATCCCCGGTTTGGAAGCCCTTGACCTTCTTCGCTCCTTTGGGCTTGGAGCACGGCAAGCCGATCCCATTGACGTTGCATTTCTGCCTGCTCCCGTGCCCGGTCGCGGTAATCAGCAGAGGAACTATGCCAGCCATCTTGAGCACAGCAGGGGTACTGCTGCCCACACAGGCCGCGTCGATCCAGTGCTCCTTCGGCAAGCCCCTCCCGGTGCGGTTGAACTTCGTCAAGCCCCCCGACCCGCATTCAAGAGGCAAGCCCTCTTGCTTGAGACGACCGTAGAGCACCCAGCGGGTGCTGTTGACCGCCGCGGCATCCTTGAGGGAAGCCTTCGCTTGAGCCAGAAGACGGGCGAGCAGCTCAGGTTTGTCAGCCAGAAACACGCGAATATCTTGCGTCCCTTTGGCCTGATTGCAGGGAGCGCATGCCAGGCAGAGATTGCTGAGGCGATCCGTTCCCCCGTTGGCTTTCGCTTGCAGGTGCTCCACCTGCAGCGGAACGCCGGTGATGCCGCAGTAGCTGCAGGCACGACCCCACTTTTCCAGCAGGTATTCGCGCACCTCGTAGCCCAACAGCGTCCCTTGCTGGTACTGTGTGCCACTGATCTCTGGCTGCTCCAGCTGCTGCAGGTCGAACTTGACCAACTCCAGGCTGAGTGCCCCCAGCGGACAGAGGCGCGCGAGCCGCCTCACCCACGTCTGTACGTTCGCCACTCGGCTTTCCAGCGATGGGGGGATCCACCCGTCTCGGCGCCTGCGGTTCTGGAAACGAGGCTTGCGGTAGCGGGTGTTGCGCTGCCTGCGCCCGCGACGCACGGCCCGCCGCTCGTCCATCTCGTGCTTGATCGCTGGCCCGCGATGGGTCAGTTCCGCTGCCCACACCACCGCGCCCGCGCTCTCATCGACCAGGGCGATCCCGGTGGTCTGACTGCCAGGGTCGATCTTGAGCCGGAGGGGGTGGACTTCTGGGTCCGTGATGGCCGCTTTGAGGATGATCGTGAAGGGGTACCGTTTGAACACCGCCGCCTTGCCGCTGTCCAGCAGGATGCGGGCCTGGCCCGGATGCACCGGGTCGAGGGGCTGCTTATTCGTGTCTAATACAAAGACGTTGCTCATACTCGCTCCTCTCCTTGCGGAGGTAATGGTGGCCTCGACAAGCTTATCCAACGGTTTGACGTGCATCACACGTCCTTCACCCACTACAGATGTTTAATGATGCACCGTAGAGCAGGGAGCTGGCCGCGCACCCCCTGGTACCTAGTTTCGTTGGTAAGGTAGGCTCTCTTTCAAGCCTGAGTCTGCTCATGTCCAGGGCTTACAGATCGGCGCCAGTCCTCTCTGCAAGCCCCCGCATTGAATGCGGGGGTTCATGACCTCTACAAACACTATATCACCATCCTCCTCAGCTACAAGATCGATCTCACCAGCCTTGCAGCGATAATTGGCTGCCTGTATCGTATATCCGGCCTGCCGAAGCCGTTCTGCTGCCAGGCGCTCCCCGGCGCTCCCTAATTGCTTGCGTGCATCTCCAGGCTTATTTGATGGCTCCTGTGGCATGCGCCGCTCAGACATGCAATCTACCTCCAACCTAAAAATCACTTCCACCCTGTTTTACGTCGCAGAGGGCAGAGAGTTTCACCAAAGCGAATGAAAAAGGCTGGCAAGGTCTATTTCCTTGCCAGCCCACATCATCGACAGAATACTGCCTGAAGAACATCACGCTAATTGTGCTGATCCGATGACGTTGCCCCATCGACCTCTACCCAGAGTCCATCCCCTTCAGCGGTCCCATCCTGAGCGCCATCGAGCGCCTCACCATCATCGGCGCTATGCTTGCCATTGGTCGTAGCAATGGCAACCACCACCTCACTGGCCCCAATATTCATCAGCCGCACGCCTTGAGTTGAGCGCCCGCCCTGAGCGATATGCTGCACCCCCTGGCGAATGACAGTGCCACCACTGGAGATAATCATCAAGTCATTATCATCGCTGCTAATAACACGCGCAGCGGCAATTGGCCCGGTTTTATCGGTCACCCGCATGGTGCGAACGCCGCTACCGCCACGCCCATGCGTCGGATACTCCTTGAGCGGAGTTCGCTTGCCATAGCCATGTGAGGAAACCACCAGCAATTCGGCATCTTCTCGAACAGTGTCAAGCGTCACCACACCATCTCCCTCTTCCAACCGGATGCCGCGTACTCCACCGCTCATGCGCGAAGCCGAGCGCAAGTCCTGTACCTCAAAACGAATCGACTGCCCCTGCGCAGTGACCAGCAGCACCTGATCTTTTGAGCCGGTGCGCTTGGCGCCAATCAATTCATCGCCCTCTTCCAGGTCCATAGCAATCAGGCCAGAACGGCGCACAACCGCGTACTCATCAAGATTGGTTTTCTTGACTTCGCCACGCTTCGTTGCCAGCACCAGAAAATCACGTGCTTCAAACTTAGGCACCGTCACAACCGCCGTCACCAACTCCCCCTGGTCGATGGCAATCAGATTGCGCAGATGATCGCCTTTGGCCTGGCGACCCACGTCCGGCAGCTCATACGCCATCAACTGATAGACGCGCCCCTTATTGGTAAAGAAGAGCATGCCATCATGCGAATGGGCCACCAAAAGCTGGTGCATGGTATCATCTTCGTGCGTCACCATGCCCATCTTGCCCTTCCCACCACGCCGCTGCGCGCGATAGGTGC
>CAZVYC010000391.1:0-2717 GCA_964631425.1 uncultured Rhodospirillales bacterium
CAAAGCGCGCGAGGATCCGGCCGGCGCGATGCCGGCGCTCCTCTCCGCGCTCGCCGACGCCGAGTGGTCGCTCCGCGCCGTGGCGGCGCAGCTCCTCGCCTCCCTCGGAGAGGCCGCCCGCGAGGCGGTGCGACCGCTCGCCGAGCACCAGGACCCTGCCGTCCGCCTCGCCGCCGCGCAGGTGCTGCTCGCCGGCGAAGGCCCGCGCTGACCCGCCCGCCCATCCCGGGCCACGAGCGCGGAGGCGCGGCCGCCGTCTCGGGTAGAATGCGCGCCGATGAGGCAGGCGCGGAGAATCGGCCGTCGCGTCGCGATCGGAAACGGCGTGTCTCGACGAGGGCCGGCATCATGAGCTTCGAGGAGCTGCGGGCGTTCGCGGCGGTGGCCGAGCAGGGATCGTTCCTGTCGGCGGCGGTGGCGCTCGGAGTCTCGCGGACCACGCTGCGGCGGCAGGTGGACTCGCTCGAGGCGCAGGCCGGGCTGCCGCTCCTGCGGCGCGGGCGCGACGGCGTGGAGCTCACCGAGGCGGGCCACCAGCTCCTGCGCGGCGGGCTCGCCATGGAGCAGGAGTTCGCCACGCTGCTCCAGTCGATCCGCGAGCAGGGGCGCAAGGCCGAGGGCGACGTGCGCGTGCTCCTGCCCATCGGCCTCCCTCCGACGGCGCTGGTGGCGCTCTACGGGATGCTCCGCGCCAGCTGGCCGGCGGTGCAGGTGCGCGCCCGCTTCCACGAGGCGCCGCTCACCACCTCGCTGCTCGACGTGGACGTGGTGATGTGGTTCGGCGACGCGCAGCCGAGCCGCGCCTGGGAGGTGCACACCGCCATGCCGCTGCGGCAGCGGCTCATCGCCTCGCGCGCCTACCTCGACGCGCGCGGCGCGCCCCGCACCCTCGACGAGCTCGCGCGGCACGACCTGCTGGCGTGGGTCGCGCCGGGCGAGAGCGAGGCGTGCCTCGCCACCGTGCGCGGCGCCGCCCCGCCCATCAAGCCGGTGCTCGCCACGACCAACGTGCACATCGTCCACGAGTGCGCCCAGCTCGGCCTCGGGATCGGCTGGGCCCCCGACGGCGCGCTGCCCGCGCCCTTCGATCGCGAGCCGCTCGTGCCGCTGCTCGAGGACCAGGTGGGCCGCGACATGCCGCTCCAGCTGGCCGTACCGCGCAGCCTCGCCGACGTGCCCCGGGTGCGCATCTTCATCGACCACCTCGAGTCCATGCGCAAGCTGGTGACGGGCGAAGCGGCGGCGGAAACCGCTGCGGGCCTCGAGGCGAACGGCGCCCGGCCCAGGAGATCGCGCGCCCGCTCGGAGCGACGCTGATCGACGGGATCGCGCGTCGCGCCTTCGGATAAGCTCGCCGCGTGAAGCACGAGGACAGCGCGATCGCTTCGACGGCCGAGGTCTCGCCGCGCGGCGCCGAGCGCATCCGTCGCGGCCACCCGTGGGTGATGCAGGGCGACCTCGTGCGGGCGCCCGAGGGCGGCGGCGACGTGGTGCGCGTGGTGGATCGGCGCGGCGCGCTCCTCGGCACCGCGCTCCATTCGCCCGGCTCGCCCATCCCGCTGCGCATGGTGTCGCGCGAGGCGGTGGCCTTCGACGCGCGGCTGATCGAGGCGCGGCTCGTCCTGGCCGACGAGGCGCGGCGGCAGCTGCTCGGTCCCCGCGGCTTCGACGCGTGGCGCATGGTGCACGGCGAGGCGGACCTCCTGCCGGGGCTGTTCGTGGATCGCTACGCCGACGTGGCGGTGCTCCAGGCGGCCTCGGCGCCGATGGACGCGCGCGAAGAGGTGGTGGCGGAGATCCTGCGGCGCCGCTTCGGCTTCCGGATGGTGGTGGCGCGCGACGACGGCGGGGCGCGCGACTTCGAGGGGCTGCCGCGGCGGCGCGGGATCCTCGCCGGCGCCGGCGCGACGCGCGTGGCCTTCCACGACGCGGGATCGGCCGTCGAGGCGGACGTCCTCGAGGACGGCAAGACCGGCAGCTTCCTCGACCAGCAGGAGAACCACGCGCGCGCCGCCGAGTACGTCGCGATGGTGGCGCGCACGGACGGCGAGCCGCCCGAGGCCCTCGACGCCTTCGCCTATCACGGTGGCTTCGCGCTCTCGCTCGCGCGCGCCGGGGCCCGCGTCACCGCCTTCGACGAGAGCGCCGCCGCCGTCTCGCGCATGCGCGACAACGCGCGCCGGAGCGCGGTGCCGCTCGACGCGCGCGAGGGCAACGCCTTCGACGTGCTGCGCCGCTTCGAGGGCGAGGGGCGCCGCTTCGACCTCGTGGTGGTCGACCCGCCCGCGCTCGCCAAGCGGCGCAGCGCCCTGCCCGCCGCCGAGCGCGCCTACAAGGAGCTCAACCTGCGCGCGCTGCGCCTGCTGCGACCGGGCGGCGTGCTCTTCACCTGCTCCTGCTCCGGCCGGCTCACGCCCGATCGCTTCGCGGACGTCGTCGAGAGCGCGGCGCGCGACGCGGGGCGGCCGGTTCAGCTGCTGGAGCGGCGCGGCGCCGGGCGCGACCACCCGCCGCTCGTAGGCGTGCCCGAGACCGAGTACCTGAAGTGCCTGGTGCTTCGCGTGGCCGCCGCGCTCGCTTAGGATTCCCGGATGCCGCCCGCGCCGCCCGAAACGCCCGCCGCCCGCCTCGTCGCCTGGCTCGACGAGCTGTCCGCCCTGGAGCGCGACGCCCTCTCGAAGCGCTACGCGCTCGCCTCCGAGGAGGGCGGCGCCCGC
>CAZVYC010000392.1:0-2674 GCA_964631425.1 uncultured Rhodospirillales bacterium
AATCGCGCGAGCAGTTTGAAATCCGCACGCATAAGCGCGTGCTCGATATCGTCGATCCGACGCCGCAGACGGTGGACGCGCTGATGAAGCTCGACCTCGCTGCCGGCGTCGATGTCGAGATCAAGCTCTAAGAGTAATAAGAAATGGCCACTGCCCAACAGCAACGCACCGGGCTCGTCGCCCAGAAGGTCGGGATGACCCGGCTCTTCAACGGCGACGGCGACCAGGTGCCGGTCACCGTTCTCAAGGTCGACGAGTGCCGGGTGATCGCCCAACGCACCGTCGAGAGCGACGGCTATACCGCGCTCCAGATCGGGGTCGGCACGGCAAAGGTGAAGAACGTCTCCAAGGCGATGCGGGGACATTTCGCCAAGGCCAAGGTCGAACCGCGCAAGAAGGTTGTCGAGTTCCGGGTGACCCCGGACGCGCTCGTCGATGTCGGCGCAGAGATCACGGTCGACCATTTCGTTGCCGGGCAGCAGGTCGACGTCACCGGCGTCACCATCGGCAAGGGCTTTGCCGGCGGCATGAAGCGCTGGAACTTCGGCGGCCTCCGCGCGACCCATGGCGTGTCGGTGTCCCACCGCAGCCATGGTTCGACCGGTAACCGCCAGGACCCGGGCCGTACCTTCCCCGGCAAGAAGATGGCCGGCCATCTGGGCGTCGAGCAGGTCACGACGCTCAACCTCCAGGTCGTCCAGGTTGATACCGATCTCGGCCTGATCATGGTCAAGGGGTCTGTGCCGGGCTCCGACGGCGGCTGGGTGCTGGTCCGCGATGCGGTCAAGCGTCCGCGCCACAAGGACCTGCCCTTCCCGGCCGCGATCCGTGCGCCCGCAGCCGCGGCCGCCCCCGAGGCTGCTCCGCCCGAGGCTACTCCGCCCGAGCCGCCGGCGGCCGAGCCGGTAACCACCGAAGGCGAGGGCTGAGCCATGAAGCTTCCCGTCAAGAATCTGGCCAACGAAGAGATCGGCGAGATCGAACTCGACGATTCCGTGTTCGCGGTCCCGGTGCGCCAAGACCTGATCTTCCGCGCGGTCAACTGGCAGCTCGCCAAGCGGCGCAGCGGCAACCACAAGACCAAGGGCATCAGCGAGATCAGCGGCACCACCAAGAAGCCTTACAAACAGAAGGGCACCGGCAATGCCCGGCAGGGCTCGTTGCGCAGTCCGCAGTTCCGCGGCGGCGCCCGGATTTTCGGGCCGGTGGTGCGCAGCCACGAGCATGACCTGACCAAGAAGGTGAAAAAGCTCGCGCTCAAGACCGCACTCTCGGCCAAGGCCGCGGCCGGGCAGTTGGTCGTGATCGACACGGCCCAGACTGAGACGCACAAGACCAAGGCGCTGGCCGGCAGCTTCAAGGCGATGGGCTTCGATTCGCTGCTCGTCATCGACGGGGCGGACCTGAACGAGAACTTCGTCCGCGCCGCTCGCAACATCCCCCTCGTCGATGTGCTGCCCAGTCAGGGCGCCAACGTCTACGACATCATCCGCCGCGATACGCTGGTGCTCACCCGCACCGCCGTCAGCGACCTGGAGGCACGGCTGAAATGAGCGACGGCAAGAAGCGGCGCTTCTGGTTCCAACGCAGGGATGCTGCGAGCCAGGCGGAAATCGATCCGCGCCATTACGACATCATCACGGCCCCGGTCATCACCGAAAAGGCAACGATGGGGTCCGAGAACGGGCAGGTGACATTCCGCGTGCCCTTGACGGCGACCAAGCCTGAGATCAAGGCGGCGGTCGAGGCCCTGTTCAAGGTCGAAGTCAAGGCGGTCAACACGCTGATCGCCAAGGGCAAGACCAAGCGCTTCCGCGGCCTGCCGGGGCGGCGTTCGGACGTAAAGAAGGCAATCGTCACGCTGGCCGCCGGCCAGTCGATCGACGTGACCACGGGCGTATAAAGATGGCACTCAAACAATATCGGCCGATGACGCCGGGCACGCGCCAGTTGGTGCTGGTCGACCGCTCGGAGCTGTGGAAGGGCAAGCCGGTCAAGGCGCTCACCGAAGGTCTGACCAAGACCGGCGGCCGCAACAATTTCGGCAACATCACCTCCTGGCAGAGGGGTGGCGGACACAAGCGCCGCTACCGCCTCGTCGATTTCAAGCGGCGTAAGTTCGACGTGCCGGGTAAGGTCGAGCGGCTGGAATATGATCCCAACCGCACCGCGTTCATTGCGCTCGTGACCTATACCGACGGCGAGCAGGCCTACATCTTGGCACCGCAACGCATCGCGGTCGGCGACACGGTCGTCGCCTCCGAGCGCGCGGACATCAAGCCGGGCAACGCGATGCCGCTCAAGAACATGCCGGTCGGCACGATCGTGCATAATGTCGAGATGAAGCCGGGGCGCGGCGGGCAACTGGCGCGTTCCGCCGGCACCTATGTCCAGCTGGTTGGGCGCGACGCCGGCTACGCCCAGCTCAAACTGTCGTCGGGCGAGCTCCGCATCGTCCGCGGCGAGTGCATGGCTACGATCGGCGCGGTGTCGAACCCCGACAAGTCCAACGAGTCGATCGGCAAGGCCGGCCGCAATCGCTGGAAGGGCATCCGTCCGCATGTCCGCGGCGTGGTGATGAACCCGGTTGACCATCCGCACGGCGGTGGCGAAGGCCGCACGTCTGGCGGCCGCCATCCGGTCACGCCTTGGGGCAAGGGCACCAAGGGCAACA
>CAZVYC010000393.1:0-2673 GCA_964631425.1 uncultured Rhodospirillales bacterium
CACGCCGTTTGTACTGCTGGTGGGTCCACTTCACGCGGCCGGTACGCCGGCTCAACGTCTCCGCTGCTGTGGCAGGATCATGATGCCGGTCGTCCACGTCGCGGTCAGGTGGCCTGTGCCCGCCACGACCCTCAGGACCGCGGGCACCGGGCGCTTGGGCCTGAAGCCCACACGCAGCTTGGCGGTGAGTTGGCCCCGACCAGTCGCGACACCCCCTGTGGCGAGGTGATACAGCACGACCGTTTGCGTCACTCGTTTGCGGCGATGGCCTTTCCCGACGGTCGTAAGGCGCGTCGTGCGTACCTCTAATGTGACGCTGATACGACCGTGCGGCGCCGTGGCCAGCCGGAGGATCAGGTAGCTGCCGCTCACCACGCTCCGCCGCGCCAGCGTGACCACAAGCGGAACGCGGACGCGCCGGCCGGCTGCCGCCTTGGCTGGTGCTGTCGCGGTCGCCTGCACCGGTGTCCGTGTGGACGCTGGAGGCGGCGCGACGGTCGGGTCAGGCGGAGACGTGGGGTATGGCGTTGACGTTGGCACGGGTGCCGTGGGCGCGCTCTCGGGCACGGGGATAGGAGGAACTGACGTGGGCGTCGCGGATGGTGCGGCCGTGGCGGTCGACGATGGTAATGGCATCGTCGGCGTGCTCGTGGGCGTCCCGCTGGGCGTGGACGAGGGCGGGGTTGGTGTGTTCGTGGTGGTGGGCGATGGGACAGGTGTCAGCGTTGCAGACGGCGCCGCTGTGTTGGTCGGCGCAGAGCTTAGCGGGGATGGCGTCACCGTTGGGACAGTTGGGGTAGCGGACGGACTCAACGGCGGGGTTGTCGTGGGGCCGGGCGTCGGCGACAGGGCATTTGTCGCCGTGGCTGTCGGCGTTGCCGTCATTGTTGAATGGGGCGTACCGGTTGGCTGGGGCGTCGCGGTGTTTGTCGCTGACGCGGTGGGGCTGACGCTGGCCGTCGCCGCGTTCGTCACTGTGGGCGTTGAGGTCGCGCTGGAGGGCAGGCTACCGCTCAGCAACAGGCCATCCTCGCCGACGACGAAGCACCGCGACGGCCCGGCGCACGATACGCTATGCAGGGTGCTGACGTAGCCCGACGGAGGGCCGGACCAGGTCATCACCCCGTCCGCCGTGCTCAGGATCGTGCCGGCCTGCCCCACCGCCACGCAGACCGGTCCGCTGACGCAACTGACGCCGTTCAGGTTCGCCGCGACGCCACTGTTCTGGCCGACCCACGTGGCACCGCCGTCCGTGGTGCCCAGGATGGTCCCGCCGTCGCCCACGACCGCACAGGTCTGCCCGTCCGTGCACGCGATGGCGCGCAGCGTGGTGGTGACGCCGCTGGACTGACCGGACCACGTTAGCCCGTCGTCCGTGCTCACGCGGATGCTCCCCCCGCTGCCCACGGCGTAGCACACGCTGCCCACGCAGGTGGCCCCGTACAGGTAGTTGCCGGTCCCCGTGGGGTGCGCCATCCAGGTCGCCCCGCCATCAGTCGAGACCCACGCGTTGCCCGCGGCGCCCGTGGCCAGGCAGGTCGTGACGCTGGGGCAGCTCACGGCGTAGAGGTTGGCCGGCGCGCCGCTGGAGCGTGCCGTCCAGGTTGCGCCGCCATCGCCGGTCGTGAGGATCGTGCCGGCGTAACCCACGGCGAGACACTGCGCGGGTCCGGGGCAGGTCACGGCGAACAGCGTGCTCGTCACGCCGTCCGAGCGGTCCAGCCAGTCAGCGCTGCCCGCGGCGGCCCGCAGGCGCAGGCCTCCCCCACCGGCCAGCGTGCAGATACCGTCTGCGCCGCACATCACGCCGTCGAGGGTCTGGTTGTAGTAGTTGACTCGCGTCCAGCCGGTCCAGAAGGGGGCCGTGGGGGACACCCCGGCCAACGGGACCGCCGGGCCGCCCGCGACGAGCTCGACGCCATCGAGCCAGGCCGTGCCCGCCGCGCTGGGGTCCAGGCTCAGGCTGAGCGTGGCGGTCGGCTCGGTGGCCGGGGCGACCAGCGTCATCTCGTAGCCCTGCCAGGTCGTCGTCAGGGTGACCGTCGCGGCGAGGGCGGCGCCGCTGGTCCCGCCCGTCAGCAGGGCCGTGAGCGTTCGCCGCGTCGTGGCCCGCGCCCAGAAGCGCAGCGTATAGGTCTCGCCCACCGTCGCGTCGTAGCCCTGGATGCTCTGGGTCAGGGCCAGCGGTGGGCCGGCGGGCTGGCCCGGCGGGATCTGGATGCTGGCCGAGGTCGTCCCCTCGGCCGCGGTCGCGGTATCCAGACTCAGGGTGGCCGAGACGCCCGCCGGCACCACGAACTGCCAGGGCGCGCTGCCCTGCTCGAAGCCGCCGTTGGTCACCAGATTCGGGCCGGACCCGACCGGCGGCAGGGCCGGCGGGCTGGTACCGCCGAGGCGGGCCAGCACATTGGCCGTGATCCGCTGCACCCGGCTGTCCAGCCCCTGCACCGTGCCCCATTCGTAGCCGGGCCAGGCGAAGTTGTCCAGGGCATCGGACCACTGGATGGACCCGGCGGAGAAGACGAGGGCGCCGCTCGCCGCCGTGTACACCGTGGTGTCTGCGATGTCGGGATTGCCGTGCTGGTCCCACGTGGGCGACTGCGCCAGCACGGTCAGGGTTGCCGGCGTCTGCCCGTTGGCGTAGACCTTGTCGTACTCGAAGCCCACCACGTT
>CAZVYC010000394.1:0-2647 GCA_964631425.1 uncultured Rhodospirillales bacterium
CGCATCCGCTTATAGGCCTCCAATCGGCTGACAATATCCCTCAGCTTCCCCAGGCGTTCGTACACACCAGGATCCTCCTCAGCGCCCGTTCCTTGAACTGCTGCGGGGTCTCCCAGCTGCTCCTCCAGGAGTGAGTGCCCACCAGAAGGGCCCCTCGGCGGGAGGGCGAGCCGTTGCGGCCCCGCACCATCCCTTCCATTGTCTGCTCTCCCTGTTGCTCCGGCAGCAAGCGATGAATCAGCGACGTCAGGGACTTCCTGCTGAGGCGCTTCGATGCGCCCGTTTCTCTCGGCGACCCCTTCAGCAGTACTACCCTGGAGAACGGAGTCCTTGCTCTGGCGTTGTTGGAGAATTGCCTCAACCTCCGCTTTCACCCCATCTGTCGTACTTTCCCCTGAAAGTAACCTGGCAATAATCGGTGCCCGGTCTTCGGGCGTGTCCAGGCGACGCAGGTAGGTCATAGCGCGTAGGCTGTCGGGCTTTTTGGTGAGCAACTCCTGGATGTCAGGATCTGACTTCGCCGCTGTAATGCACGTCTTGACGAAGTTCCGATCTTTCCCCAGTTCTTCGGCGATCTCTTCTTGGGTAAGGCTAAATTCGTCCTGTATCTGCAAGAATAAATAGCCCAGGTTCACCGGGTTCCGATTCACCTGGACCGCATTTTCTTTGGCAGCTCGAAATGCCAGGCGAATTGGGTCCAGGGCTGGCTCCACGAAGACGGGGATCTTGGCTTTCCCAGCGGCTTTGGCCGCGTTTCGTCGCTGGTGACCACCGGCGGTCAAAATATAATACCCTGCCCGCTTCGGATGTTCATTGACATTGAGCGCTGCCAGAAACCCCTCTTTTTGGATACTCTCTACCAGTGCCTGGAACTCCGCCGGGTCGATCAATTCGCCGTGCTGGTAAGGACTGTCGAGAATATGGTCTACTTCGACCCAGATCACTCCAGGTTCATCTGTTTTATGCGTTTCTGCGCCGACTTGCTCTGGGGCATACCCTGGGACGTTACCGGTTGCTTTCAGTTTATCCAGGACATTGGCAACACGGGCGCTTCCTTTTGGCCCAAGGGGGGTCGGCGATTCTTTTCCTTTTCCTGCCATATGTTTGCTCAAGCCTTTCTTGCTGCTGCCAGTTGCTCTTCTGCAAAGGTCTTGATTTGGTCGCAGATGCCGCATTCTGGTCCATTTTTGAGTTGGCCCTGGTAGCCTTCCACCTGCAATGCCAGCTCAACTAACTCCTTCGCTCCTTTGGAGGAACGCTTGTATTCGAAAACCGTCTTGGGTGGCTGTTCTCCCTGGGCATCTGGGATATCACCGGAGTCATGGATAGTGCGGGCTACTTGTCCGGGGAAGTACAGATGCAGCTGCGCCAGCAGCGAGGTGGAGATATTACGATTATGCGCCACCTTATAGGGAATGATATTCAGCCTAGGTTCCCGTTCTGGGTCCTGCTTGAAGAGATCTTTGAGCAGCAGGACCATCGCTGCCAATCCCTGAAATGGCAATGGCTCAAGGATGAGGGGCGACCATACTTCCTGCGTGATACGCAGGAAACTATCGCCCAGGGCGCCGGGATTAGGCGCATGGTCCACAATCAAATAATCCAGATAGTCTGGCTGTTCCAGCGTCTGGCTGGGGAGTGTCTCCTGAGCGACCTTCAAATCCCAGATGCGGATGGCAGGGGAGTCTTGCCACGGTAAACTGCGCGCTGGGGGGGGCGCAAGGGCTGCCATCAACTCCTGGAAGCGATCACGCATGATCTCAGGCACCTGCTGCTTGAGGATGAATTCCGAGGCCGTGTTCATATTCGAGTCCGCTGGCACCACCCAAAGGTTCTCGCGGGCCTGATACATCGCCTTGAGCAGCGGGAGGCCCTCACACACCACGTGCGTGAGGGTAAAGCGTTGATTCAACGGAATCTTGTCAACATGGAGCAAGTTACTGGCATGGGCCTCTCGGTCGGTATCAACCAGGGCCACCTTGCGACCAGCCGATGCCAGAATGTGCGCCAGGTTCTCAGCCGTCGTGGTTTTGCCCACACCTCCTTTGTGGGTGTAGATACTGATGACTTTCGTCATCGGCGTCTGAGTCTCCATTGCATGTGCAGCGCGGGATCCTCAACCTTCAACTTGAGGAAGCGCGCGCCTCTCCTTTCCCAATTGAACTTTTGTGGCTGCTTGCAGACTACAACAGACACTCTGCGCTTGCAAAGCAGGGCCTTTTCTGCTCCATCCGGGGTTCCTTCTCAGCAATTTACATGCTGAGTGTTGGTGCGCCATCCAAAAACCCCCTCACGGAAGATGAACCACCAGACCCAAGGGTTTGAATCTCTTTGGATGCTTGTTGTAAAACGCAGTGAAAGATTCAGCACAAAATCCGGTTTGGGCACCGCACGCCGTTGATTCGTCGAAGCTGATCTGGTCCAGAACTCAATGAGCCTATGGTGCGCCATGAGACACGATTGCTCGTGCTTGTGTCCCGAGCAATGGATGCTGTCTGCTACACCGTAGCAATGCCTAAACTGAAACCGTACTCTACACTTGTCCCATCTCTCTACGTTTTGGTTTCGCGAAACCAAAACCCAAGGCTGACTTGCCACCTTGATCTTTGGTTTCGCGAAACCAAACCCTCCAAGCGAACAGCGTTTT
>CAZVYC010000395.1:0-949 GCA_964631425.1 uncultured Rhodospirillales bacterium
CGTCGGCGTTTCGCACGAAGGCAGCGGCAAACCAATCATCCGTCTTTACGGCGAAGCGGAACGCCTTCTCAAACTGCGCGGTGTTTCCAGCGTGCATCTGACGATTACGCACACCGCGTCGATGGCTGCCGCGGTCGTCGTCCTGGAGGGCAACAGCTAATGTACGTCCTCACGCCAAAGCAAATGCGCATCGCCGATGCGAAGGCCGCCGAACGCGTCGGCGCCGTTACGCTGATGCGCGCTGCAGGCGAACGCATTGCCGACGTGGCGAAGCGGTACGCACAGGGATCGAAGATCGTCGCGTTTGCCGGTCCGGGAAATAACGGCGGCGACGCCTTCGCCGCGCTCGCACTCTTGGACACGTACGAACGCGTCATTTATGCACAGACAGCCGGCCAGCCGTCGGACGCGCGCCGTGACGCTGAGGAACGCGCGCAAGCCGCGGGCGTGCTCGTGCAGCCGTTTCCGGAAACCGAAGTTTCGGCAACCGCTGCAATCGCCGATTGCGGTTTGGTTATCGTCGGACTGGTTGGTACCGGCGCCCGCTTACCATTGCCGGAGATGTACGCGCCTGTTCTGAGCGCGATCAACGCCTCCGGCGTTCCGGCGCTCGCAATCGACATTCCGCCGGGTGTCGACGGCGAACGCGGCATCGTCGTACAACCGGCGTTGCACGCAACCGCTACGGTAACGCTCGGCACGCTGAAACCAGGATTGCTTCTCACGCCCGGACGGTGGCACGTTGGAGAACTATGGCTCGCCGACATCGGCTTGCCCAAAGACATCCTGCAGGCGCAGCCGGCCGAGTTTTGGGCGATGGACGACCCGGAATTTCTCGAGCTGTTGCCGCAACGTGGGGACTCTTCAGACAAACGCAGCTCGGGCGCGCCGCTGGTCATCGCCGGTTCGCAGCAATTTCCCGGCGCAGCGATTTTGACGTCGATGGGTG
>CAZVYC010000395.1:959-2640 GCA_964631425.1 uncultured Rhodospirillales bacterium
GATGGGTGCGGCGCGCGCCGGCGCAGGTTATGTTACGACGGCGACTCCACAAGCTGCGGCACTACCGTTACGGATGCACTTGGTGGAGCAAGTCGTCGTTACGATAGATCCCGATTCAAGCGCGGACGAAGTAGTGAACGATCTGCTGGAGGTTGCGAAGCGATGCTCCTCCATCGTCATGGGTCCCGGACTTGCGCTCGACGATCGCACCGGCGACATCGTCCGGCGCATGGCGCAGCAAACCGAGCTCGCAATCGTCGCGGACGCGAGCGCGTTATTCCACTTTGCGAAAAACCTCGAAGCACTGCGCGGAAAAAAGATCGTTTTGACGCCGCACGCAGGTGAGTTCGCGCGGCTGTCGGGCAAAGGTACCGTCAAAGAAGACGAGCGCGTGGACCGCTTGCGCGAGTTCGTCAATCGCACCGGCATAACCACGTTGCTCAAAGGCGCCGCGACGCTTATTTACGACGGCACGACGATGCATATCAATACAACCGGTACGCCGGCGTTGGCAACCGCGGGAACGGGCGACGTACTGTCCGGGATCATTGCAACGCTGCTCGCACAAGGCTTGGCGCCCGTGGATGCCGCGCGCGCCGGCGCCTATTGGCACGGCCTGGCTGGAAAACACGCCGAAGCAGCTCGTCCACGCGGCGTCATCGCGCGTGACATCTACGATTCGCTCGCAGCGGCGCTGCCGAAGGCGAGCGAACCAATGCCGTTAGTGCGAGTGTTCTAGCTGAACGGCGCTTCCGCCGACAATCTGCCAGCGTCCGTCCCGTTTTAACCAAAAACGCGTGAACAGCAACGCGACTTGAGTACCGTTTGTGGCCAGATCAACGCGCACCGTAACGACCGCCCCGTTACCGAACTCCGCGATTCGAAGATCGCTCGTCTCATAGGTCGTGAATTTTCGCGCGCCGGCGGGGCGGTGCGCTTGGAGAACTTGCTCCTTCGTAAAAACTCTTCCGTCCTGAGCGGTAAAGAAGAACCCGTCGACCAGAACTTCGTCGAGCAGATCGGGATCCGCGACGATATCCGCCTGTTTGAGTTTTTCTTCGAGCTCGCGAATCTCGTTCTCGGTCGTGCTTGTCATCGTTCACTCATCCAATTAAGGCGACTTGTCTGCATAAAAAAACAGTTTTGGCGTGATCTCTCCGCCGGTAATACGAAGGATGCCGTACGAGTAGTTTGGTTGCCGCCGCTTATCGGTCGGCGAACCGGGATTAAAGAACAAACACCCGTCGTGCCATTCGCAATACGGCACATGCGAATGGCCAAACACGACGGCGTTCAGGCGCTCCTTCGCGAATGCGCTTTGGGCCCGCGCCAGCGTGGAGCGGCCGATACCTTCATGACCGTGCACCATACCGATGCGCACGTCGCCGAACTCCAGAATCTTTTTACGTCCAAAGCGATGGACGAGATTGGGCGGGTCGTTGTTCCCCGCAACCGCTTCGAGCGGGGCGAGCGATTCAAAGATCGGAATCGCCATCGCGTCCGTCATGTCGCCGCAATGCACGATCAAGTCAACGCCGCTTCTTTGCAAACCGCTACGTAGTGCCGCCGGCAGCGCCTTGCCGAATCGCGGCATGTGTGTGTCGGAGATGATACCGAGCGTTATTCGACGTTTTGCCAATATGCCGGTAACCAATAATAGAGCGTGGTCGGATCTTCCGGT
>CAZVYC010000396.1:0-2637 GCA_964631425.1 uncultured Rhodospirillales bacterium
GCGAATCAGACCTCACCCAATCGCGCAAGACGAGATGTGTGAATGCCGTAGCCCGCGACAGCGGGAGAGGGAGGGGCCCAGCCCGCAGGGCTGGGAGGGTGAGGGCGCAGGAGGAGATTGCCGGACTCTTCCGTCGGATTTCATCCACTGGCATCTTCTCCAGCAAGCACCCTTACCGCGCTGTAGCGGCGGGCAGGCGTGCTAGGCCGATGCCCATCGCCGCATTCAACAGCAGCACCGACAGCCACCACCCCTGCCAGATTCCGAAGCTAATCAGCGCCGCCGGCAGGGCAGCAGCCGCCATAGCGGTCAGCGCCGCCGCCGACCGGCCCGGATGAGCGCGATAGAATCGCCAGAGCGATGCGATCAGCCCGAACAGCGCCGCCAGAACACCCACACCGCCCAGTTCGAGCCAGATCTGCAGCACCGCATTATGGGGGTGCAGCGGCAAGACCTCGCTGTTGATCGACGGGAACGGAGCATCGGGCGGCGCATCGCAGGTCGTAACCCACACCCGTTCCTTTCCACCCGGCATCCGGCGTGAAGCATCGAGCCCCCAGCCCAGGATTGGCCGCTCGCGGATCTTCCGGTCGACGAAATTCCAGATCAGGATCCGCTCCGTGGCGCTCGGCTTGTGCTCGACCAGCCAGCACCACTCGGCGGGTGCCAGGTCCAACGGCAACGCCAAAGGCAACAGGGTGCCCAGCACAACCAGTGCGACCGGCAGCAGCCAGCGCAGCATCGGCGCCGCCAGCACCAGCGCCCCGGCGCCGATTCCGCAGCCCAGCGCCAATCTCGCCGCGAGCTGGGCGCAGGACAGGATGGCCAGCGCCCCGAGGATCAACTGCACCGCGGCCAGACGCCTTCGGCCGCCACGCCACAGGCCGATCGCCAGCGGTACCAGCGCGATCGCATGGAACGCGTTGCCCCGGCTATAGCTATAGGAATAGATATGGGGGTCGGTGATCGGCAGGACTGGCGGTCGGTGGTGCATGGCCATGGCGCGCGCCAGCGGCCAGCCGAGCGCCAGGTCGGCCAGTACAATGACCGAAGCAGCGCACAGGCCCCAGGCCAGCGGCACCGCCAACCGGATGATCGCCTCCGGGCTGAAGCGTCCCAATATGCCCGCCAGGACGATGCCGCAAAGCGCCAGTCCGATCAGCCGTGCCGCCAGGATCAGCGACGCCGCCGGCGCCATCGACCATGAAGCCGAGGCGACCATCAGTAGCAGCAACGGAACCCATACCCAGGCCCGCATGAGATCGCGACGAAGATCGCCCTGGTCCTGCCCGGCCGCCAACCACCATGCCGCCAGCGCTGCTGCCGGCAGCAGCGTGGCCGCCGCCAGCGGCGCCGCATAGATCACCGGCCCGAACGCGAAGAGCAGCGCCCCGAGCAGGCTGGTTGCGGCAAGCGACGGGCCGGGCACGGCGCCCCGGATCACCCGCAGATCGTCGGTCAAGCGCTGTGCCACGGTGATCGTGCTATTGAAGCGGCCCGGGCCCACGGAGCCGCCCGGTCGCGCTCGCCTAGGGTGCGGAATAGGATCACCGCGACAGCGAGCACGCAGCCGAGGATGAACCCGAGCGCGACAAGCAATATCCGCTGCGGCCGGACCCGTTGGCGGGGATCGGGAATGGTCGGCGGATCGATGATGCGGAACGCGTACTCCACGTGGCCGTTGGCGAACACATAGCCTTGCAGCGTCTTCTCGTAAGCCGAAGCGAGCGCCAAATTCAGCGCGCTGGTAGCGTTCTGGCTTTTCGCATCGCGCATCGCCGAGGCGAGTGCGCTGGTGCTGTCCTGGCTTTGCGCGTCGCGGATCGCCGCCGCGAGGTAGGTCATATTCTGCTTCGCCTGCTCGATCGCCCGTTGGCGGAGCTGCTCATTGGTGAGCTCGACCAGATCGCGCGCCCATTTCACGGCCAGCGCCGGATCCTTCCAGGTGATGCTCATCGTGACGATGCCGCTGCGGCGATCGAGGTTGATTTCCCGGACACTGTCGTTGAACAGCTCGTAGGCGCGGTCCAGCGTCGGCACACTCGACCCGGTGACGTTCCAGCTCTTGCTCGCGCTGTCCCACTTGCTCGCGTACAGCACGGGGAGGAGGTTTTCGCGGGTCGCGTAGGTGTCGAATAATTCTCGCGAGCCCAGAACGGCCAACGCCTCGTCCTCGTTCGAAGACGGTCGCCCGAGCAAGGCACCGGCACCGTCCAGCAGGCCCGACACCACGCTGAGATCGAATCCGCCGACGCTGGGCAGGCCGGAACTGCTCCTCGAGACTGGTATCACCGTGATCTGCACCCGCCAATAGGACGGCAAGGTGAAAGCCAGGACGCTCGCGATCCCCACGCCAGCCAGCACGATACCGGCGCCCAGCAGCCAATCGCGGCGCGCTCGTCTCAGGAATATAAAGAGCCCATCGGGACGGGTAGCCTCCGTCCAGGTCGGGATCATGGTTTCCGAACCCACTGGTGTTACACTCCGTCAAAATGTCCCGAAGTGGACGTTCTCCGGTCGCGCGTTATTCCGATACCGGAAAAAATAATTTCCTTTCAGAGAGATGCCGGGCGGATCCAAGTTGCCGCAGCAATAACGGTCGGTATCAGCCAATATCGCATGGAGCGGGTCAAGAAA
>CAZVYC010000397.1:0-2636 GCA_964631425.1 uncultured Rhodospirillales bacterium
GTGCCGGCGGTCGGGATCGGTGTGCCTCGTCCCTGGGTCCCGCGGACCCCGCCAGCAGCACCCTGAGCTCCTCCGGCTCGACCGGCTTGACGAGATGATGGTCGAACCCCGCCCGCCTCGACATCTCCCGGTCCGACTCCTGGCCCCAGCCGGTCACGGCTACCAGCAGGGCGTCGCCCAGTTCGGGGACGCCGCGCAGCCGACGGGCCACCTCGCAGCCGTCCATCCCCGGCAGCCCGATGTCCAGCAGCACCACATCGGGCCGATACGAGCGCGCCAGCCCCAGGGCGTCCGGGCCATCGTGGGCGACGCGGACCTCCTGGCCCCAGAACCGGGACATGAGCCGCGCCGCGCCGGCGGCCGCGTCCACGTTGTCGTCCACCACCAGGATGCGCCGGCGCGGCATCCCGCCGCCCGATCGGGGGCGAGCCTCGCAGGCGGGCCGACCGCTATGCCTCGGCACCCGAGCGAGGGCGGGCAGCCGGACGACGAACTCGCTGCCGCGACCCGGCCCCTCGCTGTGCGCCTCCACCGAGCCGCCGTGCAGATCCACCAGGCTCCTGACCAGGCTCAGGCCGATCCCGAGCCCGCCCCGCGACCGGTCCGTCCGCCGCTCGACCTGGACGAACAGCCCGAAGACCTCCGGCAGCTTCCGCGGCTCGATCCCGATGCCCGTATCCCGGACCCGCACCACGGCCAGGCCATCCTCCCGCCCGGCACTCAGCCGGATGTGCCCGCCGGGGTCGGTGTACTTGGCCGCGTTGTGCAGCAGGTTGGTGACCACCTGCTCCCGCCGCGTCGGGTCGGCCTCCAGGAGGACCGGCCCCCCGGGCGACGAGACGGTCAGCTCGTGCCGCCGCTCGGCCATCAGCGGGCCGGCGGCCTCGGCCGCCCGGGCGACGACCGCCTGAAGGTCCATCACCTCCTTGCGGAGCGCCACCTTGCCGCGGCCGATCCGAGAGACGTCCATCAGGTCGTCGATCAGCCGCGCCATGTGCCGCACCTGCCGGTCGGCCATCGCCCGGTCCTCCTCGACATCCGGGCCGACCCGCCCTCTCATGAGCTCCAGGGCGGCGGCGATCGGCGCCAGGGGGTTGCGCAGCTCGTGCGCCAGTGTCGCGAGGAACTCGTCCTTGCGGCGGTCGGCCTCCCGCAGCGCCCGCTCGGCGCCCTTCCGCTCGGTGATGTCCTCGGCGATCCCGGCCACCCGCACCACGCGGCCCTCGTCGTCGCGGATCGGGAAGCCCCGGTCCCAGACCCAGCGCTCCGACCCGTCGGGCCGCACCACCCGGTACTCCGCGGCGATGCACTCGCCCTCCCCCAGGCGCCTCATGGCGGCCAGGACCCCGCGCCGGTCGTCGGGATGGACGGCCTCCAGGTACGAGCGGGGGTCCGCGTAGAGGCCGCTCCGGGGCCGGCCCCAGACCGCCTCGTAGGCCGGGCTGACGTAGACGATCCCCCCGCGGCGGCGGTCGGCGACCCAGAAGACGTCGGTGATGTTCTCGGCGAGCTGGCGGAACCGCTCCTCGCTCTCCCGCAATTCCCGCTCGGCCCGGCACCGCTCGGTGACGTCGCGGAAGACCAGGACCATGCCGGTGATCCGGCCGTCGTCCCCCTGGATCGGCGCGGTGCTGTGCTCCACCGGGCGGGCCCGCCCGTCGCGGGAGGCGAGCATGACGTGGTCGCCGGACCGCAGGACGGCCCCGCTGCCCAGGACGTCGGCGACGGGCAGGTCGGCGGTCCGGTTGGTGTGCTCATCCACGGTGCGGAAGACCTCCCCCAGCGGCCGCCCGACCGCGTCATCCGTCGCCCAGCCGGTCAATCGCTCGGCGGCGCGGTTCAGGCCGGTGACGCGGCCGTCGGCGCCGGCCGTGATCACGGCGTCGGCGATGCTCGCCAGGGTGGTGCGGAGCCGCACCCGCTGGTCCCGCTCGGCCGCCAGCGCCCGCCGGGCCTCCGCCTCGCCGGCCTCGGCTCGGCGCAGGGCCTCTCGGAGCGACCAGGCGAGCAGGGCGACGACCAGCCCGCTGAGGGCGGAGACGACGAGACCGAGCCGGTCGCCGACCCCGGCGATCGCCAGCGAGCCGCGGGGTGGCATGAAGAAGTAGGCGGCCGAGAGCCCGCTGAGGGCGAGGGCCAGGAAGGCGGCCCCGAGCCCGCCGAACCAGGCGTTCAGGGCGATGGCGGCATAGCAGATCAGGAAGGGGTTGCTGTCGCCCAGGTCGGGGTCGAGGGCCGATCGGGCCGCCGTGGCGAGGAGGACGGAGGCCGCGGCAGAGAGGTAGCGCAGCTCGGTGGGTATGGTCCTGGGCATGTCGTCGTCTTCCCTGAGATCGGCCGCCGGCCTCGGCGGGAACGGGTCATATCGCCGGCGAGGGAACGGAACCCACCAGTGGAATATAGGACATCCCGGGAGGTGACGAGAACACCGGCGGGTTCTTCGCATCGCAGGTGCACGGGAGGGGCACGCCGACATGCACCCGGCCGACGGCCGGCGGACTGATGCTCTCTCGGTGCGGGAGGGACCACCGAGTCCGCCGGCACGGGCTCCCGCTCGCTCGCGTCGGCCCCTGGATGCCATGACCGTCGGGGATGGCCGAGCCAGGCCCAGGCCTGCCGGCCGGGCCCGAAGATGC
>CAZVYC010000398.1:0-2617 GCA_964631425.1 uncultured Rhodospirillales bacterium
CGCTATACTGCGCGGCAAGAAACGGGAATGGAACGACGTTCGCGTCGACCTGCTCGAGCTCCACGCTGTGGCGATGAATGGCGCCGCTGAAGCGGCGGGAGTACGGCGGCGTCACTTCATGCTGCCGGACGCGCACGGGCAGGTCTTCACCGCCGCGGCGCAACGCCAGCACACGCGTCTCGTCGGAGAGAGTCTCGCTCAACGCCATGCCCCAATCGTCGTCGTCGCTGAAAAAAGTGAAGCTAATGCCCTCGCCCTCGGCGTAGGCGGCCGTCTCCAGATTCATGCCGTCGATAGTGATACGCATCGTCGCGCTCCTTCGTGCACACGGGTCAGTATTGCCTGTCCAGCTATAAGGCTATAGTGACATCCACAATCCATAATGTCCAATACCAATTTCTTGTGAGTATCATAGTGTATGGGCTATAAATGAGCAGATAGGGTGTACAGAGGGTAGAAACAGACATGAACCTGCACCAGTTAGAGCTCTTCATGGCGGTCGTCGAGCATGGCAGTTTTACCCGTGCGGCGCAGACACTGCACATTAGCCAACCGTCCGTCTCGGCCCGCATTCGCGACCTGGAGACCTCGCTCGGCCACCAGCTTTTTGAGCAGGTGGGGCGGCGTATCTATCTGACCGATGCCGGGCAGGAACTGCGCGAGCGAGCCGAGGCGATCCTGCACATGGTATCGGAGACGCGCCGCGCGCTCGACGAGATCGAAGGCCTGGAACACGGCACGTTGCGTGTGGTCGCCACCACAACGGTCGGCACCTACGTCCTACCAGCCCTACTGGGCCGTTTCCATCGCCTCTATCCCGGCATCTCCCTGGCTCTCGATGTCGTGAACTGGTCGCGCGCTGCCGACTCGCTGCGCCGCAACAGGATGGACCTTGCCATCCTCGGTCCCACTGAAGAGATGGACGACATGACGGTGACCGATTTCATGAAGAACGAATTGATCGTCGCCGCGGCGCCGTCGCACCCCCTGGCCGAGCGCACGCAGATCCCCTTTGCCGATCTGGGCGACTATCCGGTGTTGGTCCGCGAGGTCGGGTCGGGCACGCGCGCCGACACCGAGCGTCTCTTCGCCGATCACAACCTGCGCCCCAGTATCGCGATGGAGCTGCGCCACAGCGCGGCCATCAAACAAGGCGTGGCCGCGGGCCTGGGTGTAGCCCTGCTCTCCAAGCTATCGGTCGGCATGGAACTGCTTCACGGCACGCTCATTATGCTGGACGTGGAAGGCCTGCCCATCCGCCGCGACTGGCATATCGTTCATCTGCGCGACCGGCGCCTGCCTCGTGCCGCCTCCGCCTTCAAGGAGATGTTGCTGGAAGTGGCCCGGGAGCGTGGAGCGCTTCCATCCTGATCGATGGCCGGTCGCGGCGCGGACGGCCTGAGGCTGCCGCCCCAGAGGGGACCCCGGATGGCAGGAACGTACGGCTCAAGCCGGATGTGGCACCCTTCAGGGTCAGGCGGCGCACTTCCACGTCAGTGGCTGGTCGCGGCGCGGATGGTGCCGACGATCCAGATCTCTACCAGACTCAGCGCGACGCCTGCGAGCAAGAATAGCGCGCCGTCGGACAGGGTAATGGCCGAGTGCTCCCGGCGCGTCGCCACGGCTACCACAGCTCCGTTGATGCAGGCCCAGCCGATCAGCACGCCGATGACGGATAACACTGAGAGCGGGTAGAAGAGACGCGCGGGCGGAGCCAGCAGCACTCCGATCAGGACGGCGGCCGCGACGATGAAGCCGGCCAACTCGCCATAGTCGGACGCCACGGCGTCGTTATCCGGCGTACGCCAGATGACGCGGTTGACCAGGGGCAGGCCCAGGAGAGCCAGAGCCATGCCGGCGCCCACGCCCGTGATCACGCGCAGCGCATTGGTGGTGTGATACAGGCCGTGCAGCCCACGCGTCTCGAAAGAGGAGTTGATACCGTCCAGTACCATCGCCACGAACAGCCCGCCCAGCAAGGCGGCCAGATTGCCCGGCGGCCAGCGCACGCTGCGCACCCGGCCCACCACAAGTGCCATACCCAGTCCAAGCAGAAAGGCCAGGTAGATGCCGGCGTCGCGGGCATCGAGGGGCATGTACTCGCCGCCGATACGCAGCGTCCGCGCCTGCGCCTGCGCGCAGCAAGCGTAACCGACCAGGCGCAGCTTCTCAAGCAATGGCCATGGCGAGAGAACTATAAAGAGTACGATCACGGCGCTCACCGCGGCAACAGCAACCGTTCGCCGGCCGGCGCCCTGGCTACCCTCCGGAGCCGCGGGAGCGATGGGTTCACCGGCGGCCCGCGGAGAGGGTGCGGTCCCGGCGCTATTCTCCCGCGGTGACTCGTGTGCGTTCACGTGGCGGCAATGGTCGCCACCGTGGACGACGGACATACATCGCTCAGCACGCATTCTTCGCAGGCAGGTCGCTGCGACTTGCAGACGGAGCGACCGTGCAGGATAACCTGGTGCGCGAAGTGCAACCACTCGGCGGGCGGCAAAGAGGCCAACAGATCGGCCTCCACCCTGGCCGGGTCATCGCTTGCGGTCAGGCCCAGGCGGCGCGCGATACGCCCGACATGTGTATCCACGACGACGCCCTCGACAATGCCGTAGGC
>CAZVYC010000399.1:0-2604 GCA_964631425.1 uncultured Rhodospirillales bacterium
CGGGTAGGCCGCGGGCGAGGTGCTGCCAGGCAGCCCTTTTCCCTCGGCCCCCCACCGAACCGGACGTGCGAGTTTCCAGGCATCCGGCTCTCCAGCATCGTCGGTCAAATCCGTTCATGAGCGTGTTGCTTTCCGTCGCTTTGGTCGTCCGTATTGGATGTCCATATGGCACGTCCGACACACGACGAGCGTTTTCCGTCGTCGGGCGGCCATAACCTTGACCCAGAGCGGCGGTTCCCGACCCGTGTAGTGCTTCAAATCCTTTAACGCGCGGATATGATGCACTTCGATTCTGTCTGTGAGGGAGGTTGCCCCACATGCCTCACAGACCTGGGCTAGGAGCCGTTGCTCCAGTTCGGTGCGACGATTCCACCAAAAGGGTGGTGGTTCCTTGATGTCTGCCTTGGCATCCCATTTCAGCGGGATGCCGCCCCAAGTGGCTATCAACGGCGGCTTTCCTTCGCGTGGCACTACCACCTGTAGCCCTTGATACGGGGTGCCGGCTACGTCCAGGGTGGCTTTGTACTGGTCAAAGATCGTCTGGACTGACCGCTTGTGCTTGTGCGCCAACGTCTTTGTCAGCGACTGCTCCATCACCCAACACAGGTGGTGGAGGGTGTGCAGGTTGTAGGCCAGACGGTAATAATTGGCGATGCCCTGGAATTCCAGCTGATAGGTTACGACTATGGTGTAGTCACTCTCGTTCAGCAGTTCCGCCCGGTGGATGGCCTTGTTACGCCGTTTGTAGCGGTTGCACTTGTCTACCAGTACCGCTCTGGGTACGCGCAGGCCAATCTGTCCGTTAATACTGCGGCATTTGGTTCCGCGCGCTTGGTTCTTGGTCCGTTTGTGGTTCTCTTGCAGGCTGGTGATCTCGTAGCCGAGAAACTTTGCTGCTTGACTCCTCGCGTGTGTGAGGAGGGTCTTTTCCTCAGAGAGTTCCAACTTGAGGGTGTCACGCAGGAACTCTTTGAGGCGCTGCTTGATCTCCTCAGCTTCGGCTTTGGGGCCGATAAACCCCAAAACGAAATCGTCCGCGTACCTGCAATACCAGAGTCGGCGGTAGTTGGGGTCGTGGGTGTCTTGAGAAGGGAGGTGTTGAGCTTGCCTTCGGATCCGTTGGGCAGCCTCCTTCTGCCCTTTCTTGAAGCAATAATGGGCCCGACTGATTAGCTGTTCATAGGCTTTATTCACCCTTCTCTTGTCACCCTTGGTGTACTGCGGGATCAGGACGTGTTCAACAAATTGGTCCAGCTTGTCCAGCAGGATATTGGAGAGGATAGGGCTGACAATCGAGCCTTGCGGCACGCCGCTCAGCGTGCGATTGAACTGCCACTTCTCCAGGTAGCCTGCATCAAGCATTCTGCGAATCAGCCGCAGAAATCTTCCGTCCTGGATGCGCTCACTCAACGCTCTGATGAGCAGCTCCTGATCGAAGCGATTGAAGCAGTCGGAGATATCGCCTTCGATCAGCCAGGCGACCCCTTTCCAGGTCTGGTAGATCTCCCGCAACGCGGTGTGGCATCCCCGTCCTGGTCGAAAGCCGTGGGAGTGTGGACTGAACTGAGGGTCATAATAGGCGTTCAGGAGCTGTCGAATGACTTCCCCCAAGAGCTTGTCTGACCAGACGGGCATCCCTAACGGGCGTTTCTTCCCGTTCTTTTTGGGAATGTAGGTCCGTTGCGCCGGGTGCCACTGATACCGTTCGTAGCGCAAGTCGGCGATGATGGCCTCAATTTTCTCCAGCGCCATCGCGTCAGCGGTTTCTTCCGTCACTCCAGGCGTCATGGCGCCAGCGTTCCGGTAGATTTTGCCATACGCCCTCAGATAGAGGTCAGTGTTGAACAGTTGTCGGTAGACCCGCTTGAGAGGCAGATCGCGTTTGCCTCGCTCATGAAGAAGTTCCAGGACCGTGGTGGCACTTTGCATTCCGCATACCTTTCCGGATGAAACTTCCCGATACCTCCCCTGCGCGCCTTTCTCACGGGCGCGCTCTGGTCCTCTTTCGAGGGCTGCCCCTTCCCCGAACCAACCGGGTACTACGGGGGGTCCGTCACCGTACGTCTCTCGACGTGTAGGTGATCCCGCGTTTACGCCCATGAAACGGTCAGTGCGTTTAGGTTTCCTTCTGTTCCTTGCCAGGCTCATTGCCTGTCACTCGCCGGAGAGAGCGTTCCACCAAGAGCTATGACCCTGGTGTATTTCCGCATCCCAAGATCACCGATGCGTATTCCGGCGTCGCCACTTCAGACATGGTGTGGCGGATGTGGACGTCATCGTACGGAACTCGGATTCGACAGTCCCAGTCTAACCCTGCGCACAGGACTTGCAGAGCGGGAGCATACATGCCTTCTGCTCTCCTCTGCTTTACCGGCATGCTGTTGTCCACCTCCCACCTTTCGGCTGAGGGTAAGCCGTTGTCCTGGAGGTCATTTGCTCTCAACCTCCTCTGCCTGAGGCAGAAATTCCATTGGCGCCGACACGGCGCACATAACTGGCCCAGCGGTCATGGATCGCCCAGCCCTGGAACCGTGGCCAGATGCCAATCGTCTCCAGTGCCTGCTGCCCCCGCTGAGGATGCCACGCCAAATGGGTCAGCCAGCG
>CAZVYC010000400.1:0-1703 GCA_964631425.1 uncultured Rhodospirillales bacterium
TGCAATAGAAGCCGAGGTCCTCGAGCATGTGCAGAGCCACGCTCTTGCCGGAACCCGACAGCCCGCTGACGATGATGATGCGCACGCTCTGTCCGGCAGCTCGTGCTCTGGCCACGACTGCGCCGCAGCCCAGCGTTTCATCGTCGGGGTGAGGAGAAATGACCAGCAAGGGGCCGGCTTCGACCACGTCATCGATGCTCCCGCCGCAGGCGAAGAAGAAATATTGTAACGATGATAGAAGAAGGCGCCTGAGTATGCCGCTTCTCACCGGTCAATCCCGCCCACTGTTCACTGCGCCCGCCCGCTGATCACTGCGGTGGCGCCTTTGCAGCTGCCTGAGCCATCCGGCCGCCGGATAATCGCCACACGACCGCCCGGCCTTCCCAGAGGCAGCGTTCGAGGATGCGGCGGAGCATCATCGGCCAAAACAGCGATGGCGCGTCTGCCATCTGGGCGCAGGCGCCGAGCCAATCCCCGGCGCCGAGCCTTTCGCGCAGCTGATGGTAGCAGATCATGGCATCGATCCCGCGTCCGCGCCGCCTCAGCTGCGCGACCTGCGACGTCGACAGGCGAGGGCGCAGCTGCTCGATGAAATGGTCGTTGGTGGCTTTCATCTGCTCGAAATGATAGCGCTTGCGGCCGGACTGAGCCCATTCCCGTGAAATCGCCCCGAAGGGCTGGATGTAGTAGTAAAGCGGCTCATCAACGACGATCCCTCGGCCGCCCGCGACGAAGAAGCAGAGCAGGAAATAGAAATCCTCGCCGACGCGCGCCTCTTCGCAATATTCGAGCCTGTTCTCCCGATAGAAATCGCTGCGGATGAGCGGCTGGAGCATGCCGAAATCGAAGGAACGCGTCGGGTCGGATGCAGCGAGATAAGACTCGAGATCGAGGCTTATGACGTCGTTCTTGCGTGGAAACGCCGTCCCGGCGACGGTGCCGGCCTTGATGTCGACGAAAACCAGATTGTCGGCAACCATCTCGACGCCGGCGGACTCACCGGCATCGAGCAGGCGCTGCAGACGGTGCGGCACGAACCAATCGTCGGCGTCGAGCACCGCGATCCACTCGCCTCTGGCTCGCTCGGCCGCCCAGTTCATCACCGCCGACTTGCCGCGGTTCTCCGGCAGCTTGAAGGCCTTGATGCGCGGGTCCCGTTCCGCCAAGCGGGAGGCCACTGTCCAGGTGTCGTCCGGCGAGCAGTCGTCGACGAGGATCAGCTCCCAGTCGCTCTCGGTCTGCGCGATAACCGAATTCACCGCCTTTTCGAGAAACTTCTCGGCTCGGTAGCAGGGGATGATGATCGAGACCCGAACCTGCTCGGCCGGCCGCACGGCAGCCTTGGTGACGGGCGTGGATGTTTTGCCGCCCGGCGGCACGACCCCCAGCATCGTGGATTGCCTACCTTATTACTGGACCGACGGAACCTTCGGCGCCGCGCGGACCGTCGACGGATTTAAGGCGGAGACGCATACCGGCTACCCCTTCTGGTCTTTGCGTTCCCAGAGGCAGAACCGGCTGGCGGGGGCATTGGTTCCGCTGATTGCGTTCAACCGACCCGTCGCCTTTCGTCTTCCGAGGGGCCATATTAGCGGGCTCAAGTCCCAGCTTCTGACGAGTCCACCCGGCCTTATGAACAAGACGATCAGCGTGCGCGGGGCACGCGAGCACAATCTGAAGAACATCGATGTCGAACTGCCGCG
>CAZVYC010000400.1:1713-2590 GCA_964631425.1 uncultured Rhodospirillales bacterium
CAAGTCGTCGCTCGCCTTCGACACGATCTACGCCGAGGGGCAGCGGCGCTATGTCGAAAGCCTGTCCGCCTATGCGCGCCAGTTCCTGGAACTGATGCAGAAGCCGGACGTCGACTCGATCGAGGGTTTATCGCCGGCCATTTCGATCGAGCAGAAGACGACCTCGCGCAACCCGCGCTCGACCGTGGGCACGGTCACCGAGATCTATGACTATATGCGCCTGCTGTTCGCGCGTGTGGGGGTTCCCTATTCACCGGCCACCGGGTTGCCGATCGAGAGCCAGACGGTCAGCCAGATGGTCGACCGCATCATGGCGCTGCCCGAGGGCACCCGTCTTCTGTTGCTGGCGCCGATGGTACGGGGCCGCAAGGGCGAGTACCGCAAGGAGTTGCAGGACCTGCGCAAGCGCGGCTTCCAGCGGGTCAAGATCGACGGCGCTCAACAAGAAGCTGAAGCACGATCTGGAGGTGGTGGTCGACCGCATCGTCGTCCGCGAGGGGCTCGGCAATCGGCTGGCGGATTCGATCGAGACCGCGCTCGGCTTGGCTGACGGCATCGCTTTCGCCGAACTGGTCGACAGCGGCGAGCGCATCACTTTCTCGTCTAAGTTTGCCTGTCCGGTGTCGGGCTTCACCATCCCCGAAATCGAGCCCAGGCTGTTCTCGTTCAACAACCCGTTCGGCGCCTGCCCGGTCTGCGACGGGCTCGGTGTCAAGATCATCTTCGACGGCGAGCTGGTCGTGCCGGACGACGATAAGAGCCTGCGCGAAGGGGTGATCGCACCCTGGGCGCAATCTTCGTCGCAATATTATGCGCAGACGCTGGAGTCGATCTGCCGGCACTTCAAGGTCAGCATGAACACGCCATGGCGCGAATT
>CAZVYC010000401.1:0-2562 GCA_964631425.1 uncultured Rhodospirillales bacterium
GCCATTGTCGGCTTGCTGTTTCTCCGCCTGCCGGAGTCTCCGCGTTGGCTGCTTGCCGTTTCGCGGCATGGCGAGGCGCTGGCGTTGTGTCGACGCTTCGAGGCTTCGGCCGGTATCGGGCCACGAAGCGGCGCCGGTCCGGAGCCGAGCGCGCCCGTCGTGCCGACGCGGGTCAGCTGCGAATAGTTGGGCGTGTCCTTCTGATAGCTGACGTCGAAGGCATAGTTCAGCCAGATGTCGTCGGTAAGGTCGAGCTCCGCCTTGACCCGGCCGGACCGGCTGTTGATGCTGTCCAGCCTGCCCAAATACGACGTGCCGAGGTGGTAGGGATCGGAGACGGTGTTGATGTAGCCGTCATGCCCTTCCATCACGCCTGCCAAGGCAATCTTGAGCGGGCCGATCGCCGGCAGGTTGATGTTGCCCCGCAGTTCGGTCGAGCCGTAATTGCCCGCGCCGGCGGTGATGTAGCCATCGAAATTGCCGGACGGCTTCTGGGTCACGATGTTGATCGCACCGCCCAGGGAGTTTCGGCCGTAGAGCGTACCCTGCGGCCCCCGCAGCACTTCGACATGATCCATGTCGGCGAGGTCGGTGACGTTGCCGATTGCCTTGGGGATGAAGACACCGTCGATATACAGGCCGACCGTCGGATCCCAGTAGGGTGCCGGGTTGATGGTGACGCCGCCGCGGATCGCAAGGTCCGCCTCGGTCTGGTAGCCGGGCGAGGTCACGATCGTGACGTTCGGCGCAAAGCCGTTGATGTCGCGGATTCCGGTGATGTTGCGTTCCTGGAGGCTGGCGGCATTCATCGAGGTGACCGCGATCGGCACGTCACGGAGCTTCTCCTCGCGGCGCTCGGCGGTGACGACGATCTCCTGGAGGCCGCCGCCCGTATTATCCCCGGCGGCGGGCTGCGCCGCGGTCTGGGCCGAGGCCGGCAGGGCGATGGCGGGCAGCGCAGCGGCGGCAATAATGGCCGAGGCGCCAAGCAGACGCGCGTGGAGACCATGACGAGATGGCGTTTGCATGTCGAGCAACTTATTTCCCCTAGAATGGCAAGGGCGCGCGCCGCTGATCGCGTAAACTGACGTTCCCGGTTCAAGCATTCGGCACGATTCGCCGCTCGGAAACTGGTGGAAAGCGCAATTGCAGTCAACCGCACCTACGCGAATCGATACAAGGTCTTTGCCCGTTGTGTCATTCATGCAACAACAAAAAATAACACATATTCTACGTGGAATGTGGTGCAGTCGAATCATTCGCCTCTTAGACGTTTTATTCAGAGAAACATTGTGACACATTCTAAATGCGCCCATGTGGCGCATGCGCGTTTGGTTGAAGTCAGGGGCTTCGGGGGAAGTGAGCGAACAGATAGACACATTGGACCGGCAGGACCTGCGTGGCGAGGCGTCGACATTCCTGCGCAACATGCACGGACTCAACATGAGCATCGTGCAGCAGCTCTCGCCCATTCTGGAGAATCGCCAGGGGATCGATCTTCGCCTCTATTACATCCTGCACTGCATCAACAAAGGCGCGGTGCATCCGGGAGCGATCGCCCAGGAGATGCGGCTGCCCAACAGCTTGGTGACCAAACACCTCGACCAGCTGGCGGATCGGCACCTGCTCGAGCGCAGCATCGATCCGCACGATTCCCGCCGCATCCGCGTCAGCCTGACCGAGCAGGGCCTCGCGATCATGAACGGGTCGGACGACATCCTGGCCGGCCTTGTCCGCGAGCGGCTGGCCCGCATCCCGGCGGAGCGCCGCGCCGTGTTTCTCGCGACCCTGGTGGAACTGGCCGGGCATACCGAAAAGAAGTGACGGCTTCGTGCTTGAGATCCCGCTGCGCCAGCGCCCGTCAAGGCGGAGGAACATGCGGCCGCGGTCGCCGCTTAAGGCAACTGGGAAGTCGCTAAAACTCGCTCTGTTCAACCCGTGAACGATCGTGTAGAGCCGACGCCAATTCATTCACATATCGTCCGAGCTGCATGATGGTCGAAGCCACAGTCCTGCCCAAGCCGAAGAAATCTGTCGCCCTGTCCGGCGTTCCCGCCGGGAACACCGCGCTGTGTACCGTCGGCCGTTCGGGCAACGACCTGCATTATCGTGGTTACGATATCCTAGAGATCGCCAACGCCTGCGAGTTCGAAGAGGTCGCCTATCTGCTGGTCCACGGCAAACTGCCCAACGCAGCTGAGCTCATCGGCTACAAGGCCAAGCTGAAGGCGCTGAGGGGCATCCCGTCCGCGGTCAAGACCGTGCTCGAGAGCCTGCCCGCTTCCAGCCACCCGATGGATGTGCTCCGCACTGGCTGCTCGGCGCTCGGCTGCGCCTTGCCGGAGAAAGACGACCACAACGTCGCCGGCGCGCGCGACATCATCGACCGCCTGATCGCCTCGTTCGGCTCGATGCTGTGTTATTGGTATCATTACAGCACCAATGGACGCCGGATCGAGGTCGAGACCGACGACGAGACGGTGGGCGGCCATTTCCTGCATATGCTGCACGGCAAACCGGCTTCGGCCTCGTGGGTCAGGGCGATGCATACCTCGCTCATTC
>CAZVYC010000402.1:0-2538 GCA_964631425.1 uncultured Rhodospirillales bacterium
CTCTTCGGTGAGGTTTTACCGGGAGCGACCGTCGAAGCGCGTTTAGGTGTACGCCTGCTGCGCAGCCTGGCCAAAGCGCATCCCGTCAGCATCGAAGCCGTACTCAGCGCGGATGCCATGCTGCCGGTGCAGTTGCCTGCGCTGACGATCGTCACGACCGCCGAACCGAATTTTGCGATTGGCACGCTCAGAAGCGAGCCCGACGAATTCTTCGATGCGGGTGAAGAAGTTGAATTCATTCTGCATCTGCGCAACAGCGGCGACGGTCCCGCGCGGCGCGCAAAAATTTCGCTCGATCCGCACGGCTCATTGATCTACGTGCCGAACAGCACGAGCGTCAACGATCTGCCGGTCCGCGACGCCGGCGCGCAATCCCCGCTCACGAACGAGCGCGGCCTGGTGCTCAGCGACGTGGATCCGGGCGTTGAAGCGACGATTCGCTGGCGCGAAGTGGTCAACAACGCCGCGCCTTCCGGCGAAGCGATTACGCGAAAAGTGCGGATTGCTTACGACGGCGATCGCGTCGACGAGATCACGGCGCACGAAGTTAAAGTGCGTTGCGCGCCCGCATTCGCCAACACGATCTCCGGATTGCCCTTCGGCCTTGACGGCATGCTTGGACCGGCGTTCGGCGGCGTGCATCAACGCGCACTTGCCGGCGGCGACTTCGTCGAACTTCCGCCTGCCACACCGGTTTCGCGTCCCGCCGAAATCGCATCGCGCACGATGCTCTCGCTTGCACCGAGCAACGGCAACGGCCATGCGCAAATGGAGACCGACTCAGCGCCGGTGAGCGCAAGCGATCTGCGCGGCGTGCAATTGCTGGTGGCGTTCGATCGCGACCGCCTCGAGCGCACGTTGCGATTCCTGGCTGAAGCTCGCTTCAAAGGGCTCGTAACGCACCTGTTTGCGATTCGCGCGTTCTTCCCCGACGCGGTCGGAGCGAGCGCAGATGGTGCGCTGCACGAAGTTCGCGAGACGTTGCGCGAGACACTCGACCGGCTCTTCATCAAGCTGCGCCTGCCGAGCTACGTGATCGCGCCCCGCGATCTCGAAACGTCGGCGGCGCGTGCAGCGCTTGAATCGTTGTTGGGTTCGGTGAACGCGGATGAGGCTACGCCGGCGCGTGCAGGTTCGGTGATGTTGCACGGCGCGTGCGATGAAGACGAACTGCGTGCACTGCGCGATCGCCTTGCCGATGCACCAATCGCGACGGCACTGCCCTGGGCGACGCTCGCGCGGTTCATTCCGGCGGACGGCGAGGGCTTGGGCAACTACCGGGCGATGCTCGTGAACGCGCTCGACGAACTGGTCTCTTCCGACGAGACGGCGTTCATCGATGCGTTACAGCGGCGTCCGTATCCGGTGCTCGACGCGGCACTCGACGTTGTGCGCGCGCAGCTCGCCAACACGCGCCCATGACGGCGATCTTCGTTATCCTGGCTATTGTCTTCGTTATCGGAGCCGCGATAGGTCTTTACGCGTGGCTCGCGCCGCGCGCGCAGGAGCCCGTTGAAGTAGCGCACGCGCCGCTCGAGCCATGGCAGGCGAGTACGGATTGGACAACGCAAGCCGGAGCCGAGTTTGCGGGTTTGAGCGAGTCGGCCCGTTGCGATCTGATCTTCGCGGTGTCGGCGCTCAACGACGATCGCTCGCAGCAGTTGCTCACGCATGCGCTGGACGATCCCTCGGACGCGGTCGCGCTCGCCGCCGCGCACGCGCTTGCGCGCCGGGGCTCGACGCAGTTCGTTACCGACTACGCGCAGCAGCATCCCGGAGAGCGCGCTGACCGGCGTTTTTGCTCCTGGCTCTCCGCCGCTTATGGAGACGCTGCGCACCCTTATTGTCACGCCGCGCCGCACCGTCTCACCGGGTGAGATCATTCGCGCCGAATTCGCATTCTCAAATCTTGGCGGCGCGCCGGCGACCGGAGTTCGCGTGCGTTTTGCGTTTCCGTCAGGCGTCTGGGCGGTCGAGGGCAGCGACACCGTCGATGACGCGCCACTGGGATCCGAATCAGTTGCGGCAAATGCCGGTGCGCCGCTGGGCGACCTTCCGCCGAACGCGCAGCGCCGCGTTGCCTGCAGTTTTCGTGTCAGCGAGCGCATCGAAGACGCATCGGAATTGGTTTTCCAAGCAGCGCTGATCACCGATCAAACGCCGGTTCTCGCATCCAACGTGGAGCGGCTCACGGTTCGCAGCGAGCCGCAACTGCAAAACACCGCAACGATGGTCACGATCGCTGCGCCCGAGCATCCCAAACCCGCCGACATTATCACGATTCGCGCGATCATTGCCAACAACGGGTCGTCGAGCGCGCACGACGTGCACGCATTCCTGCCGGTGCCCGCGCACACGCATTACGTCGCTCGCAGCGCACGCGTTGCGGGACGCGTGCTGCTCGACGTGGGCGATGAACCCTTCGATTACGGCTCAGAGCGCGTCATCGCTCAGCGTCTAGCGCCTGGCCAATCGGTCGAAATCGAGTATCAAGCAACGATCGACTCGCCGCTTACCGACGGCACGCGCATCAAGGTC
>CAZVYC010000403.1:0-2534 GCA_964631425.1 uncultured Rhodospirillales bacterium
TCAGATATAAATTGCTTCATATTCATGGTCCCTAAAAGCCCCCTTCTTCCGTCTCGCCGCGCAGGTATTCGGCCAGAGCCTCTTCTGCCAGACGCCGCCCTACTGCCTTTCCTTCTGGGCTGCTGAGAAGCTGCTCCCAGCGCGCATCAGCCATCGCTTCATCAAGCACCTGCTGAAATTTCTCTACCACCACGCTCTGCATGGCAGGGTCAAGCTGTTCCACCTGCTCTATGAGCTGCTTGAGCGTCGTTGCCATTCCAATGCCCGCCCCTGTGCTGGTGATAATTTGAAGGGTGTTGCTCTTTACTAGCGGCTAAAAAACTGCCTCTGATAGTCTATCACGTTCCCGTTTATGTTATCAAGTTCCCAATAATGGAAATTACCTGGCATATCTCTCTTGACCCAGAGAAGCTCTTCTGCTATCCTAGCACTCTATCAGAAGCTTGCTTTGCTGCTGGCTTTCAAAATATGTGAAGAGTGAGAGAGGTAAGGGCATCATGGCTTTCAAGCGTATGGATTTGATCCATTCTATTGTGGACACTATCAAAGACTATCGTGAGGGGGAGATTGCCCCCATTGATGCAAACCATATTTCAAAATGGATTGGGCAATTTGATTACCTCGACCAATTGACCATCCTCGCGGAGATGGATGCAATCCTCAAGCGGTTCTACGTTTCGAGAACAGAGGTCAAGGAAAATCTTCACACCCTCCTGTTGTGGGGTATTATAGATGGGCGGTCGATAATGCCCAATCTGTCTAGCGCGCAAACACCTGAAATGAAAGAGAAGCTGACTAGAACGTTCCTTCAAAACGTACGGCGAGAACTGGATTGTGTTCAATTTCTGAAAATACAGCTAAGAGGAGAAAGTCAGGGCGCGCTCTTGGGCATTATGAATGAAATACTTGAGGAGTGGTACGACACCAGCCTTGCTGATTGCGGAAAACAATCTCCTACTACGTATGTATATTTGGATGATGGAATTTATACTGGTAGTCGATTGCGTTATGATCTGACGGAAAGCGATGATACCTCAGAAGGCCGCGATGCTGTAGCGTGGATTTCCCGCTCCGCTCCAGTAGGCTGTAAATTGATTGTTTGTACATTAGTTTCTCACCTTGCTGGCTACGTTTACGCTCGTAAGCATATAAATCAAGCAGCTGATGTAAAACAGATCTCTGTGGGTTATTTTCCTGCTAAGATCATTTATAATTTACGAGACTATAATGTGCGAGAGCGAAGCGATAAGTTTGAGTGTCTTTGGCCTGATAGAAGCACAGCAGATGGCAATGATCCTGATGCTGGATGGTATGTTAAGCGTACTCTTTGGTGGTGCAATAAGAATGGATGGTCTAAGTCTTCCTTGACCCGTTCGGCTGATACACCAGCAGAGGAAACATTATTTTCATCGCCTGCTGCCCGTAATATTGTCGAGTCAGCATTTTTTAGAGCAGGTGCCCGAATTCTCAAGCCTAGTCATCAGCCAGGGGAATCTCGACGCCCTCTTGGGTGGGAGAAACTTGAATCCTGGGGGTTTGGTACTTTTTTCGTTACCTATCGCAATATAGCCAATAATTGTCCGATGGTATTATGGAGTAGGGCTGCTGGTTGGTATCCACTCTTTCCTCGTAAAACAAATAATGAATCAGGCGAGGAGTAATAGAGGTTGAAAGGGGCAAATTGAGGAGCATCCTAATGATGCAACTGGCAGAAACAAGCACATATCACATGCCAGAGTGCGTTGTCTTCCTGAAGACGCATGAGGCGTTTGGTGGCCTGTCCAATATGGCGGCTGGCTATCCGTTGGTGGTCAATGCTGTGCGTATCTTGACCTCCGAGGCATTGTATCAGGCATGCCGGTTTCCCCTTCTGCCAGAGGTGCAGAAGCTGATTATTGGGCAGGCCAGTCCGATGGGGGCGAAGATGAAGAGCAAACCGCATCGGAAGAATTCGCGCCCGGATTGGGAGCAGGTGAATGTGGAGATTATGCGCTGGTGCCTGCATGTGAAGCTGGCGCAGAATTGGGAGCGCTTTGGTGAATTGCTGCTCTCGACGGGTGAGAAGCCGATTGTTGAGGAATCGAAGCGTGATGGGTTCTGGGGGGCAAAGCCAACTGATGCTGAGACGCTGGTAGGGCGGAATATCCTCGGCAAGTTGCTGATGGGGCTTCGTGAGCGGTTGCAAGGGCCAGAGGCAGAGACACTGCGAGAGGTGCAGCCGCCGACCCTTTCGGATTTTCTGCTAGTGGGGCGGCAGATTGGCACAGTAGTGGCTGCGGGGTCCAGGCCGGTACTCAATCGTGAGGAGCAGACACCTGCACCCATAGAGCAATTACGTATGGATGCCTTGCTGGATACTCCTTAGTCTCGTTCGATGAGGGCGACGGCGGTGCAGGCAATGCCTTCTTCGCGTCCGGTGAAGCCAAGGCCGTCGGTGGTGGTGGCTTTGATGCTGATCTGGTCTGAAGCGATGCCCAGTGTTTCGGCCAGATGGGAACGCATCAGCGGAATGTGTGGGGCCATCTTGGGGCGCT
>CAZVYC010000404.1:0-2525 GCA_964631425.1 uncultured Rhodospirillales bacterium
CCGGCAGGGATGCCGGCGGTCCCAGGAGTAGCCATGCCGTGCTGCCAGGCACCCGCATTCGTCCGTGAATTAGCCAGGCTAGCTCCCGGTCCGTAGCGGTGTGTCAAGAACCGCCGCACGGGGCATGGCGCTGCTCCCATTTTCGTGAGTTTTGCATCATGCATAGTTTCTGTGTTCCTCCTACACTGGAGATCGTGAGAAGCAGAAAGACGTGATCACGTGTCGAGATCTGCTGCATCTCCTGTGGTACTTGGGAGGAAAAACAAGTGAATACTCGGTTGCTACGATATTCCGCCGTTCTGTCCTGTGCGCTAGCAGTGGCCACTTTCGCTCATGTCCCGGCACGTGTCACGGCGGCTGGTGTGCCCGCCCTCAATGCCTACTCCGTCCCTGCCGGTATGGACTCCACCAGCAGCGCCGCCGACTCACTTACCGGGCACACCTTTGTGGCCGGCGACGGTCAGGTAGCCATGGTCGACACCTCTACCGGCATCGTCTTGCGGCGCGTATCGATTGGCCTGGGCTACCCGAGGATCTATATCGACTCGGGGCACGGCAGGGCCCTGATCTACAGCAACGGCGGAGCCGGCACCGCCTCGGTCAGCACCCTTGATGCCGCGACCGGTCGCCTTATCAGAACCGTCAATCTTGACACCGTGGGTCTGGCCGGTCCGATTGCCCTGGATCAAACCACGGGCCGGCTGTTTGTCGGCGACTGGAGAACAGGGGATCGCGCCTTTGCTGTCAGCATGATTGACACGTCGTCGGGGACGCTGATGCGGAGGTGGACCGATCCCAATACGTCCTATACCGCGTTCATGGCGGTTGACGAGAGCTATGGCCGGCTGCTGGTGCTGGCCGACCAGTATGCCGGCAATGCATCATCCGACACCTTCAAGCTCACGGTCATGGACTCGCGCACGGGCGATGTGGTAGCGACACAATTGCTACAGATTCCATCGGAGAAGCAAATCGCACCCATCTTCATGACAGACAGCGCGGCCGGCCAGGTTCTGATCTCCGAGCAAGGAGGACTGGCCGTACGCGACATATCGGACGGCTCACTGTTGAGCACCCTGAATGTGACACCGGACCTCGTGCTGGCCGATGATCCCAATAGCACGGTGGTAGCGCTTCAGGGCAACACCCTCTATCTCTTCGACCAGATCTCAGGCACGCTCTTGAATACCGTCTCCCTGCCTCAGTTGGCCGGCTACGACGCGTCGAGCGGCGCCGCGCCGGTGGCCATTGACTCGCAAACGGGCCGCATCTATGCCCTGGTCCGAAACAGCGCAGGCCGGCTTCAGCTGCAGGTGTTGGACGGCGCCAACGGAACGACGATCGATAGCATCGATTTGCGCCAACCGGCCGGGAGCGCCGTCGTCGCCGTAGATGCGGCCCACCAACGTCTGGCGATCGTGGCCCAGGCCGGCGGAGGACAGGCCGGGGTCTTCATCGACGTGGATAGCGGCAGTGACACGCTGGTTGCCCGCGGCAGCACGCCGTGTTCCAAGGGCGGACTGTACAGCGGATGGTCGGCGACGATTGACCCGAACACCGGCCGGTTGTATTGCATCGATCCGGGTAGCGATTCGACGAACGGCACACCTGCCGCCTACATGTGGGATCTGGTGACGGGGCAGGCATGGCCGCCCTTTACGCTGGGCTCCAATCCCCAGGCTGCACAACCGATCGGCACGTCTGGCTACGTGCTCGTCCCACAGGACAGCACAGCCACGATCATCGGACCGGCGCGCCGCAACCCGGCCAGCCCGGTGCCTCCGGCCTGCTGCGGCGCCCAGTATTTCCCGCACGCTCGCCACAACCTGCGCGGTGCTTTCCTGACCTTCTGGAGGCGCTACGGCGGCGTCGATACCTTCGGTTACCCACAGACGGAGCCGTTCGTAGAAGATGGACGGACGGTCCAATACACGGATCGCTTCGTGCTGGAAATGGTAAACGGGCGCGTGCAGACGGCGCCGCTGGCCCGTTACCTGGTCACGCAAGAGTACTTTGATCCGCTGTCCACGCAAGGGCTCGCACCCGGCGCGCGCTACTTCCCCAGCACGCAGCACTCGCTGAGCGGACGGTTCCTGAGCTGGTGGCAAACGCACCGCGGCAGCGCGTTGCTCGGGGCTCCGATCTCCGAGCAGGTCGTCGAACAGAACGGTGACGGCAGCGGCAGGAGCTATCTCTTGCAGTGGTTTGAGAGAGGGCGGCTGGAATACCATCCGGAGAATGCCGGCACGCGCTATGAGATGCAGCTGGGTCTGGTCGGGCTGCAAGCGCTTCAGCAGCGCGGCTGGAAGTCCTGACGCCCGGAAGTCCTGATTCAGGCAGTCTCCCGTCTACTCAAAGTGCTCGGGGCCTGCACGGCAACAAATCGCCGTGCAGGCCCCGAGCGCGTGTTTTATTCATGAAGACCAACGGCTATCCTGGGAGCGCCGGCATCTTGCCGGCCTACGCACGTGCGGGCTGGAAGCCGGCGCTCCCAGGCATGGCGTCTTTCGCGAATAATCCAGGAT